>NZ_CALLVU010000064.1 GCF_938015485.1 uncultured Lachnoanaerobaculum sp. | reverse complement strand
AAATCACGGGGAGGTGAGTGGGCTGTCCGGCTTGCCGGATGTCCGCTTCTTTATTTGTAAGATTTACAGTTGTTCCGAGTTTTCCGGCACCCGGTATGGTTTGTGCACTTGGTGTTGTGCTTCCGGTTGGAGTATATAACTCTGTGCTTCCTCCCACTTCATAGTGGTGCACCGTTATATCTGCAGCGTCTTTTCTCTTGTATCTGTAGGTTACTGTCTGTGGAGCTCTCTGATATGTAACTGTTGTATCACCTGTAGCACTTTGCGATGTTGCTGAAGGTACTCCTGTTACATCTGTACTTACATACTCGAAGTTGGCGATGTCCGCTTCTCTATTTGTAAGATTCTCAAATAGTCCCAGTTTTTCTGTTCCTACATATGTTTCCGCACTTGGCGATGTTGCTCCTGAAGGTGTATAAAGCTGTGTGCTTCCACCTACTTCGAAGTGGTTTACAGTTATATTTCCTGCAGTTTTTCTCTTGTACTTTAATATTACGACATTCTGTCCCGGATTTAATGTTCCGCTAAGCGGTCTGCCGTTTGTAAGATCAGGCTGCATATTCATAATTAGCTACACCTGTAAGTGTTATAGGCGGTGTTACCGTATATGGATCTCTAAAGCCGTGAACGCTGTCCGTATCGGCCACATTTCCGCTACCGTCATCAAGAGGTATAGGATTGCCTGCCATATCTACATATTTTACTTTCAATGTAGAGTTGCTTGCTTCAAGTGCCGCATTGGTTGTCTTCTTATCGTCACTTGGAGTCAATGTAACACTTGATTCAAATACAGGGCTTGTGCCTGAAGTGTTATTTGTAAAATCGTTTCCTAAATTGTTTCATTAAACCTCCTTAATCTAACATTTAGTAAAGTATCCACAAAACCACTTTTAGGAGTCATCTAAACGATCACTCCAAACTTAGCCTATGTTTAATATTTTACCATCCATGTGCAGTATTATACACGAACTTGAACTTCATGTTCTCCTCCTTATCACTCTTTGACTGCACGATAGATAATACCATAAATAGTCATTTTATAAAACAGCCTGATTGATTTTGTAAAATTATTTTAAGAAAATTTTAATTTCCCTTACGCCTCTAAAACTGTCTAAAATTATCTTTATTAACATATGATTATTATCCTGCAAAACCACCCGCAGAACATACCATATTTTCTTAAAAAAGTCAGTAACTTATGTGCAATGTATTTTTAAAATACAAAAGAGTCAAGGCATCACCCCCGACTCTTATTTTTTAATATAATACGCTTACTACTACTGCTCTCTTTCACTACTCTCACGCTTTTTGTATTTTTATTGTTTTTTACACTGACTGCTCTCACATTTCATTCCGATTTTTGACCTGATTTTGACTACTCTCACGTGAGTCTTAATTTGTGCATTTTTACTTCAAACTACTCTCACGCATCGTCTTAAGCAGTTCTAAAACTACTCTCACGTCGGCAATAATGTATAAATTTATATTTTTTTATAATTATAACCTCTTCAATTTGTCAGTCATCAATGTATAGACGTCTATATTCTTGTCAAACGTGGTCTTTATAATACCTGCTATCTCATCCGTATATCCCGGTGCTACTATCACTATCGCTTCAAGCTCTCTCTTTCTTGCATCATCCGGTGAAATGATCTCAATATGTGATGCCGGTGCAAATTTTCCCTGCTTAAAAGGTGCCGAATCTATGATGCAGTCCACATACTTTGCAATACCTGTTGTGGAGCAAAGTGTAAATCCTTGGTGTGACGCTCCCCATATGGCTATCTTTGAATAGCCCTTTACCGTATCAAGTACTTCTTTTGCGATATCCGTCTTCTTTGCGATAATACCGCTTATATCAGGTAACTTTCTCTTTTTCACTATCACTTCAATAGTATCTCTGTTGACCGTACTTGACTCAAGCACCTCAAATCCGCTTATATTTAAAAGATGTGTAAGACTGTCAAAATTGTAATATGCAATATGGTCCGGGATTATCTCATAGAAACTGTTCTGCTCCAAGATATACTCAAAGCTCGGTACCGTAATAAGTCCATAGCCTTCATCACATAGATTATTATATATTGCTTTTAAGTATGTCCTCGGATGCGGCTGATGCTCCAAAAAATTAAATGACATAAAGGCATCAAAAGGTCCGTTCTTAAATACATGTTCTTCACTCTCCGGAAAGTCTTCATCCACTCTGAGCCCCGCACCTTTGGCGATCTCTACAAGTTCCTTTTTATGCTCCGTACCGTAGCCTTCCACCGGAAAACCTTTAAGCATACCTAAGAACTCTCCTCTACCGCAACCGACTTCTATTATCTTCTTACCTTCAAGCGATGCAAACTCTATAAAATGTTTGTATTCACTCTTTCTTAAGTCTTCCATCGTAGTGGAATATCCGCCCGCTCTTATAACATCTCTGTAGTAATAAACCGCATCGTTTTTTAACTGTACCAGATTGCAGTCCTCACAGACGCAAAGCGACACTTCTATACCGCTGTCTTTATCAAGCACTTCCTTTGTCGGTATATCCTGTGCACTTGTAGGCATATTTTCAATTTTCATAAGTTCATGTAATGAACCGTTACAACTAATACATCTTTTCAAAACCGTCTCCTAAACTTTATATACAATCTTTTATTCCCTTTTCAAATCCGTAGCTTTCAACAAAGCCTACTCTCTTTAGACGCTCAATGCCGGGATTTAGAAAAGGTAATCCTTCACTTGCCGCTTCCTTTTTCTCTACGACTATACCGCCGCTGCTGTTTAACAGTCTCTTTATATCTTTTACATAGTCCATCAGTATGCGGTTATTCTCTCCGGCCACATTGAATACAAACTCACCTTGCAGGTCTTTTTTTGAAAGCAGAGATATCGCTTCACAGAGGTCTTTAATATATATATAATTCCAAGACTGTATACACTCTCCTATATGTACATCTTTATTCTCTTTGAAATTCCTTATACAGGTGGATATGAGCGATGTCTCATGGTCACCGCTTCCAAACACCGAAAAGATACGCATATGCACATACTCTATTCCAAGGCTGTCTCCAAGATTTTTGAGTTTACTCTTAAGCTCCAATTTGGCTTTGCCGTATTCGGACTTGGGATTTGTAGGGGCATCTTCACTTTGCTTTGGTATGGCGTTTATATCAAAGTCTTTGCCGTACTTTGCTTCTATATCTGCAAGTGTCTGTCCGTATTCCGCCTGTGAACCTGCAAACAGAAATCTTTTTGCACCTCTATACTTGCAGACTCTCATAAGCTTTATGGCGGCATCTATATTCTCTCTTTGGATGTTTTCATCCATTCTGCCTTCTTTACCGATACCGCCCCACGCCAGATGTATACATACGTCAAAATCTATGTCCAGTCTTTCTATATCTTTCATATCAAGGACTATAAGTTTGAATTTATTATTTGCTTCATACCCTAAAAGCTCATCTTTGCCTCTTGCATTTTCTCTGACCAAAGCAAGCACTTCATCTTCCTTTGAAAGAAAGTATTCCACCAAATGTCTACCCAAAAATGAAGCTGCTCCTGTAATAAGTACTCTCATAGCTTACTCCGACATTCTAGGTACTATCATATTCTCTTCCATCTCCTCATCGGATAAGAAAGGAGTCAAATCTTCAAGAGGAGGGCTTACCATTCTACCGTCTGCAAGTTGCTTTCCTGATGACTTAGGCTCAAAGTTTTGCTCCTTTGTCACAAATGCCTCACAGATAACAGGACCGACTGCCTTAAATGTCTTAGATACCGCATCTTCAAGCTCACTGTTTGTCTTTGCACAAAAATATGTAATACCGTACGCACCTGCAAGCTTTCCCATATCCGGGAATGAGAGATCCCCACTGTCAGGTCCTATTCCTACCAAAGGCTTGTCACCAAAGAACTTATTCTGGGTTTGTCTTATACTGTGGTAACCTTCATTATTTATAAGGAATATTTTTATATCCATCTTGTGGTGAACTATGGTCTGAAGCTCCTGCAGATTCATCTGTATACTTCCGTCACCTGTAATAAGTATCAGTTCTTTATCAAATCTCTTTCCATCAAGATTTGCCATATATGCGCCTATTGCGGCAGGCAAATCATATCCCATAGATGCGACTGCGGAGTTTGATATAAATCTCTGACCTTTTTTGATAATATAGGAATGTCCTCCTACAACACAGGCCGAACCGTTTCCTACTACCGTGATCTGATTTTCTTTTGCACTGTCACCGATATCTTTTATAAATGCGTAGACATTGGCTTTTTTACTGTCGTCATTTTCAAGGAACTCAGGTCTGCATACAGGGTATTTTTTCAGCCAATACTTAACAGTCTCATTCCAGCTCATACCTTTAAGTCCTTCACCGCCTTCAAATATCGGTGTTTTTTCTTTCTTTAACATATCTATAAGCTGTCTCATAAATACCTTACAGTCTGCATGAACAGGTATATCTATATGAACGGTAGGCTTTTTCAACTCTTCCTTGTCAATATCGTTTACTATGGTAAAGGCTTCTCTTGCCCATCCTTTGTAGTTGAATCCTACCTGCCTGAGGCTGAGCCTTGAGCCTACCGACAGTACAAGGTCGGAGTTTTGCACTGTAAAGTTTCCCGGTCTGTCTCCGAAATTTCCCGGTCTGCCTGCATACAGCGGATGGTCTACCCACAGGCAATCCTCCGAGTTCCAGCCTACCACCACAGGAATATTTAAAAGTTCTATAAGTTCCAAAAACTCCTTATGTGCATTTCCTATTCGGATACCGTTACCTGCGTTAAATACAGGTCTTTTTGTACTTTTAATCTTTTCGATTATTTCTTTTAACACTTCATCCGGCACAACTTCAGGTATATTCGCCAAATCAAGCTTTGTTCTTTCATCTATATCAGTCTTGTACGGCGAGTCTGCAGCCCAGCCGTCTTTACCCGCCTCATAATTTTCTTTATCAAAACCTATAAGTTCATCCTCTTCAATATATGCGCCTTGAACATCCAGCGGAATATCAAGCCATACAGGACCCGGTCTTCCGTTCATAGCAAGGTACATACATTTTTCTATAAGGTATCTGATTCTCATAGGTTCTATAACCATTTCACTGTACTTAGTCATACATTCTATAGACTTACAGATATCAAACTCCTGATCTCCCATAGCTCTGATACCTACATTAGAATATCTGGCTGTCCAGTCATATCTGACCTGTCCTGAAAGTATGAACATCGGTATGGAATCAAGCCATCCTCCAAGTACTCCGGTGATAGCATTTGTTCCTCCGGGTCCTGTAGTCACACAAACTACTGCAATCTGATTGTTGATTCTGGCATATGCTTCAGCCGCCATTGCACAGGCCTGCTCATGATGATTATAAATCATTGTAAGCCCGGCTTGGTGACCGAGTCCGTTATTTAAATGCATTGCACCTCCACCCGTCACGCTGAAGCCCCGGGTTATGCCAAACTCCACAAGTTTCTTTGCAATATATTTGCTCAATTTTATTTTCATAAATTTCTCCCTGGTTAAGTACATAAATTTTTATATTAAGCCGGTAATCCGACCGAATTTTCAAAAAACATCAATACTTTGATTATACCATAAGATTAATAAGTATAATACTTCTTTTATATTCACCCTGAAATCTCTTTCTTTTTTCTTACAGTTTCTTACCATTATATATATTCCCTTTTCAAGGAAAAAAAAGTTGTTATAATGTAGTTACAAACTATAAGTTTAGTTTGAATTTTTTGATGGAAAATGAGGTCAGTTATGTTTATTAAAAAATTTATGTCTATGCTATTACTTACTGCCACTATTTCCATGACTGTTGCTGTACCCGGCCATGCTGCCATGCAGATTACAGATGCAAACTCCTATAAATGGAGTAAGACAGGCAGTGAGTGGAAAGTTGTTGACGGTTCAGGCAATCCTGCTTCAGGCTTTATAAGCTACAATGATCAGACTTACTATGTTGACAAAAACGGCATCATGAAGACCGGTTGGATCAAGTCATCGGGTTCTTGGTATTACCTCAATAACAACGGAACATTGGCTCAGGACCAGTGGATTGACAATTACTATGTTGATAGCACCGGTAAAATGACCAAAATACAGTAGGATAACTATAAAGTGGGGCATTGATTATTCAATGCCCCTAGTGGTTTTTATAGACCTTTTTATATTTTTATTACGCTTATTTCATCTTTTTTATTCTCCAAAGAACTTACCAGCGCTTTTGCCGTATCGGTTGAGGTCAGCACATTCACACCGGTTTCTATCGCATTTCTTCTTATTATAAATCCGTCTTTGCTTCCGGCTATTCCTCTCATAGGAACATCAATTACAATATCTATCTCATGACTTAGTATCAGGTCAAGAATATTCGGTCCCTCTTCTTCAAGTTTTCTTATTACAATCGCATTTACTCCGTTGTCATTTAATACTTTTGCAGTTCCCTTTGTAGAGTATATAGTATACCCTAAAGCGTGAAATCTCTTTGCGATATCTATGACCTTTTCCTTTTCGCTGTCTCTGACTGTTATTATCATCTTTTTATGCTTAGGCAACCTTATACCGGCACCCACAAACGCCTTATATAACGCCTCATTGAAGTTTTTGCCGATTCCCAAACACTCACCTGTTGACTTCATCTCAGGTCCGAGCGAAATATCCGCCCCCTTTATCTTTTCAAATGAGAACACCGGCATCTTAACAGCCACCAAATTCGGTTCTTTTAAAATCCCTGTTCCGAATCCCATATCTTTTATGCTCTCCCCACAGATTGCTCTTGTTGCAAGTGATATTATAGGAACACCTGTCACCTTACTGATATACGGTACCGTCCTTGACGACCTCGGATTTACTTCTATTACATATACATCCTCTCCGTCCGCTATGAACTGTATGTTTATCATTCCCTTTATATGTAGAGCCTTTGCAAGCCTTTTTGTATATTCTACAATCTTAGACTTTACCGTATCACTTAAAGACTGAACAGGATATACACTTATAGAATCTCCCGAATGTACACCCGCCCTTTCTATATGCTCCATAATACCGGGAATAAGTATATCTTTACCGTCACATACTGCATCCACCTCTATTTCCTTACCGAGTATATACTTGTCTACCAGTATAGGGTGTTCCTGCGCAATTCGGTTTATTATCTCCATAAAACCGTCTATATCATTATCATTTGTCGCAATTTGCATTCCCTGACCTCCCAGTACATAGGAAGGTCTTACAAGTACGGGATAACCGAGCCTGTTCGCCGCTTCCTTTGCCTCATTTGCCTTATATACGGTCTCGCCCCTAGGCCTTGGAATCTCACATTCTTCAAGGATTTCATCAAAAAGTTCTCTGTCCTCCGCCGCATCCACATCTTTTGCATCTGTACCGAGTATAGGAACCCCCATCTTCATAAGGCTCTGTGTCAACTTGATTGCTGTCTGTCCGCCAAACTGTACTACAGCTCCGTCAGTTTTTTCTATATCTACAATACTTTCCACATCTTCAGGAGTAAGCGGCTCAAAATAAAGCTTATCCGCTATATCAAAATCCGTACTGACTGTTTCCGGATTGTTATTGATTATAACGGTTTCATATCCAAGTCTTTTAAATTCCCAAGTTGAATGTACGCTGCAAAAGTCAAATTCAATACCTTGTCCGATTCTTATCGGTCCCGAACCGAGTACCAAAACCTTTTTTCTGTCCGACCTTTTTGCTTCATTACTCCCGCCATAGCATGAATAAAAATACGGTGTCTGTGCTTTGAATTCTCCGGCGCAGGTATCTACCATCTTATATACCGCCCTTATATCGAGTCTGTGTCTTAATGTCTTTATCTCCTCTTCACTTTTATTTGACAGTCTTGCTATCAGACTGTCGGGAAATTCAAGTCTCTTTGCTTCTTTTAAGAGCTCTTCATCCAATATCTCACTTGAGAGCCTGTTTTCAGTCTTTACAATATTTGCAATCTTAGAGATAAACCAAATATCAATCTTTGTTATCTTATGTATCTCTTCAAATGAAATGCCTTTTCTGATTGCCTCAGCAATTACCCATATTCTTCTGTCATCAATTCTTTGAAGCTCGCTCTTTAAGCTCTCTGTATCAAGCTTACCGTAGTCATAGTCAAGCAGACTGTTTACATGCTGTTCAAGTGAGCGTATCGCCTTCATAATTCCGCCTTCAAAATTGTTACAAATACTCATCACCTCGCCTGTGGCCTTCATCTGAGTACCGAGTTCTCTCTTTGCACTGATAAATTTATCAAAAGGAAGTCTCGGCATCTTTACTACCACATAGTCAAGCATAGGCTCAAATGCCGCATAAGTTTTCTTTGTCACTGCATTTTTTATCTCATCCAATGTGTACCCCAGTGCAATCTTTGCAGCCACCTTGGCAATCGGGTAACCTGTAGCCTTACTTGCAAGTGCCGACGACCTTGATACCCTCGGATTTACCTCAATTACACAGTATTCAAAGCTGTCGGGATTTAGTGCATACTGTACATTGCAGCCGCCTGTGATATTAAGTTCCGTTATAATATTGAGTGCGGAGCTTCTAAGCATCTGATATTCCTTATCTCCCAATGTCTGACTTGGTGCAACCACTATGGAATCTCCTGTATGTACACCCACAGGGTCAATGTTTTCCATATTGCAGACTGTAATCACATTGCCTATGCTGTCACGCATCACTTCATACTCTATTTCCTTCCAACCTGCAATACATCTCTCCACCAATACCTGACCTACTCTTGAAAGCCTAATTCCGTTCTCAAGTGTCTCAATAAGTTCTTCTTCATTGTATACAATACCGCCTCCTGAACCTCCAAGGGTATATGCAGGGCGAAGTACTACGGGATAACCTAGAGTTTTTGCATACTCTACACCGTCTTTTACATTCTCAACCACTTTGGATGCCGCAATAGGCTCACCTATTTTTTCCATAGTCTGCTTGAATGTATCTCTGTCCTCAGCTTTCTTTATAGTAAGCGGCGTAGTTCCTATCAGTCTTACATTCTCTTTTTTAAGGAATCCCTCTTCAAAAAGCTCCATAGCCAGATTAAGCCCCGCCTGACCGCCAAGTGTCGGCAACAAAGAATCAGGTCTTTCCTTTTTTATTACCTTTTTGACAAATTCGGCTGTCAAAGGCTCTATATATACTTCATCCGCAATATCTTTATCAGTCATTATTGTAGCCGGATTTGAATTGATAAGTACCACCTCTACTCCTTCTTCTTTAAGAGCAAGGCAACCCTGTGTACCTGCATAGTCAAACTCCGCCGCCTGCCCGATAACTATCGGTCCAGAACCTATTACCAACACTTTCTTTATATCATTATTCTTAGGCATTTAGTCCTCCATCATCTTTATAAACTTATCAAACAAATATGAGCTGTCACGAGGTCCGGGGCAGGCCTCAGGGTGATACTGCACAGTAAAAATCTTTTTGTTTATATATCTTAACCCCTCATTTGTACCGTCATTTACATTTACAAAAGCAGGCACACATATATTCTTATCCAATGTACTTTCATCTACAGCATATCCGTGGTTTTGTGATGAAATATATGTTCTGCCGGTTTCAAGGTCCTTTACAGGATGGTTACCTCCTCTGTGACCGTACCTTAACTTATAGGTATTCGCGCCTGTGGCCAATGCCATAAGCTGATGCCCTAGGCATATCGCAAATATCGGGATGTCTGTATCGTAAAGCTTTTTTATTTCCTTTATTATATCCACATTCTCCTTAGGATCTCCGGGACCGTTGCTTAACATAATGCCGTCAGGCTTAAGCTCTAAAATTTCTTTCGCCTTTGTATCACAAGGCACCACAATTACCTCACAGCCTCTTTTTTGCAGCTGCCTTGCAATATTTTGCTTCGCTCCGAAGTCAATCAGCACCACTCTTTTACCTTTTCCCGGTAAAATGTAAGTCTCTTTTGTGCCGGTTCTTTTTACTACACCTTTTACACTGTACTCCTTTATCCTTTGTAATATTTTTTCTACAACAAAAGAACCGTCAACAGTTATAAAACCGTTCATAGTACCGTGTTCTCTCAATCTTTTTGTCAAATCGCGGGTATCAATACCGCAAATACAGGGGATATTATTTTTTATCAAGAAATTTTGTATACTGTCTTCATTTCGAAAATTAGATGCGACTTCAGATAATTCACGCACAATCAAACCGTCTATCCACGGCCTGTCAGACTCCATATCCTCATAGCAAATTCCGTAATTTCCTATCAGAGGATATGTCATCACGACCGCCTGCCCCGCATAAGACGGGTCGGTCATCACTTCAAGATAACCTGTCATTGAAGTGTTAAAAACAATTTCACTTACCGCTTCCTTACAAGCTCCTACATTTTCACCCTCATAAACGCTGCCATCTTCCAAAATCAGATATGCTTTCATCTTAATCCCTTTCTATAAATATTTGGGGTCAAGTCGTTGCCCCCAAGTTACAATCAGTTATTTGTTTAAATAACCTCTGATTCTTTCCTGTAACATAGGAACAACTTCTTCCTCAAACCAAGGATTTTTCTTTAACCATATCAAATTTCTCGGTGACGGATGTACAAGAGGCAAAAGCTTCGGCAAATACTCTTTATAAGCCTTGACCGTTTCAGTCAGATTCTTCTTCTCTTTATCACCTAAATAATACTTTTGTGCATACTGACCTATCAGAATAATAAGCTCAATATTAGGCAACTCTTTTAGCAGTCTCGGATGCCACTTAGGAGCAAAATCTTTTCTCGGAGGAAGATCACCGCTCTTACCTTTTCCGGGATAATAGAAATCCATAGGGATGATGGCAAAAATATCTGAATTGTAAAATGTATCCGCATCAACACCAAGCCACTCTCTAAGTCTGTCACCGCTCTTATCAAACCAGTACTTCCTTGCTTCCTGCGCCTTAATGCCCGGTGCCTGACCCACAATCATCACTTTAGCATTTTGCGGAGCCGAAAACAGAGGCTTAATACCTGCATCGGTAAACTCCTTATTCTCCTTGTCCGCCATGATTTCATCAAAAATCTTTTGAACATTTTCTGAAAACATAAAAACTCACACTTCTTTCCTATGGACAAAAGCCCACAAACTTTTCTATCTATGATAAACCAAAGCAAAAAAGTTTTCAAACTGAAAAACTTTTCGGCATACTCAAAAAATTATAGCATCATAATTTTTTTCTTGACATTTACCTACCTCTGAAGTATACTTTTATAAGTATGCGGGTGTGGTGAAATTGGCAGACACGCAAGATTTAGGTTCTTGTGGGAGACCGTGCAGGTTCGATTCCTGTCACCCGCAGTTTTTACAAAACCAAATAAAATCGTACTTTTTTCAAAGAACGCTAGGAAACAAGCCATTCCCAGCGTTCTTTTTTGTCTTTTAAAAGATTGGTTTTTCTTCTAAAATACCTTGTTTTTCACAACTATGCAACACGAAATGCAACACGCTAACCTGCCATTTTTTCATCTGAATTCTTCTTAAGAACATCTATCGCTCTAGCAATTATACCAGGTACCGGAATGCCCATTAATCCTGCATTTTCAATGATACTTATTCCTTCATTTGCAATAAAAGCAATAATAACGGCATCCTTTATATAAGATGTCTGCATAACTATATCAAGTCGCACTGCTACAAGTACAATAAGAAGAGCGACTCCCTTCCTGCATAAGCCCTTGAACCCAGCTCTGGATTCAAGGGCTCCATTCTCAGACTTTTTACTCTTCTTAAAGATTCCAGCGACTATTAGTCCTGTGACATAGTCAACCGACATAAAAATTATAAGAGTGATAAGTGCATCACTCCATCCCCCAAAGGCCATTGCTATAAAACCTCCAACCAATCCAACTGCTGAATATAAAACACTTGCTCTCATATAAGCTCCTTTACTTTACTAATTGATACTTTGACAAGTCAGGATCCGTGGTGTCAAATTCCTTTTTATATTCACCATCTGAATCCACCCAATAATACATATTTTTATCCTTGCTCTTAATGTATGAGTTTCTCGCCATAAGGCCTGACTCCTGCAGATAGTAACTTTTACCATTAATATCTACCCATTGACCGTTCAACATAGCTCCATCTATATTTAGGTAGTACCACTCAGGTCCCTGTTTAAACCATCCGACTATCATGTAGCCTCTCATATCAAACACATACCATCGACCATTTATTAGAGACCAACGTCCTGCAATATAGCTGTATGGACTATCTGCGTACCACCATTGTCCGTCATGATTTTTATTCCATCCAAGCTTAAATGCAGGTCTTTTTTGTGTTTCAACACTTGCCTTTACTCCATTTTCAAGTGCAATGGCAGTATGGTGGAATTCATACAAAAGAATATCTCCTCTTCGCAAATACTCATCTGTAATAAGATACTTAGGTGCTTCAATCAATTCAAACTCACCTGTCCTCAACAATGCAGCAGATTCATTTCCGGTATAGATGCTTCCTGATACGCTAACTCCTGCTGCATTAACACAAACTGCAACCAGCGCACTGCAGTCGGTCTCGCAAGGCCTATTTACAGCTTTTATAATCCAGCCATTCTCCTTACACAGATCATATAATGTAGTTCGCTCATACTGATCATATCCAATATTGTCGTTTCTGCAGGCATCCTCCATTGCTGCTGCTATCCTTCCTGCAATTGCAGGATTTTTCGGTCTGAGAACTTTATTCCACGGACGATTGTACCACTCTCTAACCGCTACTTCCTTTTTGTCCTGATCTCCAGCCCTGCCTCCACTATACTTTCCACGCTCGTCACGGCTTGCTTGTCCAATTTTAATCATAGTTTAATCCTTTCTAAAAATCTAAAATAAAGAAGCACCCTGTTGCCAAGGTACTTCTTCATTACTTTTAGTCTGCATTTGAAGGTGTAGCAGGATGCTCCTGAGCGTTCCCCTCAATATCTTCCCATACGCCTAAGTCAATAGCGACCTGCTTAACATATAACTTTAATCGCTTAGGTACATCTGAATAAGTGCACTTTCCATCCAAAATCAACTGTACATAAAATAATGCTAAATTTTTAAACTTCATATCTTTTTCCTTTCTTTCTGAAAAACAAATAATATAACCTAATAATATGTATAGCTTTGTACATAGCCATATCATTGTTATTTACCACTCTCTTCATCATCGCCAAATTGAGACGCAATCATATCCATCATTGCCTTCTCAAGCGTAGTTATTCTGCTACTGTTTTTAGCGGTTTCACTGATAGGATTATCTTCAGCAATTATAGAGTGTTCTTTCTTACTGACATCTACACTTACTAAAGTTTTCCCACTCTCCACGTCAAACTCAGCTATTTTCATATTCTCAATATCTAACGGAATTGTAGTTGAGAATACAATTTCTCCGTTATTTACATTGTAAAATACCGTATATTTCATTTATACCTCCTTATGTAGCATAATTTCCGGCCCATTGGTGGCTAAACCCCTGCGTTATTAAAAAATTCAGCGACAGATTAAAAGCGAATGAACCTCTGTATCTCAGCTTGAAATCATTAAACCCACTTCCTTGTCTTTCCAATATTCCATAAAACATAGCTGCACCAACTTTTATTGTAAATGTTGCTCCACCATCCCAATTTGTCACGGCTAAAACACAAGGGCAAGCACCTCCATTTGAATCCTTATAATATCCATCCAGTGTACTGCCCCAAACTATAACTTTCATAAATAGCCCGTTGTATTGCAGGAACTTATTGGGGATATGAATCTCCTTCTCTACAGTATTCACCTGCAAATTTAGAGTTGCATCCGACAACCATGTAGGACTTATCAAGTCAATATAATCTCTTGTTCCTGTTACCCCATTTATATTTACATTCTTTACCACATTTTGAGGGTATAAATTCGGGCTTGCAAGGAACACATAATTTGCGCCTTGTATATATGCACCGTTTGGTATATGAACAACAATGCCCCTTCCTCTGCCTGCATAGGTGTCATCCCATGCAAAACCATCACTCACATTGTTATCATATGCACTTATGACATCTCCTGTAGTGCAAGTCCATTTAGGGATTTCGCCCTGTACACCTGCCAAATCATGTCCTTGTAACATCTTAGATGCATCAATTCCAAATAAATTCTTTAGTTGCTCATATGTAACATAGACATAGGCTTCATGGATATGGCCTTGTCCATCATTGAATGGTTCTCGGTGATACCATCCGTTTTTAAATAATACCCATATTCTATTTGCCCAATCTTCTCTACCTTGTAAATAGCTTACGACTGCTCCGTCTCCTCTATCAGCTATTTGCCCTTGTACTGCCACACCGTTTTTACTGGTAAAAGTACTTCCTGCTACCACTTTATCTGCTGTGGCATTGCCTAGTGTACTTGCATCTATGCAAGTGTGAGGATGCCCGTCATCTCTACGGTAGTATGCATTTCCATGCGGCAGGTCTATATAAAATATCGGATTGTTTGTATCTGTCCAATTATCAATACCGCAGGATGTGGACTTATTGACTCTGCTGTTGTTTGCTCTAGTATCTATCTCCTTAATCTGTCCCCGCTTACCCGCAAGCGTCAGTGACTGTAACATCTTAGTTGTGTCTACACCTATAACATTTGATAAAACTGCATAAGGAATTTTTGCGGTAGGCTTATACTGTCCATCTCGTATGTAGTATCCTTCTTCAAACCTTACATGCACTGTACCTTCGCCAGTTGCATTTACAACCTCTGAAGCTATAGACCATGTACCACGATTAGGTATAGTACCCTCAGCCACCTTATCATCGCTGTCTGAAGTAATTGTCCTGTAGCCTTGTAAGACCTGTGCCTTAGAGGCTGTCACATCACTTGACGTTACTCCCCCAGAACCACCCTTCATTAATATTGCTTTTGCCATGAACTACCTCCCTTTTACTCCAAGCAGTACATCCACCTCCGGTCTTTTTCTGAAGCAAGAAACTATCATATATCCGTCATAAGTATCTATGCGGTCTATGCAGTCATAGGACTTCCACAGCCTTTTAATGGTATTTGCATCAGTTGTTCCGTTATTAATCAAGTGACTAACTATCGGAGTGTCGGTTGACTTCATACCCGGCATTTCAATTCTCAGAGTATATGGCGCTGTTTGCGTGAAGGCATTTGCTCTCATCCATACTTCTGTAGTCTTACTTAGCATGTTGATCACGAATTTAAGGCCTGCCACTAAAGCACTTAATGCACTCTTGATTGTTCTTTTTGCACCTATTTCAGTTATATCTGTAATGGTTGTATTTTCAAGCCACCCATCCGAAAGAACGGCCTCTGCTATTACTCCACTATCTTTGTCTATAAATCCTTCTATCTGCTGTGTAGTAGCATAGACTCCTTCAGGTACAGTATACGAGAATCGTATTTCACTTGCTCTTGATATCTTCAGATACATTTCTAGGAGTATTGATGCAGGTGAACTTGCCTTGCTTGGTATAAAATCTGCATTTATAGCTGTAGCTATTGCAATCAGTTTTTCTGAACCATCAATCTCTGCATAGACTCCATACTCTGTGATATCGTATCCAACTGTAATCTCATCATTTGTGATTAAGGTTTGTATTTTTATCGTGGTATCATCAACCAATTTTACATTCTTTATTGGAAAGCTATTTTTTAAGCTTTTAAGTTCGGTAGCATTATCTAAATTTTCAGTTCCGGTATATGCTCCATTCCCAGCCTTAATGCTTTGAAGTTTTAAGAATTGCTTGCTGGCCAGTGCATTGTTGATTGCACTTATACCTGTGTTGGTGACCACGGTTTTTCTAAAATTTGCCATTTATCCTCCTTATTTGATTACTGTTTTCGCAGTTTGTACCATCCCAATACCGACATACAAATCCATATCCAGTTTGCAACTTTGCTCAACACTTATAAGCGAAGAACTCATGTTTTTTATCTTAGATATAATTTCTTGAAAGTAACTAAGGGATGAATCATTTAATTTCGCTGATGTCAGTATCTTAAAAGTACCCGGAGCACCACCAAAATTAAACCACTCAACCACTTCTCCTTCACCAAGAACTGTATCAATAAGCTCGTTTACTGCACCTATTGTTCCCGCTTTTTGATGCCATATCAACGAGCTTTGAACAAGCTTTCTTTTTGTCTCGATAGGCAAATCATTTTTGTAATACTGAGTTCGGCACTCTAGCGCCATCAAATCGAGGAGTTCCTCATCCATATGTTCAATATCTGCATACAGCACTGTTTGAGCTGATGCAACAATAAGTTTTACCATTGCTTTTTTATACGCATAGCTTATCGCTGCAATATCAGGATCTGAAGATAGTAGGTATGGCAAGACCGAAGCAGGCTCTCCATCTTTGTACTTAATCATTTTCAAGACCTCCATATGTTACTGACTGAGATTTCAGGCTTGCCACTGAATCCTCATCAACAACTGTGAATACAGGTGAAGTTATATCCACCCTTTTCGCACCGGCATTTAATATCTTTTGTCTCAAAACATCCGGGTTTATATCCCTACCGATTTCACTTTTTTGCCAATCTATGTAATCATTTATCGCTGCTACAACTTTTAGCTGAATATTTGCCGCTCTGCTTTGATCACTTGAATTTACATAGTAAGTAATATTGATAGAATATGTTTTCTTTACAGGTGCAAGAACTTCTATACTGTCAGTAAGCGGTTTAATACTTGGACTTGATAAGTATTCCTTGAGTCTGGCAATAGACTCGCTTTCAGGAATAGCTCCATTCTCAAGTAAATATCTTACCCTTACCACTCGTGGACTTGGACTTGTAATCCTTACACTGCTTACACCAGTATAAAATTGCCTTACAAAGTACTCATATGAATCAGCAGAACCTGCAGATGAATATGCAGCAGGAGCCATATATATCCTTTGCCTTAGTGACTCATCTGATTCTATATCTGCTCCACCTTCAGGTTTGGTAATATTTTTTGCCTCATCAATAAAGGCTATAATATCAACTAATGCGTTAAGGTCTCCAATATCGTAGTTGTTTGTCATTTGTCCAACGCTTGTACATGTTGCAGGAACATCTACACTTAGACTTCCTGCAGGTATCTCTGAATATTCATCCGTTGCGAAGTATACATTGTCGCCTGCTGTCACTCTTGTACCCTTAGGTATACCTATAGCAGATGTCCTCTTTGACTTCATAACAAACCTTATTGTTGTCGTGGATCCTGCCGCAGGCTTTCTATGAATGTGTTTTATAGCACCCAAATTTTCAAGATACTCACCTCTACTATACTTAAGTAACCCCATCTTTCCTGCATCATCCATGTACATATATCCTTGGTATATAAAGTAAGCACCTGCGAGAAGTATTATCCTGCGCTCGTCTGCCTTTCCAAGTACAATATCTTTCCCGGTAAGTTCTTTATACTTTTCTTTGAACCATGAGACCATATCATCTGCAAGTTTTTCCATTGTATAATTTTTTATAAATGATATTTCCGGGTAATCAATTATCCCTTTTAAGCTAGTATTCTCCATTTCCTGCACCTTTCTCCAGATATACTTTTATTTTTGTTTTTCCGTCTTGGTCGTGAAAGAAGTCAACACTACTCACAGATACTCTAGGCTCAAAAGACTCAACTTTTGCAACCATATCAGTCACTATGTCATTCTCAAGGTCAACGGCAATTTTAGAAACATTATCTATTGAAAGTCCTAATCCTCTAAGTAAAGGTACAGTACCTTCAGACAGTCTGAAGATATTATTCAAATTTCTAAGAATATCTTTTATTTCACTATCCTTAAGTTCATCTAAAAATTCAAATCGAATCTCATTCATCTCATCTCCTATCTGTACTCGGTCATAGTGACATCAAACTGCGCACTTAACAGTTCACCTTTTTGGAGCACAACTCCAAAGCTTTCAGATACATTTGTAATCATTGCTTTTGAACAGATATTTCTTCTTCCAATGACAAGTGGAGCAATAACTCCAGCTGACATATAATTTACCAGCTTTTTTTCAAGCTTCTTTGGAGACATCCCTCTTGTGGCTCTTACCTTTATAGTGAATGTAATTGACTGCAGGTTACTTCCAAGCAACTCTACTAAAGGTTTACTGCCTATTGTCTGATGCAGTGTAGTTCTAATTCCAAAATCTCTTTTAAATCCATTGAATGTAAGAATTCTTTTATCACTTGTTTCAAATTTAAGATAAGGACCCCAGTTTCCAATCTTTGCCATTTATCCTCCTACTTAGCAATGATTTCTGCTAAAGTTATGCTTCCTGTTGAGTCGGTAAAACTCATAGCACCATCACTTACATTGATTGTCGCATTTGGATCATCACCTGCATAAAATTTCCCAAGAACTACTGCCATAGAATTATCATTGCTCATGTGGGCAACCACTACAGCATCATCCTTTTCAAATGTCTGTTTTATCCCTGCAAAAGCCAATACCGGAAGCTCTGTGGTTGTTTTTCCTGTGTCAGGATAGGTTACAGATACTCCACCGGTTCCAATACTGCTTACAAATCCTATTCTTATCATAGATCCTCCTATAACCTTGTAAATATTCTGTAGGCACTGACTTTCATTTTATGCCCGGAGCCTCCTGAAAGGTCATGACTTACTTTTGTCACATAGTATTTCCCATCAATACGCCCCATTCCTTTAATCTCTATATTGCATGAAGCAACTATGTTTGCATTGCCCAAGGCCGTGAACTCCAATGTCACTGCCTTTTCGTTTTCAGCATTTACTTTTGCCTTTGCAGTTCTCTCAGCTTCTTCCTTGCTATCTGCTTTTTCATTCAGAACAAGGATTCTTGGTTCTTCGCCCACAGTAACAGATATTATCTTTGTTTTTTCTTTTTTGTTCTTAGCCTTTTTATCGACCTGAGTGTATGATATTTTTGCACCTGTATATGTGCCGATTAATGTTGAATTCCAACTCCAGTCCTCAAAGTCTATCTCTGAAAATGTAGCCGTTATCCCTCTTGCCTCATACATACTCTTATCAAATATGACCAACCCCTTTTTATATATCTTTATAAATAGACCTTGATCACTACATAGCTTTGCTATAAATTCACTATCAGATTGTTCTTCCTGATCCACTTTCTCAATTATCGGTTCACCTGCCCAGAAGTAAAGATTTTCCATTCCATACTTGCCTTTTATCTCTTCAGCAATCTGTTTAACAGTTACCTTTTCCCAAGTCTTACTAACCTTTCCAGTTTGGAATCCCAGTCCTGCAGGCAACGATACTCCTTTTATGCTGCATTTATGTCCACCGCTTCCACCTGAATATGTGATATCATCTATTGTAAAGTTCCCACAATGGTACAATTGATAGATACTGCTATTTGTCATGTTATGAAAGAATATTGTCACATCCAAATCATGTTCTTTTTCCGGGACAAAACCATTTCCCAATGCCCACTCCATATTTCTATCACTAAGATTTATAGTTATTTCATCAGCATTGCCGGAGTCATTATCTGTATAAGATAATGACTCACAACGACTTGAAAGACCAACTTCAACTCCATCATATAATATCTGATATGTTACCCTCCTAGCCTTTTGCATTTAGCATTGCCCTCCATGTAGGATAATCACTGGGAACAGTTTCACTTATTGCAAACTCTTTGTCAGGGACAATGAGCTCCACTCCTGCAGGAAATACGAAGTAATCAAGTTTATCTCTATTTAAATCCATAATCTTATCACACATATATTCATTCCCATACAGTTCATAGGCGATTTGATCCCAAGTCTGACCTTGAACCGTGATGTATCTCCTCATCTCAACCTCCTAGAACCTTGTCCTTCCCTTGTCCTTCATCCACTGTCTCATGAGCTTGTCAAACTTATCTTGTGATATCTCATTGGCTTGAATAATATCATCTTTCGATACCGAACCCTCGAATTTGTACACCGGTGCGTAATTTATTGACACCGCTCCACCATCTCCACTCGCCCCTGCTGCTGCATATCCAGAGGAAGCTATTCTATCACTAAGAGTTGACAGAGGAACTCTGCTCGTCCCCATCTGGTAATCCTCAATGCGTTCTGCAAGAAGTTTTACAGATGCACCTATTGCACTGTCGATAAATCCTCCCATTTTGTTCCACAGGTCTGATAATGGAAGAATTGCTTCGGCCCCCGCTTCACCGCCAACCATAGCATTATTCCCATTTATTCCAAACATTGTAGGACTGGTCATTATTCCACCATCTTTATACCATTCAACTCCGAGTGTAGGGACCTTTGGTGGGGCAAGGCTAAAGTCTCCCTTTATAGAGAAGTGTGGCATCTTAAGTTTAGGAAGCTCCCATTTAAAGTTGAAGAACCCCTTTATTGCATTTACAGCACCTGATACAATGCTTTTTGCCGCCTCCAACTTTTCATTAAATGCATTTTTTATTCCATCAAGGATTCCAACTACTGTGTTCTTAGCTCCTTCCAAGTGTGTAGTGAAGAATGATTTTATTTCTGACAGCTTACCGTCAGTGGCCACGTTTATAGCACTAAGAGCACCGGTGACAACACCTTTCATTGCATTAAGTGGAGCAAGAGCAAGAGAACTCAAGACTCCAAATGCACCGGAGAATATGCTCTTTAATCCTTCAAGAGCCTGTGACCAGTTCCCGGTAAATACTCCTTGTACGAAATCTATGACACCCTGAAATACCTGCTTAACTCCACCGATAACTCCATCTATTGTTGCCTTCCATCCATTAAACACTCCTTCAATGAACGCAAAGGCGACTGGGAATTTATTCTTAAATCCTTCTATAGCATTTCCGATAGATTCTTTGATTGCATTAAACTTCTCTCCAAGCCATGCTCCAAGTTGCCCTGCTTTTTCTTTCACAGTATCCCAGTTCTTCCAGAGTAGAACTCCAATAGCAATTATTCCACCTATTGCCACAATCGCTAAACCTATTGGACTGAGTAGGAAAGCAAATGCCGCACCAAGAGCCCATGTAACCCCTGCTCCGATTGTTGCCGTAACATTCCACACTGCGTGTGCTGCCGCAAGAGCATATGTTTGGACCACGCTTGCTGCTTTAACTATTGCATCCTGAATATACATAGCTTTTATAGCAAGAGTCAGTGCCATATCCTTGGCCTTTGCAATATTTAATATTGTAAGAGCTTTTGCCGCAGAATAAACCCCAGTAACAAACTTATAAAACTTTATGGCTGCTACTGCAGTTCCAATTGCTGTGATTGTAGGAAGGAATCCATCCCATTGTACGAATGCATCAGCCACATCTGTCACACCTCCAACTACTTTAAGCAGAGCGTCAGTAATGTTAGGAATAGCCGTCTCTGCTATATACGTTATTGTGGGTTTTGCATTATCAAAGGCTTCAAGAAATTTCCATTTTAAATCGCTCAAAAGATCCAGAATAACATCAAATGTATGTTCATTTTCTGCTATTTTCTCCATCACATTACCAATCGCATTTTTCAAAGTTCCTATGAGAAAACCCGCAACTTCTTGACCTCTTTTTATAAAATCCTGTGCAACCTCTATGGTACTTCTTATTGACTCAGGCAGTTCAATTCCGAAAGTATCGCTCATCATATTGCTAAATGAATCTATACTTCCCTCTCCACCGGTAAGCGTAACTAAGAAGTCCATAACGCCTGAGGACATATTTCCAACCCCGGTCATAAAATCATCTATTGGAAGCTTGTTTATCATTCCAACAAAGTTTTCTGTGATTTTAGGAATAGTATTTGACAGCCCATCCATTATTTTAATAGCATGTGGTCCAAAGGCCTCGACCATAGAAATTTTAAGATCACTTATTGCACTTCCAAATCTCGCAACGGCACCTTTTAATGTATTAGTAACTCTAGCATCCATCGTATCAAGCGCACCCGAAGAATTATTAAGATTATCTGCCAATGCATCCCATGCCGAAGCTGCACCATCAGCTCCTTCTTTTACACCATCCAGTAGATATCCGAACTTCGAGTAATAATTTGTTCCTGCAATTGCGGCCATGTAGTTATTTTTCTCTTCTTCTGTCAAGCCTGACATTGCACCATTTAAGTCTATGAGAATTTGACGCATATCTCTCATTTTGCCTGCATTATCATAGACTGCAACACCAAGGGCTTCAAATGCCGCCTTTGCAGCATCTTTAGTTGAAATACGAACCAACATAGAATTCAAGGCTGTACCTGCCTCTGCACCTTTTACACCGTTGTTCGCCAATATACCAAGTGCGGTTGCCGTCTCCTTGAAATCCATACCTGATGCCCTTGCAGCTCCACCACATCCAATCATCGCATCCATCAAGTCTGCAGATGTAGTATTTGCTTTATTATTTGTCATAACTACTACATCAAGATATTCCTGCAGTTCATCTATGCCGACTCCCATTGCACTCATTGAGTCCGTAACCTGATCACTTGTGGTTGCCAAGTCAGCCTGCGTAGCTTCTGCCAGTTTTAGAACAGGAGTGAGCGCTTTCGTACTGGTTTCAACATCCCAGCCTGCAAGTGCCATATAACCAAGTGCATCAGCCGCCTCAGAGGCGGTGAAGGTTGTAGCTTTTCCTGCTTCTCTTGCGGCTTTTGACAACTTGTCGTATTCACTTTCAGTAGCACCGGCTATACCTGCTGTATTCGCCATTGACTGTTCAAATTCAGAATATTCACTGACCGCATCTCCAATAAATTGCCCAACCTTTATTGCAGCAAAGGCTCCTGTAATCATAACAGCCGCTTTTTTAGCCATTCCTGCAAGGTGGCTAATTCCATCTTCAGTCATTCCAAAACTCTGTTTCAAAGAGTTTTCAACTTTACCTGCGATTCGAATTGCCAACTCCTGCTCGCTGTTTCCTGCCAATCTCTTCCACCTCCTCTGCAACTTCTATCAATTCAAAAACAGACAGGGATAGAAAATAATCAATCCCTGTCTGTAAAACCATAGCAAGCTGTATGGCAAGTTTTCTTAATTTTTTACCATCGTCAGGTCTTATCCCTCTCCGTAAAAAAAAGAGGTTACCCTGTTCTTCACCTTAATTGCATCTTTAGGATGCAAAGACTTAAAGAATTCAACCGGAATCTTTGTTGCTCTCGCAGATATGATACAAGCATATTCAAGAGACATCTCAGGCAAAAAGGAAAAACTGCCACTCTTTTCAAGTATCTTATTTGCTGCAATCATATCTGTTGCACTCATGTTTTCTAAGCCACTCAAGTCAAGCTCTTCATACTCTCTATCTTCAAAGGTATATTTACGTGAGAATTTAATAATCATAGAGGTGTCATTTCCTGACACCTCACCCTGAGAACCTTCTACATTAACCACTTTATTTTTATCAGCCATATTTATCTCCTTTAACACTGACTTCTTATCTTAGCCAGTAAATCCTTATCATTAACCTTGTACACATTGTTCAGCTTATCAAGCTCAATTCTCTTCTTTCCATCATGCTCTATCATGATATAGGCCACTTCTACAGTAACAGATGCATCCATTGTTCCGCCCTGTTTAACAGTTCCACCTGTAAGCTTCTTTTGTCTGCCTCTTATTACTACTCTCATTCCCTTTGTGTCTATACCACCGGTTCCCTTTACTGTGTATTGCTCACTTGCTCTTAGAGTCAAGTCAAGGGTTTCCGTCGGAGACATAAGCTTGAATGCATCCTCATCAAGTATTCTGAAAGGAATTTCTATTTCCATACTTCCAAATGAACCGATTACAACCTCTTCAAGCTCACCAAGTATACCGGGACCACTTAGCGTCTCCGTAGTTCCTTCGAAGTCGGGTAAGGTTATCTCTCCCGTTAATCCGACAAGGGCTGTACCTTTGTAGTAAAGATTAAAATTATTTATTACACCGGGTATTCCAAGTACTCCTGCCATAATTAGTTACCTCCTCCATTTAGTGCTGTAGCCAACATTGTTGGGTCAAACTCAAGGACATTTACAATATTTTCTGCAGGCACATAAGGTGCAAGATATTGGTGGAATTTGATTTTTCCATTTAAAATATCTGTGATTTGATTGTCCTTTTCATCAAATACAATTTTTGCACCGGCACATTTACTCTGAGACACATAAGAATTACCTCTAATGTTCTCACTATCAACAATTGATTCAATCAAGCGGTAATTAGCAGGATCATCCACCTTGTGGAAATAAGTTAGAATAAAGCTGTTGCTCCACCATGAGAAAAACCTTCTGCAACAGAACCATCTATCCTTAGGATCTGTTATCCCCGGATACGCTGCAGTATTATTTCCCCAGCTTCTCCATCCACCAACGTTAATTGCAGTAACGATTCCCTCTCCATTAAGAGCTCCTGCCTGATCCTGATCAAGTACTACTTCAGTACCGTCATCAAGAACCATTCCTGATATTCCAATCAGTTTATTTGAAGGTGAGAGATTTGGAACATCATCATTTGTGGCATCAGTGTATGCCACTAGTGCGGCAAATATCGCAGAGTATGCATATTGCTTTGTACCAACCTTGATTTGTGGCCAAAGCACCACGCTGTGCTTATTTGTATACCCATGCTGCTTTTTCCATGTACCGACATCAGTATATTTCTTTGCTCCTGTTGATGTGCAATCAACATCTATAATACATTCACAGCTAAATACACCATTTATTTCTGTACACTTAGCGCCGAGGACAACTCCTACCTCCGGTATATGTGACCATCCCGGAGCGAGCAATAATCCGGAAACCAATCCGAACTTAGGATAAACCTGTCTTATCAGCTCTATTCCTGTCTCCTTATCTGTGGCGGCATCATATCCACCCACCACATCTTTTGCTCTTACAGCGGTAGGATCTATGCTCGTAGATTTTACTGTTAGAGAGCTTGCAGATGCGTGTGTACTACCCTCTATTAGTGATATCAGCACTGAGCCATCCTCTGAGAAGGTTGCAATGTAGTCCACATCCTTTTTGAGAATTGCAGAACCATTCTTTACAACCAATGTGTCAAGCAAGACTCCAACTGTTTCAATTTTTGCCTGCTTGGCTACCACATTGATTGGTCCTTCAGGATTATCCTTTTTGTGTTTTTTAGGATCCAAAACATTTATAAATATAATTGGCGCAACATTAAACACTCTAAAGCTTGCATCCATGCTTTGGCAGAGCGTGTACTTTTTAAAGTCATCACTATAACCAAGCTTAGATACAGCCTCTGCAAAACTATACGCAATTAATGGTGTATTCGTAACACTGTACGGGTCCTTTGCCAGGTTGACCGGTGCAGTACCGACAACTACCTGCAGTCCTGCTGTACTTGTAATTGGAGCAATAATGCTTGTGGCCTGCTCCTCAACTCTAATTCCGTGATAATAAGTCATTGCTTATCCTCCTATTTGTAATTGGCAACCTTTTCATATAATGAAAAAGTTACACCTGTCTTTGTATCAATTTCTCTTAGTGCGACAGCGGCATTTTCTATTGAAATCAACAAGCCTCTAAATGCAGGCTCCTTTTCAATTGCATCTTTCAATGACCCTGTCAATCCGTTGTTTAACACCATTCCATGACTTGCCACTCCTGTAATGGTAGGGCCAACATACATCAATACTTTCTCATCCTGTACAACTGCCACTGTCTCAGTCTCAACTACTTCTATATTCTTTTTAGATTCACTCATGTGTATTTATCCTCTTTTCTTATAGTGGGCGTTCTAAAACTCATGCTGATAGCTCCAAAAAAATAAGGGAATGACTCTTCTTCCTGAAGAGCCCATTCAAATGGATGTTGTTCGTCATTTAAAAACATAAACTGCTTTGATAAGATAGGATTTTTCAAAAATCTCTCTTCTATTTTCTGTATTAATTCAAGAAGTATCTCATGCCCATCATTGTTTATGTTGTCATCAAAACATCCAAGTATTAACATCACTTGGACCTCTTGAGCTTCCACCCATCCCTTCACTTTTCCATCTAGAACTCTTACAACAATGTAAGGAACAGGATCCGGTGCATCTTCATCCTCACGAATAGGAAGATTTTGAGCATATATGTTCAATGACACGTACTTCCCAAGAGAATCCTTAAATAAATCTTTTTCGAAGATATTACCTATATCTTTCATCAACTCTTTTTGAAGATTTCCTACAGTCATTATCTACCTCCAAAGATTCGGCCTGTTTCTCTACTTAAATGTTTCTTCAAGCTTTCCTGTATCTTAGGTTTTACAAGCCCATAAACTTTTGCTTCATTTCCAATCATTCTAGGAATTGAAGGACTGTAAAACTCCTTAAGCTTAGTTGTGTCCCCACCGGTTCTTCTCCTCTCAGATATGCCTTTCGTGTATCTGCCTGGAGGGTCTCTTCTAACTACAGCTGTATGTCCTGAATGATACTTCACAACAAACGCTTTCAATTTATCGTTCAATGACAAATCCTTTAAGGCTCCATCTTTGTACAGCTTACCCCTTGCACTTGCTCCACCGCTATGCCTTCTATATTTAAAATCCGATAGTGCAGTAGCCTTACCGGTTATCTTTAAAGTCGCAACAAGATTTGAAGCAGTTGCATTTTTCTGTCTAATTGCTTTTTTAAATCTTGGAGATTTTACAGCATACGTCTCCCTAGCTTTATCTGCCAGAGCTGTCTTTGCATCTCTGGCAGTAGCGTTTAAGGCTTTTTTTATAACATTAGGTACTTGATTTTCGAACAACAAAAGCTTAGCTCTAACCCTTGAAAGACTAACCTCATCAATACCAAACTCAATCATTTGCTCCTGTTTCCCTCCAATGTTATCGTATAAAGACCATACTCATCCGTAGAGTCAACAACTAAATAGCGCTTGCCATCAAGCATGATTTGCCTTCCGATTGCAGGCAACGGTCCGAAGTCCTTCGCTTTCACATAAATCAGCTTTTGCTTAACATACACTCCATCCATATTAGACTTCGCCTTCTTCTCTCGCTCTATAACTTCGTTGTCATCAATCTGAATTGGCATATCCCTGCCATCCAAATTATGTATGTCGGAAAATTCCGAAGTATTTATAAATATGTTATCAATGTCCTGATTTATAATTTCTTTGAATAACTTTCGTACCATTATTCCTACTTTCTTGCTCTGGCAGTTGTCTTTGGAACTCTTCCCACAAGATTTTCATCTGTCTCTGCACCTACCGCATCCCCGACAAGCCCTGCCTCTGCAGACATAGGAATTGCCTTTGGCGGAGAAACCACCTCTGCTGCCACTACACTATCTGCAGTGCCATCCGACTCTATTTCTTCATCATATACCCACTCTGCAGTTTCCGCATCAATCCAAGCTTTCACCATATCAGGATTATTTGCAATCAACTCCTCACCTACTTCATACTGCTTTGACAGATAAAGTATCGGATATTTAGCTATGAGCTTTTGCATAGTGACCTCCTATCCGATTTTCACTTTGATAGATGTAGCACTTGCCACTGCATCCTCTGCCGCATAACCTGCCACTGCATTGCTTCCTGCTGTTTCAGTTATTCCGTTTCCATCAAAGTATACCGTTGTACCCATTTTGATTTCATTTGTTCCTGTCTTTTTAAATTCGTATACACCTGCAACATGAAGAACTCCTGTCGCCTTAGGATTAATATCATCACCTGCAATGCCAATCCTTGTTCCGATTTTTACAACAGTTCCAACTTCAATCTTGCTACTTCCGGTATTTGTGTAATCGAGAGCCTCACCTCTCTGAAAATATATAGCACTTGCCATTATTATTTACCTCCTTTTTATGCCAGTGGATCGCCAACCACTATTCCGTTATTCTTGACCGCACCTCTCCAGTCCATAACTGCAACACCCCAGTCAAGATATATATCCCAAACGAATCCGAGTTGCCCCGGTGTTTCCATTCTGCGTATAGTTGGTATCTCCTGTCCGTTAAGATAATCAACCTCGATGAAGTCGGTATCATCCTGATGTCCGATTAAGAACCAAGGCATTGTCTTTCCATATCCACCACAAAGTGCATTAATTGTAGGCTCTTCCACAATTTCGATTGAACTTGCATATCTAAAGAGCGGATTGACTGCCTGCGTGTTACCTGATGTGTTGATTGTCGGACTGTTAAAGATTGTAAACACATCAAATCCCATTCCTGACGGAACAACGAGTGTTGCCGGTCTCACAATTATTGCATCTCCAAACTCATCCAACTGACCCTGAAGAGCCAAGATCATCTTTTGCATTGACTCTCTTGTTATTCCTGTCCCTGTTGCCAGAACATTCTTGTGGTTGTTTGAGAAAAGAGGAGTTCCATCATATATTGCCGGGTTTTTAAGCAATATATTATAAACCTGCTTATTTATTGTTTTTCTTGCACTTGCCGCATACTTAGCAGGAATTTTAGTTACAAGATCGATATCATCATTGATAAATGCCTGCCTTGTAAGGGTAAACTGTCGACCATATGTCTTGAGCTTTCTTGTAGGACGCTTTACATCATTAAATGTGTCATGCTTAAGCTCACCTCCCTCAGGTACCTCAAGGAACTCTCCTGCAGGTCCTGCCAAGTAGTTATTATCATTTGTCTTAAAATCCTTTAAGCTTCCCTTTTTTGTCCATCTGTCAAAAGTTACAGCAACAGTCTTATGTCCCTCTACATATGCTTTATTAATGGCATTGTCTAAAATTGCCGGGAATGCAGCAGTCGGATTATAATACTGTCTCTGAAGCATCCCAAAAAGCTCATCAGATGTTCTTCGATTTAAATTACCATCACCCTCACTTCCAAGACACTCAATAGCTAAATCACGGAGAGACATTCCCATCATCTGCCTTGATCCATCGGCAGGATTGTGGAGGCTCATTCCACTTCTAAGAAGCAATGCATCAGCAGCAGCCTCTCTGAATTTATCTTCAGCTGTTGCGATTACATCAACACCTCTTGCCGCAATTGGAGCGCCATTCTTTCTCACATGATCAAGAGCGGCCGCTCTCACAGCATCAACAGTTTCCTCACCATCAATGTATGGCTTCGCATCCATTCCAAACTCGCCACAAATATCTGTGATAGTTCTTATTCTGTTTCTCTCATCCTGAAGTGCTCTCTGAACATCAGTATTTAAATCCGCACTTCCAGTCTCTTCATTCTGCTCCTCTGCTGAAATCTCTGCATTTAAAGTTTCAATTTCTCTTTGAAGAGAATCAAACTCAACCTGCTCTTCTGCAGCCAAGTCTCTTCCTGCATTCTTTGCAGTATTAATTATTTCCTGCTGCCTTGATAGCTTTGCCTGTCTTTGTGCTTTCTTGTTCATAATTAGTTACCTCCTTGAACATTTGTTTTATTTATCTGAATCTGTCTTTCAAACCAATCCATAGAACGTTTTGCCTTGAATACCGGTTGCTCAGACAGTTCCCTTCCAACTCCAACTGTCGGATCTGCCGGAACACTCACTATTGAAATTTCAAAAGGTGTCCACTTCCTTGCAATTGCAGCAGGCCCTATGGCCTTGCCATCAGCCGACTGTTTGCCTTGTGCCACTTCTTCCCAAGATTCGATTTGATATCCGACTGACACTCCCTTAAGTGTGCCGTTGGCAACCTTTTGGAATATACGCTCAGACTCCTCATCAGAATCAAACTCGACTTCTGCCATTCCTCTTCCGCCCTCAATCCACGCTTTAGCAATCTTTCCGATTACAGCATCACGATTATGATTAAAAAGCAGGCATCCAATCTCGTTAATTCTCGTTAAATCCACAGCACCTTCCGAGTGATCTAAAACTTCTGCACCCCAATATCTTTGATATGGTTCTTCAGACGAAAAAGAGAGGATAAACTTTCGCTCATTTCCCTCTCCACTTAATGATCTTATGCTGTTTTCAACCATCTCTCTTCTTGCTGTAGTACTACTATTCTCAACAGGCTTATCTCTTTGCTGTTGAATCATCTTCCTCATCTTCATAGAGGTCCTCCTTTGTTTTGTCAAAAATTACACTTCCCATGTCAATTCCAAACTCTCTGGCATATGCAAGAACATCTGCGATTTCCTCGATTTGCTCTTTCCAATCTTTTCCTTGCTCTGCTGCGATTTGTTTGAATGTCTTTTGTCCGGTATTAAGTGCAATCCTGTTTGCATTTGCTTCCTTTTGCGGATCAATCCACTTTTTAGGAGCTATGATCCACGCATGGTCCAGATATTTATCTTTATTTTTCCAAAAATCTTTTATCTGAATATTCCCTGATAACCACAAGGATATAACAAATGTCTCAAATATTTCATCCATTACTTCAGTGAGCATTTCTTTTTCTTCCGCATAAGTCATCTCATCCTCTATTATTCCCTGCCTTGTTGAAGAATAATTGCTTTCACTCATATCACGACTTGTTGCCTCATAACTGATACCCTGTCCTGCACCAACAAGTCTTTGTTGAAGCTTTATATAGCTTGCTGCATCTGTAGCCTGTCCTGCAGGGTTGACTACTTGTATCTCATCTCCAGCATTGAGCTCCTTAATCATCCCCGGTGTTATAGATTTGCCTTGATAGTCATGTAGTGCTCCCTGCCCTGCACCAATTCCTCTTCCGATTCCTGTAGTTGGTATTGTTTTCTTTATAAATACCGAAAGGCAGGCTGCTATTCTCTCTTTCACCGAAACTGCCACCATGAACTCATTTGCATCACGAATTCTTGTGATTGTGGGACTCATATCGCTCATTTCTCTAATCTGTGATGGTCTGTGCTTTGTGTAAAGGAATATAACATCCTTTGCCTCAATGTATACAGGTGTTGTCAGTGCCAAACTGTCAACAGGATATTGTCTAATCCAATAGCCTACCGGCTTATTGTATTCATTTAACTCAATACCACCAACTACTTTATTACCTTGTGTTTTTGGAGTCATCTGTGAGTTATCAAGTTCATCCACCTCAAATGTCTGAAGTTTAAACGGCAAAAATCCGTCACTTGTATACCTCTTTACTATAAGAATTCCGCCGTCTATTTTCTTCCTCTTCATGCACATTCGCATCATCTGAGTAAATGACTGAGTTCCAGTTACATCACAATTTTGCTTTTTGCACCACTTTTTCCATGCCGCCTCTATGGTATCATTTAATTCATCATCCCCTGTCTTTACCTGCAAGGTGTATCCGCCACCTATTACATTTCTCTTATAGGCACCTATAACGGAATTCATCATGTCAGAATTCCTCTCTAAGTCCCTTGCTCTGGCTCTGACATTATCACGGCTATATTTATCGGTATACTCCGCTGATTGATTTATTACTCGCCAATTTGCATTCCCTCTTGAGTAATCACCTGCATCATAGCTCCTCATTTCCTCAAGGTTTTGTCGCCATGCCTCTCTTTTAGCTCCCCACTCAGGAGAGATAAAAGATATAATGTTATCCAACCAACTCACACTCATTACCTCCCACTAAATATCGCAACATAGGTGTCATCCAGCAGGTGATTACCATTCTCTGATTGAACCTGAGCCATCAAATCATTCTTCATTTTGTATAATAGATTCAAATCAGCTCTTGTCATTTGCCTTGTACCTATCTTGTACGACTGTCCACCGACAAGGACTGAGTATATCGCATTATTAACTTCTTCCAGCATTTCATTTGCCGTATAATTGTTATTCATTGCAAATCTCCTTAACCTTAAATATTCCAGTTCTCATTTGTTCGAATCCATTGTTCTTCAGGAAAGTGCTTTGTATCATCTTGCTTTGTGCTCTTCTCTACATTCTCAACAACATTATCAAGATGCATTGTTCTCACTCCAAGAATATCCGCTGCACATAGTGCATAAACCTCGCAGTCAAGATAGTGGTTATCAGCATGAGCTGTTTTTGGTCTCCACTCTTGCTTAACTACACCTTTCCCATTTTTAACATTAACCTTGTGTTCTGCAGTTACTTGTGTCGCATACTCCATATCACAATTTTTATACACCATCCATGAACCAGTTCCATTATCTTTCCTCATACGTCCTGCAATCATATCCTTATATTTACCGGTATCAACAAGTACAAGGTTCATTCCGTAAGCTTTGCTGTCAGCCTTGTTTACTTTAGATAATTTATAATGAGTAAGCATATTATTTGAAGCGCCCTTACTTGGTAATGCCCACTCAGAGTTGTTTGCACAGAAATCATATACCCTATCGGTATCATTACCTGAATCTATCAATGCGAGTGCAACTACAAGAGGAGTACTGTCAGGCATCCGGTACGACAAATTCATTATTCTTTCCACCTCCTGGAATGAATATGCTTGGCCATGTGCTATATTTTGACTTGTGAAATAATCCCCCCATGCTCTTATACTCCAATAAAAGCAGTTTTCCTGAACATCAACTCCTGCTGTCAGAACCTTCGTCCATTCAGGAACAATAAACTCTTCATACTCTGTCTGTCTTTCCATAACGAGGTCTGCACTGGTCTTAAGCTTTGTATCCTCCCAAGGCTCTGCCAGCCAGCTGTTTACAAAGTTTTGCAGCCTCTCGGGATCATCATGACTTTCAAGGAATTCTTTTGCAACCTCAGAGAACCTCACAAAAGGCGAATACAACGTATTCATCCAGAATGCAACTTTTCTTGCGAACTTAGTGTTTTCCTTGACAACTCTCCATTCTCCAAGTCTAAGCATATCCGGTTTATCTCTATCTGTTATTATGCATCCACATTCTTGGCACACATAGGTTGCGAACTCTGCACGGTCTGCATAGCTCATATCCTCACCCTTGGGGAATTGGATTTGTTTCATCTTTAATTCAATATACTCTCCACAATGTGGACATGGCACAAAGTAATGCTTTTCAATATCAGCATCTTCCATGGCTTTCCATATATGCCCTTCTCTTAAGGTAGGCGTACTCGTCAGGAATATTTTTTTATTATGGAATGTTTTCGTTCTCTCCCTTGCAAGAGAAATTGGATCCGCCTCCTTCTTGCTTGCACCTGGATATTTATCTACCTCATCAAGGAAAAGAAATCGGATTGCCTTACTTGCAAGACTTGATGGAGAATTTGAACCTGCAAGAGTTAAATACATTCCATCAAACTGTAACTCCAACCTCGTTGACTCGTTTTCTAAAAATCTGTTTCTAAGCCCCGTAGAAGCCTTTATCATAGGTTGAAGCCTGTTTTGAGATACCGATTCAGCAAGTTTATCAGTAGGATACACTATCATAGTTGGAGACGGGTCCTGCTGAATAATATATCCAACCATATTTTGTAGGCATTCCGTGCCACCTACTTGAGTAGGCTTAACATATATAATTTCCTCTGTTTCATAATTATTAAATTCATCCATTATTCCTCTCAAATATGGTGTGTGTTCTGTTCGCCACGGCCCAGGTATAGCAGAAGACCTTAAGTCTAAAACTCTATATTTATCTGCCCACTGTGTGACTGTAATATCTTCTGGTGGCTTCAAGAATTTAAGTACTTCCTTCTGATAACTTGTTACTTCAAATTTACGGAACGGATTTCTTGCCACGCTTTTTCTTTTCCAATTCTTCATGGGTACATCCTGCCACCACAAAACTGTCCATCAATCTTATGACTTCTGAACTCAAATCTTTCTCTACTGCTCTAAGTTCAACAGGATCACAGTGTCCTATAATTCTTCCTACAAGTCTACTTGGTAAAGATAATGCAAATTTTTTGAATGAAACAAAAAATCGGCTATAGTCCATCTTCACCTCTTCGATATCAATGTACTTACCCGATGCTATCTCTGTCTTTAACCTATGCATTTCCCCTTGCGATTCTTTTAAAGCAATTTCAGCTTGAAGCTTTTGTTCCCTAAGTTCCATTTCTCTTTCAGACTTACTTTTACCATATGCTCTATCCGAAAGATATTTTATATATTTTTGTGTCGTTGGAACTAATTCGTACCTATTCCCCTCTAATGTTTTTGTAGTAGATATTATTCCTTCTTGTGTAAGTTGTTGAACCCTTCTCACAGTCACACCAAAAAGCGAGGAGATAACTTCTACACGACAATAAGTATTTTGATCTTCAAGCATCAACCATCACCTCCTATAGATTACTTTCCCTGCCAGTCGTAACGAAATCAAACATGTGTTTTTATTTTTAGGGGGACAAGGACCGGGCTGTTTTCCGCCCCGCATGCCCCACCCCCTCAGGTAGTACCTACCATTTTTTTGATGCATTCAGTATTTTGTATTAAAAAAGGACATAGCACAAGTCCACATCGACCTTATGCTATATCCCCTTTCGTTATACTCCATGCTACTATAATAGCACATATAAAAGTCTATTTGTGTCTACTCTTTAGTCACTCGACCTTATCTATCGCTCCTGTCTCTTTGTCCACATTGTACTCTGCGGACTTCTCTCCGGAGAACAGTTTCTTTGCATCCTGCTCTTCTCCATCTATGTGTTCATATATCCTTACATTTATTTTATCACCCACGCTTGTCACACAGGCTGTTGTATTAAGCGTGTAGTTTACTATTGCATGTACTTCCTGGTCACTCTTAAAATACATTTTATAATAATCAAGCACATACTCTTCCACTGATTTCTCTCCGGTAACCTTCGCAAGTCTCGCATTGCCTGTTGCATCATTTTTTACGTTGTCAGAAAATATTACATCCACCCCATCAATTGTCGCTGACTTCCCTGTTGTTTCAGTTTCCTTTTCTGAGTTGTTTGAAAGAGTTAACGACTCCACCGTCTCCTTTTTATCAGTCGCAGGCTTATCATCTCCTGCAGGTTTCTTTGCCAATATCCCTATAATACATATAACAATAATAGCAATTAAAATCACAGCCATCACTTTTCTCCTTTTTTGATTCATACCATCCTCCTTGTATTGTTATTGTAACTTCAACAATACTACCCTATGCTCTATAAAGTCAATACACTTTACTTGTTAGACTCTATATACTTTTGGAGGGTTGCCTGAACCTCATCACACCCAAGCAGCATATCAATCCCTGCATTATAATAGTTATGGCAAGAAGCCTTTGAATAGCTCATTCTAGCAATTATAAATTTCCAGGGTAAACAATCTATATGTCTATACTCAAGCACACTTCTCTCCACAGAGTCAATCGGTAGGAAGTCCATTACTTCCATCACAGCAAACATTGCCCTCTGGACTTCCACCTGTTGCTTCATAATCCTATCTTCAATCTCTAATGCTCGGACTACATAATCCTCAGTCTTTGATGTTGTGCATCCTGATTGACCTCCCGGCACAGGTGAATAATTTATCCCCTTTGCTTCCACCATCTCTTCCCTGAAATTTTTCAATCTAACTTCCAGCTGTTTTCTTTTAAGCTTAGCCTTATAATATTGCCCTAGATACTTCTTCATAGCAACAATCAACTCTTTGCTATCAGTTTGCATTAGACACTCCTTTATTGCAAAATCTTTTCCTCAGCATACACTCTGTACACATTCCTACATACTTCAAATCCCTTAGCACTCTTGCCTGAGGAGTTTCAAAACATTTGCACCCACACACCGGACATTGGGTTAACTTCCAGCCTTTCTTACCTACTGCCTGCAGTCCAATGTTCTTAAGTAGTGGCATAGAATAAATTTTATTCTCTTCTTTTTGCTCCATCAAACACTCCTTTGATCTCATCTTTTAAAATCTCAGCCACTTCCTTTTCCGAAGTGACTACATATGCTTTCGCTCCTGCCTTATTAAGCAAATCAATTGTTTCTTTTTGGATCTTACTTAGTTTTCCAATAAAAGGCCTCTTTACTTCAAACCCGTAATATCGGCCATTCACTATGCAAGTAATATCCGGGATTCCCTGTCTTGAATATGGGCCTGCTGCTTCTTTCCAAATAACTGCATCAGGAATGTTTTTACCGATCCACTCCATTATCTTTCTTTGATAATACGATTCTTTTGGCATACGCTCTCTAATAAAAACCTCTGCCTCATAATTGTTTCTTATCTTCTCATATCTATTTTTTATATATCCTAAAAGCTCATCATAAGTTTTAAACTTTGTATAATCAATTTTCCCACGATTATGGTATATACCTCCTACCGCAATATCAGCAGTAGGATCCTTGTATCCTTCACTATTCATTACTGCCACCACTCCTTTTATGTTTGGCATATTCTATAACCAAAACAGTCCTTAACTTTTTCAGTGAATCTTTTTCTAATACCATACGTGTCCAAGGCGAATGCCTATTATCATCTTCCTTGACTTTTTTATTAAGCATTTCCAATATTTCCACCATACTCATTGCTCTACCTCCTCTAAATATTCACTGTAAATTTTGTCAATTCCGGTTTTAACATCTTTAGCCAGTTCAACCACTTTATCCACATCATATTCCTTAAAGATTAAATCACTACACTGCTTAATAATCCCTTCATCTTTTTTCTTTTCAACAAACCTGCTTATATCTTCAAGACATTTATATCCTCTTTCATCTTTAACAATTAGTAAACCCTCTATCAGTATCTCATCTATCAGACCATCTGCTATTTTCTTTATTTCATTTTTCAACTCCATGTAAGACTTTTTATACTTTGTCATCAGTTCTTCTTTTGGAACATTTAAATCATTTTTCTTTAGTCTCTCCACGAGCCTCTTAAGTTCATCAATCTGATTTTTAAAATCCATTTTACTACTCACTTATTTCCTACTACTCACTTACGAAAAACCTTAGGTGAGTAGTAAAAATGGCTTAACTACGCCGTTTGTAGGCTTACTACTCACCTACTCACCTATTTTTTGATATATACCTTGTTTTTTTAGCAAATTTGGTGACAGGGTATCACCACTTTCCACTGAAAAATATATTGGTATATAAATGAGTATATAGGTGTTATAGGTGAGTATATAGGTTATAAAGCCTTATTTTAAGCCATTCTTACTACTCACCTGACTACTCACTTTACTACTCACCTATTTTGATTTTAAAATAGGTGAGTAGTAACTTTCGTTATATTCAACATATTTTAGTGCTAATACTTTAATATTTTTATTTATTCATACAGTCACCAAATTTGCTCCAATTTCTTAATTTGGTGACCTTTTTTGAAATTTGGTGACTTCTTGATTTTGCGCAATCTAATCAAATGGAAGTTCCATCTGCTCATTTTCATGAACTTGATTCCATCCTTCTCCCATTGGATCTCCATTCTCATCTACTGCCGGCTCACTTTCCTTTACAATTTTCCCAAGATGAAACTCCACAAATCGAGATTGCCTTCCATTGAACCACTTAAATACTGAATTTTTAGTTCCGCCGTTTTTGCTGGTCGTTGTCCCAATCAGGTTTTTATCTGCCAGATATTTCATAGTCTTTCTTGATGAGTATCCTGCCTTTGTAAGTGCTTGAGTGAGCATCGATGGAAATATATACACTTCCGGTCCTTGTATAAGCCCTAGGCATGTGCCGTATACCCTTTCTCCGAAACTGTCTTTATTTGAGAGAATCCAATCAATAATATATTGTGTGGCATTTTCATTGACATCACCAACATCTGCATCCATTTGCTCTTTTAGGATGTTCCTTGCCATCTCCTTGGCTCTTTCCCATGACTCAGGAGCTATCTGTAATGCTTCAGGATTGTCCTTAGCCTCTTTAGTGTCAAATCCTCCAACTTCATATCTATGAAGCCATTCTGAGCTCTCAAACAGCCATGTATCTATAATTGCATCAGTTAGTGCTACTGCAGCTATCCCTGCGATATGCGAACCACTCTTGCCTTTGCTTAATTGATATACGAATTGCATCATCTCATCATATTTTGATGTTATGCTTCGCTCATCCATATGCATTAACATCCCTATAAACGCCGGACCTGCCCAGCCACAATTTATAGACGATTGCTGGTGCATCATAGACGCTTCTCTCTCATCATCAAAGGGACCGCCGTAAATCTCAAGCACACGGGTGCTAACACCGGTCTGGCTCGTTTCTGTTGACAGTGGCTCCTCACCTGTAGCAAGTGCGACCGTTCTCCATGTATGCATTGCCTGAATTCCGCCACTCTTTGCTCCACGGATTTTGCCTGTTCCGCTTGCTATCATGTATACTATCTTTTCAAGGCTATTCTGATTGTTTCCTGCAAGCTGTCTCTCATCAATTCCAAGTGGTAAGTCGCAATAAAAGGATGCCGTTCTCTCGAGACCTACCTGAGTAGCATTAAAATTTACCATCAGTCGTTCAGGGTCCCCCCATGCAGAGAGTGCAGCCTTTAAACCTGCAGTCTTTCCGCCTTTAGAGCCTCCCCAGTTATATACAAAGAATATTCTCTGTTTAATTATTCTAAGAAGCGGAGCCGTAAATCCTGCAGCTAAAATAAATCTGAACTTATCTCTCTTCCTGTGTGGTCTCATCATCTCAAGCCAGTCCTTGAATGTACCGTTTTGGCAGTAGGCAGCGGCAAGTGCCCTTTGTGACGGATCTATATCAAGCACTATATCTTTATCATGTCCCGGTATAAATCTCTTCCCTTCCTGCCATCCGAATGTAGATGTAGAGTCAGCCTTTCTTATGATGTCTATGTTCTCCGCTTCCAGAGCAGATAAAAACTTAACCACCTGCTTTGCATTCTCAGAAGTGACCGTACATCCAAGATCTGCCAGTGCTGTAATGCCTCTTGCCGTGAAGATCGTGCTTCTTGGATATATTGCTTTGTGCCAAGTGCCATCCCTCTTAAAGGCTACCTCCATTTTTTCTTCTCCGGTTTCCATGCTTCGCAACCTCTGAGTTAAAATAATCGGTGTCCTGCAAACTGTAACAGGTGTAAATTTCTTCTCATCAATCTTACTTATACCCTTATCTGAATAAACCCACCCTTCAGGCTGCCTTAAATTCACAGGTGCTCCGGGTAAAGCTTCAGGAATTGATTCCTCATCTATATCTATAGCCTGTGCATTGCTGATGGCCGCCCTTATCTTCTCTGCAGCTTCTTCCTTGCCATATTTGATATACACATCTGAAGGATCTTTACAGCCTAAGTTTTTGCAACTCCACTTGTATACTTGTCCGATAAAATTGCCATCTCTTAGTGCTGTAGTAACTTTATGAAGGAATGTTTCGCCACCTTTGTCAGGCTCAACATGGATATACACTTTTAAATCCTGCAGAGTGGTTGCCCACTCTTTTCTCATCATAGATGCTCCCGGGATTCCAAGTGTACTTATGCCCATGTACCACATGCTCTGACTGTCTGATTCGCCTTCAACTAAGGCAACATATCCTGCAGTCCGTATCTGCTCCAGCTTCCACTCTCCATACATGCAGATATCTTTTCCGGCTCTATACTTCCATCTGAATTGTTTGCCCCCATACCTTTTTCTATAGGTCACTTCATCAGAATTTTCATTGAAGTATGGAATATATAAATATTGAATTCCCTGTTTGTCCTTTTTTGTCTGTAGACAGCATTGCTTTTTTAGAAAGTCCTCCGGGAGCCTCTTTTCAAGTACATACTGTGCTACGCTGTACGATAACAGGCTCCCCTCAGGCTTCTTATCTTCTTCTGCTTTATAAGCCCCATATTTCTTTAATATAGCTTTATAGGCTTCTTTAGTATCGATACCGTTCAGTTCTGCATAAAATGATGTAAAATTTCCGCCTCTGTCTTCAGCATGACATTTCCAACAGCCTGTTTTTAGATCTACTGAAAAAGAATTGTTTTTATCATCATGAAATGGACACAGACCTGTCAGATTATCTCCGGAGATTTTGTATTTTGGAATAATGCGAGAATATTCAGTTTTGTAATCAACCAAGTGGTCAATGTCCACTTCATCTACACGCATATCAAATCTCCAATCTTTGCTCTACAATCCTTTTTGCCTCTTCTTTTGTATAGTTCTTGTTACTACCCTCAAGTCCAAGTATCTCTGTCATATATTTAATTTCTTCATCCATGCCTTCACTGATTTCTTCATCTACTGTAAGCACAAAGAAAGAACTACACATCTCCATCATCTTTTTGCCGGCTTCCATACCAAAGTCTCTCTCAAATTCATCATTATCATTTAAAAATCTGGTAAAGTATAAATGCGGTGCTATTGGTATTGCCCCCATCTGTATAACTCTCTCACAAGCATGTTTAGCAAGTTCAATATTTTGCAGCCTTTCCTCTGATGTTTTTGCTCTGTACCTTGAACAAATATACACAAACGGCATCAGTGCAGGATTCTTGTTTTCTATATGTCCCTTTTCACACTGACCTACATATCTCCAAGGTGCATATTTATTCGTTTTTGCTATGGTATCATAAAGCCCAACATCTCCGATTATTGCTGCTACATAATCTATTTGAAATATATCATCTCTTTGAAAAGTTGAATTATTCGAAAAATGGCAAAATGTTTCAGGATCTATAATTTCTCCTACTTGAATACATTCTCTTTGTTGTAAGTAATCAAAACTTCCATGTAACGGCTTCATAGTTCCTCCTTTTAATTAAACGGCAGTCCCTCATCATTCACATCATCAGGTATGCTCATCCATCCATCTTCATCCATGCCTTGATAGTTGTCGCTTTTTGCAGGTTTCGACTTGTTATTATTGCCTGATGTAGCAGATTTACTTTCGGCAAATTCAACAGACTCTGCGACCACATCAGTTGTATAGACTGTTTGACCTTCTTTATTTGTATATTTGCCTGTCTGGATTCGTCCTTCAATTACTATCTTCATTCCCTGCCTGAAATATTTTTCAATGAATTCTGCAGTTTTCCCCCAAGCGATTACTCGGGGGAAGTCTGCATCCTGCTGTCCTTCCTGCTTATACTTTCTATCTACCGCTATACTAAAATTTGCACAGCATCTATCATTTGTTGTGTACCTTATTTCAGGATCACGAACAAATCTTCCGATAAGTATTACTTTATTCACTTTTATCCTCCTTTTGTTCCTCTACTGCTTTGAATTGATCCATCTCGCTTAAAGCTTGCTTTAAGAACTCAAGGTCTTTATTATTCTTATGATTTCCACCAAACTTATCCTTATACCACTTCATCATATCTTTATTCTTTGAACCACCAAGTTCTGTTGCCTTTTCTGTAATTTCATCCTGTATCTTTTTTACCTCTTCTGCCCTCTGTGACGGAGACTTTACCGGATCACCATCATTTGCCCAGTCATAGAGTGCTTCTCCTGACTTCTCATCAAGTACCTGAATTTTACCTTCAAATATATGAGTGTTGTCTTTTACAGCTTCAGCAAGGTGAGTGTCCTGATCAATCATCCAAGTAACCATGTACTCATACTCAATATCCTTATCCTGTTGCGCTCCAACTCCTACTTTTCTTGGAGCCATCTTGCCTCTGCTATTTGCTTCAAGCACATATTCATCCTTACCCCTTGCTGTCACTATAATATGTGCCGGGGCAAGTAGTATTTTCTCAATAATCTTCTTATTTTCCTTTTTATATTTTCCCCACGCCTGAAATGTATTATCTCCTTTTGTCTGCAGTTGCACTTGGTCCTGCACCCAGTTCCACAGGTGAGTCATTGAGTCAATTATTATTACTTTATATCCTGCATCCAAAAATGCATCTATAGCAGCTATATAGTAATCAGGGCTGTATTCTTCTAAGCTTATAAGGTCATAGTCGAATTCGTTTGCATAGAGCTTATCTCTCATTCCTTCAGTTCCGATATAGCCAATCTTTGTATCTTCACCCACTCTGCCGGCAATACCTGTTGCCAGCCTAAGCGCTGAATAAGACTTCCCACTTCCTGAAGGTCCGCTGACTAATACCTTGACACAAATTTGTTCTTTTTTTGCTTTTGTAATTGTAAAATTAATTTTTGCCATTTTATTTCTCCTCTACATCTTCAAAGTCTTCTTTATCTGACTCTATCTCATCTATGTACTGCTCTAATGGCGATTTCTCTTTGTCATACAGATCAGCAAGTATCCTCTTACATTGTGCAGCAAACTCCATTGCAGCCACTCCCATGTCAATGGCTGAATTATACAGTGAGCTAACAGTATTTAGAGCATTTTTATCTTCCACCGGTAAGAGCTTAAGGAAATCATCCATATCCGTTTTTACGCTTTTAAAAGCTTTCTGCATTATGATATAGTGTTCTGCAGATATACCGTATCCCTCATGCCTGTTTTTAACCTCTGAAAGAATCGCATTTTCCTGTATTTGCTCAAGAGTTCTATTGGCCACTTCCTGCATATTATCTTTCAGATTATCTTTCCACTCAAAGTAGTTATCCATTAGTTGCTCCCTCCTGACCTGCAATCTTTTCTAAAACCTTTGGGAAAAGGTTCGCATACTCCGTAGTAGAAAAGAAACTTTGTGCTATTGTTTCATTCCCTTCACTGAGTTCTAAATATTTCTTATACATTCGTACAGCATTCTTTAACTTTATAGATTCATCTCGAGCTTTGTCTATTGCTTCATTAACATCACCAATAATTACATTCCTTTGAGCCCATCTCGATTCATATTCAGCCTTTACATCTCTATTGTATTTTTCCAAATCTTCAATACTTTTTAGAGTTGCCCTAACACTGCAGTATGTTTCCTCTGTGTATACCTTTTTTTCTGTAATACCATTATTCTGTCGTACATTTCTTTTCTTCACATATTTGTAATTTGAATTTCCGGAGTAGTAATCATAATCTGTTTCAACGCAAGATTTTAGATTATTTACAACCTTTAAAAATTCTTTTGCTTCAGATTCGTCTTCAAATAAAAATCCGGCTACCTGATACAGGACCACTTCAGGTTCAGGAATAGATGGAAGCTCTTTATATGTCGGTGTTTCAATTGATAATGGTGCACCTGCATACATACATTCAAAATCAATCAATTCATCATATTCTTCCTTTGTAAGGTTTATAAGTTCCTCATTTGTATATTCACTAAGTCTTTTCATCAGATTTCCTCCTGTGCTTTCTTTGCTCTACTAAGAGCCTTTGTATTTGCCCTACGCTTTGAAACTTTTAGCTGTGAGTAAACACTTAAGCATTCCGCAAGCCCTTCTGGAAGCTCTCCTGTCTCCTCTACAAGATTATTCATCGCTGAATTAAGTGTCCTTGAATCCACTCTTTCAACAATCAAATCTCCGAACCCTTCTTCACGAAGTATTTCAAAGAAGTCCAAGCCCTTCTCCATAAGCTTATCTTCTCCAATTTTGGAGTATATGGTCTTCTCCTGCAGGCTGTATTTGAAGCCGTCTACCGTAGTATCTGGCTTTTCTTCATCTACCATCTGCTGTGCGATTTCCTGCTCAAGTTCATCAAGTTTCTTGTTATTTTCCTTTGTCTGTTCTGCCAGCTCATCCTTTTTATCTAAGAGATCCTTATAAGCTCTTACTTTGTCACCTAATGTTATTACTGTTTCCATATTATTCCTCTCTTTCTTTAGAGCTAATATTATCTACACCGGAAAATATATTTGATTCCGAATTGCCGGTTATAATTTCTCTTAAATACTTATGCGGAACATCACAATTTATTCCATTTATGATTAATTCCTTTTGAGCACTTTGTTTTAATAATTCATATAATGTACTCAATTTTAAATTAGCGGTTTCTTCTTCTTTAAAAACATCCATTAATCCCATATAAATTGTCTCCTTTTAACTTACCCATTTCTTCTTCCTTTCATCCACCCATTTTTGAAAATGGACATTCCCATTGATAATCTTTATAGGTTATAATCTCGTTCTTTATTATTTTCTTATCTACAATCTCTACCAATTGATTAAACTGTCCACCGCACTCAAATCCTAGAATTTTAATATCAATGTTGTATTTTTTAGCAATATCCTGAAGTTTCTCTGCATTTATTTTCCATGCAAACCTTGCCGGGAATGCTTCCACATGTATATCTGTTTCATCGCTTTCTAGATTTTCAAATTCAATCATAAATTTATCAATAAAAGCTCTCCCTGCCTCTATAATTAAATATTTTCTCTTGCATGTAGACATTACATAGGTAGAGGATTTGCCACGAGTAAACTTTATTTTTTCCAAACTTTCAGCAAGTGGAGTCATTGGTTGTATACCTTCTTCCATAAATCTAATTATGTCATTCTTCTTTCCTCTTATCTTCAGTTCCCCCTCGCACCAATTTGGCATTTTGAACCTCCATAATTAAAAATAATTTCTCCATTCATCCACTATCGTCTTTGCCAAGTCCTCTTTTTTAGCAAGTGCTTTCAGTATTGTTTCATCCACCGTTCCCTCTGTAATTAAATGAATATATGTACAGATATTCTTCTGCCCTATACGGTGGATTCTGGCGAGACTCTGTGAGTACGCTGCATAATTAAAATTGACGGAATAATATACACATGTATCTGCAGCAGTTAGTGTGATTCCAAGTCCTGCAGTATCAATTTGTGCAAGGAATACTTTAGTATCCTCATTTATCTGAAAATCTTTAACTATGCCACCTCTATCTTCCAGTTTTACATCTCCATATATGGATCCATACTTGATTTTTTTCTTTGCAAGCATTTGACCGATTAAATCTATCTCCGGTCTAAACCTTGCGAAAATTACAAGCTTCTTTCCTGCATCCACCACATAATCATCAATGATTTCTTCTAAAGCATTGAGCTTACCTTTGCTCACAAGCTCAGCCTTTTCGGACCCATCAGCCACCAAAAAACCACCTGTGAACTGCTGTAGTCTTAGGAGCTTAGTGAGTACAGTTGTGACTGTAACCTTCCCACCACCATCAAGTTCTGCAAAGCTTTCTCTTTTGATCTTGTTATATATATTCTTTTCCTTTGCAGTTAGAGTTATTCTTCTCTCAAGAAATGTCTGCTCCGGTAAGTCCAAGGCCTCTTCCTTTGTAACTCTGTAAGCTATTGAATGTTCTTTTTGTATCAGCTGGTCAAGGTCTCTGTAGCCAACTATTTGATGCCTGTTAAAGCCTCCCATAATCGCATAGCGATTTCTAAATTGATAGAAATTAGTACCGAATATTGTTGGATCTAGGAACCTGTATTGGCTGTACAAATCTATAGCATTATTTTGTACTGGAGTTCCTGAAAGAATCAGTTTGTATCGTGCCTGGTCTCCCAATTTATGGATTGCCTTTGACTGTTCCGCATCATGAGTCTTTATTCTTTGACTCTCGTCACATATAATCATGTCTGCGTCCCAGTTGTATAACGCCTCGAATATATCTTCTCTCCATGTACTTTCATAATTAATTACGGCCACCTTTAATGCTTTAAACGGAAAGCTGTTCAAGTCAGAGAGTGCCTTGATTCTTTTATCCTTATCTCCTAAAAGAACTTTTACTATTGACTTAAAATCTGCGTAATCGTCAAACTCTTTAGGCCATACACTACAGACTGATGTGGGTGCTATAATCAGAACTTTTTCTATTTTTCCAAGTTTATAAGCTGTACCCAGTGTGGCTATGGCTGTGAGTGTTTTTCCACACCCCATTTCAAATAGGAATCCAAATCCTTTATTTTGTATGCCCATCTATACTCCCTTTTTTATAGTTTCATATAATGGTCTACCCAAGTAAGCATCCATGCTCTGACTTACATATGTGACTTTTTTAAGCTTTTTTTCATCAGGACCATATCTTGGATTAAATCCGAATAGATTTACATATCTATCCAAGTCTTCTCTCTCTTCATACATACACCTTGCCACTTCAATAAGTGCTCTGCAATCATCTATCGCTCTATGGCTATTTTTTACTTTATTAATCAAATGATACTGAACTATTGCTGACTCTAATCTATGCGGATACTGCCTGCGATCTTTGTATACTGTTAAGGTATCGAGATAGTCGCAATCATTAAACACCTGCATCCACTCTTTATTCTTGTTTCTATGAATTGCATATGCCATAAATTTAAGGTCGAACTGGGCATTATGTGCTATTAGAAGTGTATGCCCATTATTCTGTAACATGTTTATAAATTTCTTCAGCACTGCCACCTCATCTTTTCCTTGGTCTGAAAGTGTATCACTTGAAATTCCAGTTAATTCTGTGATTTTTTGTGGTAGTTCTTGTATTCTGAAAAGCTTTATAAATTCATCCATCTCCTGCTGTCTACCGGTTTTATCAATACTTATAGCTGCCAGCTCTATTATTTGATCCATTCTTTCAGGATTAAATCCTGTTGTTTCTGTATCAAAAAATATAATTTGATTGTATTTTTCAAATATTTTCTCAAACATTTCCTTTTGATTCTCCTATATTTTTTCATCATTGGAATTAAGAGAGTACTCTGTATTACCATCTCTTAAATCACAGAATTTTGTTTCATAGTGAATTTCTTTACCCATATCTATAACCACCAATACATGCAGCAATTGCGTTCCATCCGGAACATTTATTTTTATTTGTTTCATGCTCCTCCTCATTTTTTCTTTTTCACTTTTCGATGTGAAACCGGAATACTATTCCATAGCAGTTTCTTCCCGCACCAATGACAATAAGCATGATTGAGCTTCGCCCTTCTACCACAATTAGGACAAACGTATATATCCATATCTCTATGTATAACCTTTGCTCCTACCTCATATCTCTGTACGAGTAGTGATGCCTGCTCTGTAGCTTTTTCATAATCATCAATGATTCCTATTGCTTCCTGTAATGCTTTTTTATCCTTGATCCAAACACTATTGCTGTCATCATCATCTATCTTTGCCATATCTGATACATGAACATATAAGTCCTCTAACTGACTTATAATTTTTTGGTAGTTCTTACTCTTTTTCATGTATCTATTCTCCTTTAAGTTGTTTTGGTGGTTCTACAAACCCCAGCACCATTAGTGCCATGTTGTACCCTCTGATCTGATGCTTAAATGGCGAGACCTTAATCGGTGGTTCTATCATTGGTACAGGGTTCTCATTTACTCTTTCCTTGTCTACCGCTGCCATTATTCTATTAAGTCGCTTTCGCTCAGCTTCTATGCTCACTGGAAGGTTCACAAGGCCAGCTAACTTATTCAGCAACTCAATATCTGCTACTCCACTTAGTGTCTGACTTGCTCTACTCCATTTCATCTTTCCCCAACTTTTTATAATTTGGAATTGAACATTGTCCGCTTCCTTTATAAATACCTGCCCCTCTTTTAATGCCATCTTCAAGGCTTGTCACCTCCCTAAAAGTAAAAGTAATCGTAATAGCATAGTTAAGATGACACCGTTTAGAACAACACACCCTATCCCTGTGCATATAAAAACAGTCCATATCAGTTTTCGCCTAAGTCTGTCTATTACATCAAATCTTCTATCCAGTCTGATTATTGACTTTCTTAACAGATCTGTTTCCCTTATTAAAACACTATTCTTATTTTCTATTTCTCTGACCAGAATGCTGTATTTGTTCTCCAATTCCTGCAGGGAACTTTCAAGTTGATTCTCCTCATCATTTTTCTTTAATGTTGGTATCTCTACCCCTTTAAGCATTTTACTCACCTTCTTATACCTCCTTTAGTTATCCACATACTTATCCACTTATTTGTCCACATTGAATATCTATTACTTGCTGTTCTGAAACCGCTTGACCTTTGGTTGTTACACCAGCTTTATACTTGTCCCGTTTATTCTCTATTCGTTTTTTGGTATGATGCATACACATCTAATCTGTTTCTTTGTAGTTGGATCCGGAACGGATAAAGTATAATTAACCTTTCCTTTGTCTGTTCCACTTCTTATAAAGCCTTTCTCATACAGATGCTTTCTTGCGTATCTGGCACTGACACCTTTTAAACTACAGTAGCTATTAAACTCTGAAGTAGGTATTCTATACTCTGAACCTGTCATAGTTCTTCCTTTAATAAGAGCCTCTACAAAGTCCTCTGTATCAATTAATGCTGTCTGCCTACTTAGTGCTACCCACTCTGAAAGCTCATCAAGGCCATTAATCTCAACATCCGCCTTTTCAAATACATCAAGTATCATAGGTATTCGCTCATTCGGAGCTGCTGCCAGTATCTTCGCTATCTGAATAGCTGTTTTTATATCCAGTGTTTCCATGTTAAACCCCTATTCCTTATCCACCGGCACTGGCTCTCCCTTTTGCCATATCTCATACGGTTTGTTTTTAAATTTTGTTAAATCCCAACCGTCAAAGTCTTTTCGCCATCCAATCATTGTCACTTGGCAGTCATCATTGTTGTTTATGTTAAGGTGCACGCTTTTTTCTATTCCGTGCCTTATAAAAGCTTCCCTTATTTTCTCTATCGCCGGTACTATCTCCTTACAGAGTTCCATCATTTTTTCCTCAGTCATCCTTTTTCCTCCTCTACTTTAAAATCATCCTTACTACTTGCTCAGGTGTGAAGTTAAGTTTCTCTGCTATTGCTCTTAACTCAAACAACTTCAAATCCCCCGGCTTATCTTTTCGCCTTTTTACTGTTTTTTCACATGTTCCGAGTAATTTTGCGATGTTTGCAGGTGTAAGACCTTTAAGCTCTAACCCCGCCTTATATGCCGCCCTGTATTCTCTATCCATCATCTCAGTGGCGGATGGTGTAAGTCTTGGCATACGATCCTCCTTATCTTTTCTACTTAGTCACTAAATGTATTACTATTGCTATCGTGGCTATGTTTAGTGCAACCAGTCCCCATACTATACTTTTAAGCCATGTAACTCTTTCTCTTAATCTACCGACTTCACCTTTTAGTGGTTCTGTCTTTTTCTTGTTTATGTCTATAAGTTCAATTTTTCCTTTATGCTCTCCATCCGGTCCCAAATATGGTATAACCACTCCTGCCATCACTTCTTACCTCCTTCTTCTTTCTCACCAAAATTAAATCTAAGTTCCTCCTGAAGTTTTCTTGTTTTCTCCCTGAACATCTCGTTTATAGTCTTCTGAAGCTCTAACCATTCAAGGTATTGGATGCCTTTTGACATTTCTGCATATTTTTCTACTCTTTTTTTCATTCATAAAATCCTACTATTTACTTTCCCCCTAATCTCTACTAAACTAATATAACAAGCTATTGCAGTAGCTGAGTAAACGAAAGGAGGGATATGAGTATGTCTAAAATCAGCCTAAAAAAGCACATTATTAAATCGCTTTCAAATCTTTCAAGTGATAACAACAAACTAGTATTTATAACTGCTGCCGGTATTATCTCTGGCTATCAATCGGAAATTAACGATAAATCAAATATAATGACAGCCTCAGGCCGTATATCTATGACTGCCGGCACCTTATTAAAGGACTACGAGCAAAACATTCAAAGCCTCAAAGACATCAATGAGAATGACGGCTTCATACTACTTAAAGATGTTACAATTAATAACGGGCATTCAGCTTTTTCTACACCAAGCTTTTTCCTGTTTTTTGATCAAGTAATTGCAGTAGCAATAGGTAATCCAGAGGCTTCTTAAAATCTGCCTTTATAGCCTTGTGTGTAGAACACATTTTCTCAACCCTGACTGTAACCTCCAACGTTTCATCAGGGTTGGACTTTCTTAGCTTTCTAACTGCTTCAACTATTCTTTCTACATCAGATATACAGCTTGTTACTATTTCTATCTTTATCGGTTTCGCTGTCATACTTCCTCCTAACCAACCTTTTCTTCTACCTGCTTCCCTAAAAAGAGATTTACAAAGTACACTTGCCCTTTGCCTGTAACCTTTGTGGTCTTTGTAACTCTAACGCTTCCATCAGGATTATTTATCGTGCTTTCCTTTACCTCAAACAGGCCTAACTCCATAGCCTTTTGTGTAGGTAGGTTCTTACTGCTACCGGTCTTCATTAAAAAGCTTCTTTGTCTTAATTCCTCAAACAGCCTCTTTTGCCCTGTATCATATCCGTTTTGTTTCAGGAGCTTTGCAAGGTCTCCAATAAGTATTGATGTGTTACTTGCTGATACCGATTTTGCAAACAAGGCTAAAGGTTGCATTTGCTTATTTTCAGCTTCTAAAGCTTTCCTTGCTTCCCTCTCTTCCTTTAGTGCCTTGAAAGCCGCTATGGCTATATCCGGGTTATCAAGTAGCTCTTCTTTAGCGTATAAGCCGTGTTTGCGGATAGTCTTAAGAATTTGCTTTACTTCCCTCTTAAATTCCTTTGCTATAGGTTTCCTACTCTGCATAAGGACTTCGTACAGTCCGTCTTCGGTTAAGAACCATTGCTCTTGCTGTCCTTGTAATGCGTAAGGATTATTTACGCATAATTTTTCGTTCTCGTCTACTGCCTGTAGCATCATTCTTGAATTGCTATGCTCAATCCATTCCGCAACATCTTTAGCCAAAAATAAAGGATTTTCAAAATCTCCATATATCCTGAATTCTTTTCCAAGGACTTCCCTCTGCTCTACTATTTTTATCTCTTTAATAAAATCACCTCCCTTTCTAAACTGCTTCTTTTTCTTCCTGCTTTCGCTTTAAGTCCTCTGACATATTGCAAAAACTCATTCCGTCAGCCACACCCATAAGATACTTTTTTGCGCCGTCATCCAACTTTTCAATAATGTCGATTAAGTTAATGAGTGCTGACTTATCTTCTTTACTAAGTGCCATGTTCTTACCTCCTATCTGAAAAATATTAAATACAATCCTGTTACAATAACCGCTAATCTAAGCACATTTAGAATCAACTTTGCTATTTTCATCTTATTGCCCTTGCAATGAAGAAATGATATAATTCAGTCAGGTTTGAGGCTTTCGCCCCATTCCTGACTGTTTTTATTTATTTGATACTTTGAAGTATCATATGTATTACTGATATTAGAGTGCCAACCTCTAATGCCAGCCTGATGAGCTTTCCGGTTAAGACGGTGAGCTCATCAATGATTTTGTACCATTTCTTCATTGCGTTTCTCCTTTCTTTTTGCTTATGTAAACATAATAGTTCCTTAGAGTAACTTTGTCAATAGTTTTTTGTTTCTTTAAGGAACTTTTTTCTTGACTTTTTCCCGTTTATACTTTATACTTCAATCATGGAGGTAATTAATATGATAAAAAAGATATCATTGCTTTTATTTACCTTACTTAGATTAGCTACTATAGTAGTCGGTCTGTTCCTACTATTTAGCAATGCTATATAGAAAGGAGGTAAAATGGGCGAAAGGTTAAAGGAATTAAGAAAAACACTTGGACTAACTCTGGAAGCTTTTGGTGAAAAGGTAGGGGTTGGTAAATCTTCTATTTCACGATTGGAAAATGGAACAAATAACCTCACCGAACAAATGATTTTAGCTATTTGCAGGGAGTTCAATGTTAGCGAAGAGTGGCTTAGAACCGGAAACGGTGAAATGTTTATAACACTTGATAGAGAAACTGAAATCGCCAGATTAACGAGGGATTTATTATTAGAAGAAGAAGATTCTTTTAAGAACAGAGTTATATCCGTGCTGGCAAAACTTACACCGGAACAATGGGAATTACTCAGCGAGATAGCTGAAGGACTAATAAAAAAAGACTAGACACCCACCGAAGTGGGCCGCATCTAGTCTAAGAATGCTTTTATGAGTTTGTAGATATATCTTAGTTGTTTTTCACTAAGCTTATCCAATAACTCAACAATCAATTTTTTATACTCTCCATCCACCTAAATACCTCCTTGACGCACTATTTAAGGTAGCGATAAAACAATTATATAGAACACATGTTCTAATGTCAATTATAATTTTTATTTGCGGACGTAGCTTGGTGATGGTTTTACAACTAAATAACAGGTGTCCAAGGACAATTTAATACTTGTCCGCACCTGTATGATATTGTTATTCTACAGTTGTAAAGAGAATACATTTAGGAGTAAGCATGGGCAAAGTAATTTCGATTATAAATATGAAAGGTGGAGTTGGTAAGACAACTCTTTGTGTCGGTATATCAGACTATCTTGCAGAAATTGGTAAGAAAGTTTTACTTATAGATGCTGATCCACAGTTTAATGCAACACAATCGTTATTAGATCAATATAAAGCCTCTGATAACTTGTTTTACACATCACAAGTTATCGACACCGAAAAAACTATTTTTAGACTATTTTCAACTGCTGAAAGCTTAACTAAAGCTTATGAGTATCCTACTGTTGGTGAATTAAAAGTTGCACTAACTGATAATCTGGATTTAATATGTGGAGACTTAAGATTAGTCCTATCAAATAATTCCAGCAATGCCAGATTCGCTAAAAGAATTAAGACATTTATTGATAAGGGCAATCTGAAAGATGAATATGATTATATTTTTATTGACTGTCCACCAACATTGACTATATATACTGATAGTTCTTTAATAGCCTCAGATTACTATCTGATTCCAAATCGTATTGATAGGTACTCGATAATAGGTATTGATTCTCTACAATCAGCTATAAAAGGACTTATAAGCGAGGAAGAGTTACCACTAAAATGTCTTGGAATAGTTTATACTATGGTTTATAAGAACCCACCACAAAAACAAGAAGACTTAAGACAAAGCTTCGAAAGTAAAAAAAGTTTGGAAGGAATAGATATATTTTCATCTCAAACTACTTTTTATAAAAGTATACAATTTGGTAAGTTTGGTGCAAACCCAAATAATTACAGTAAAGCGAAGCAAGATATTATGGCAGTTTCTAGAGAATTAATGGATAGGATAGAAAAGGAGGAAAAAGATGTACAATGATTTAATATTATATCGTAATGAGTTAAAAAATAAACTTATACCTAAATATAAACTAATTGGTATTGTTTCATCACTACTCCTATCAAAGGAAATATTCAAAAATAATGCTGCAGTATATGATTTTGTAAAAGATGTTTTTTCTATAGATTTAAAACCATATTTAATAAAATCACGAACTTTAACTGTCGCAAAAATATCTAAGTTGATTTTCTCTATGGAAGACGATAGAAGTTACAAAAATAAACTTTATAGTTTTATACAAAAGAGTATCGATAGCATGTCCGATCCGGATAAAAAGAAAAAAAATCAGCTTGATGGATGGTTTAATCAATGAAACACAGTATAAATAATTCCATGCTAAATAGTACTAAGGAAGAATTAAGCTCATTTATGCTAAAACTAAATGATTTGGATACGAATAAATCGCTATCCAAACAAAGCACTAAAGATTTTATTGCTTTTTTATCAAAAAAATTGATGTTTTTAAAATATCTATATCATGAAGAAAACAACTATAATCTCGCTGTACTTATATCAGATTTCTTTTTTCTTATAATTAGCATTATCAAAAACGAAATCCGTTATATATACTTAAATGAGCGATCCATAATCGAAAACTTTACTAGGTACATTATGAAAAGGACTCTTGAAGACAGTCAAGTTACTCACTCCTTATTTGATGAAATGAACAACACTTTTTTTAAAAATACACAATTTCAAAGTGAATTTTCTTTAATAAAAAGTGAGTATAATGTTTCCTGTAACTATGTGCATGGAGGAAAAAAATTAGAACACAGCCTTATTTCTGTACTGGATGAATACATTAATAATAAATTAGAGCTTAAAAATTCAATGGCACTATACAACAATATGAGTAGAATAATAACTACATTCATTAGAATTATTATTTCTAATAATACAGATACTGTGAATGCGTGTTTTCATAGGAAGAAAACTATATTAAGATACCTTATTGGTAACTAAATATTTTTTATATTAAGAAAGCCACCCGGTACTCCAATACCAAGTGGCACACATATACATTGTAAAGCTGTTACGCTTACAATATACGCCATCGACAAGCTATATTGTATCACGCCGACAGCATTTTGACCATACCCAAAAGGAGGTACACTATGGCTACAGCGAAAAAGCTCCCATCAGGAAGTTACAGATGCCAAATATATGACTATACAGATGATAAGGGGAAAAGACACTATAAGTCCTTTACTGCCGCTACTAAAAAAGAAGCGGAATACTTGGCTACTTCCTTTAAGTTAGAGGAAACCGCCACTGTAAAAGGCAATCTTACTGTCAGCAAAGCCACTGAACAGTATATCAATAATAGATTATCTATCTTGTCCCCTACCACAGTAAGAACTTATACTGGTATAGCAAATAATCAGATCAGTAAAATTGCAAAACTTAAAATAGACAGTATCACCCAAGAGCAAATTCAGGTATTTATAAACTCCATTGCCGGCACTTTATCACCTAAAACTATCCGAAATGTTCATGGGCTGCTTAACGCCGTTATTCGCACATACAGGCCTAATTTTGCACTTAAAACCGACTTGCCTAAAAAAGTACAGCCGGATATCCATATACCCTCAGATGATGAGGTAAAGCAGCTTTTAGCATATACAAAAGGTACAGAATTAGAAATACCTATACTGCTTGCCGCTTTCGGTCCCATGCGTCGGGGTGAAATATGTGCTTTAGAGGCTTCAGATATAAATGGCAATATCGTTCATGTTAAGAATGCTATGGTAAAAGCTCCTGATAGATCATGGGTCATAAAAGCCCCAAAGACTTATAGCAGTGACAGATATATAGAATTCCCTGATTTTGTTATAGATCTATTGCCTAAAGAAGGAAAAATTACAAACCTTCATCCTAACATGATAACGGATCGCTTTGCAAATCTTTTAAAAAAAGCCGGTCTTAAACACTTCAGATTTCACGATTTAAGGCATTACTCCGCCTCGATTCTTCACGCTATGGGAATCCCGGATAAATACATTATGGAGCGCGGCGGATGGTCCACAAGCTCAACACTTAAGACTGTATACCAACATACTATGAGGGGGAAAAATAAGGAAATTAATAAAAGAATAAATGATTATTTTGAGAGTATGCAACACGAAATGCAACACGAATAAATGCAACCCCTTTAAAATCAAGGCTTTAAAGGGGTATATGATGGGTTCGATTCCTGTCACCCGCATTTAGCTGTCACAATTGGTGGCAGCTTTTTTATTTCTTATAATTTTCTTTATATATATCAAAGTATTTGACGAAACTCCCTATTATTAATTATAATTAAATAAAAATATGACGAGGTTTGAGCCTCAAACGGGAGTTTCTTATGGCATTTTTTAGGGATTACAAAGCCACCGGAACATTAACTTATAAGCAGAGATTTTTATTTATCTCTACAGTCCCCATTTATTTTATGATATTTGCACTGATATTTTCACCTATCAAGGAAATATTGCCCGGACTTTGGCAAATAATCATACAGCCCGACCTTCTTATCACCGACTATATAGTGGTCGGCGGTATCGGCGCAGCATTTTTTAACGCGGGAGTACTTACACTTATCCTGTTGTTTTTGCTGTATCACTTTAAGGTGGAGTTTGACAGACATATAGTGGTAAGCTCATATCTTATATTCGGGTTTTCACTTTTCGGAAAGAATGTAGTGAATATATGGCTTATACTTATAGGTTTCTTTGTGTATGCCAGACTGCACGGCTACTCACTGAAGAAATATATCTACTACGGACTTTATGGTACAAGCCTCTCACCTGCCATTACACTTGTAATGCAAATAGGGCACAAAAGTACGGTTTGGCAGCTGCTCTTTGCAACAGCCACAGGACTTATCATAGGATATGTACTTCTTCCTATATCACTTCATGTAAAATCCGCACATAAGGGTTACTCACTCTACAATGTAGGATTTTCATCAGGTATTATAGCAACCGTACTTGTATCTTTATTCAAATCATTCGGTGTAGATATAGAGACCAGACTTATTTGGGACAGTTCACATACCGTATTATTTGCCTTTGCACTGTTCGTACTGTTCGGCTATATGGTTGTGATTGCTCTTATACTGGACGGCAAAGAGCTTTTTCCGGCATATATAAGGCTGCTTCGTGAAACCGGAGTACACGGCACATACAAACACAATTATTCAGATGCCGTATATATCTTTAATATGTCAATAAACGGTATAATAGCTACAGCTTTTGTACTGGCTGCAAAGGGTGACTTAAACGGACCTACTATAGGATCGATATTTACAATAGTAGGCTTTTCTCCTGCCGGCAAGCATATGAGAAATATACTTCCCGTAATGGTCGGAGTATGTATCTCCGCCTTTATGAAGCAATGGCATCTAAATGACCCCTCGCCTATACTTACGCTTTTATTGTCTACCACTTTAGCGCCTATTGCAGGTGAGTTCGGCGTATTGGCAGGTCTTATAGCCGGATTCCTACATTCATCCGTAGCACTTAATGTGGGGATTGTATACAAAGGTCTGAACCTTTATAATAACGGATTTGCAGGCGGTATAGTGGCTATATTTATGGTTCCTGTGATAGAGGCAATCGTAGAAAAAAGAAATAAAATAAAGAACACGAGGATATTTATGGAAAATATTACAGATAATATGATAAAGAATGAAACTCCTTGGAATGACTGTATTCAAAACGGAGATACGATAAAAAAAGTAAGTGATTCAAGATGTGAGCAGACCTATCAGGTCAGTGCCAGATACTTAAACGCTTCAGGCAGACTCTTCGGCGGCGACCTGCTTTCATGGATTGATCTTATAGGCGGTATTGCAGCTAAAAGACATTGCAATATGCCTGTTTCCACTGTGGCAATTGACAATATACATTTTTCAAAGCCTATGTACATCGGTGATATTGCGGTTTTGGTTGCAAATCTGACTCATGTAGGCAACTCAACTATGGAAGTAAGGGTAAACAGCTATGTGGAAGATTTGGCTACAGGGCAAAGATTCCTTGTAAATACCGCATACCTGGTATATGTTGCACTACAGGATGACAAGCCGCACAGAGTGCCGAGACTTATCCCTGAGACGGACGGTGAGAAGCGTGAATGGTTTGCCGGTGAGACTCGCAATGAAATACGCAAATCTCGTAGGAAAGAGGGAATATAAATTGCAAAATTATATTAGAAGCATCGGCTTCTCAATGTACAAGAAAAAAAATGAAGTAAAAGAATTGCTTGATAAAATTCAAAGAGAAAATATCGCCTCATCAAGAATCAGTGTTACTACAGAGAAGGAAAGACTTTGGGAGATACGTAAAAATCTCTCTGAGTCTGTGGGTATATGTATATACGGATACCTTGAGAATCTCGGTGTATTTGTAAGAGAAGGATATTTTCCCTATATCAAAGATACTTCTATAAGCTCAGCCTCAAAATGCAGTATCGAAAAACATATAGACGACTCGGTGTTCTCAGGTATGCTTGATGACAACAGGCTTGGAATGTCTTTAATATTCAGGCTTTCAAACCCTCTTGACTATATTGATAACACAAACAGGAAGATATCATCCGTCAATCTGTTCGGCTTTTGCTCGGACGGCAGGGTTTTATTACCTATAAAAAAGACCTTGGTGGAAATTGAAAGTTCAAAGCAGAGGTCACAGGATCGAACTTTACTTATAGAGGCCGCCAAGCGCGGTGATGAAAATGCTATAGACACTCTGACTACAGATGAAGCATTGCTGTATTCCACTCTCAGTGACAGGATACAGACCGAGGATGTATACAGTATCGTTGATACACTGTTTATGCCTTACGGTATGGAAAACGATATATACAGTATTGTAGGAAATATCTTAGATATTAAAGAAGAAGAAAATATACTCACTAATGAAAAGATTTTGATACTTAAGGTAGAATGTAGCGATATAGAACTTCGTATAGCCATAAAGAAAGAGGATTTGCAAGGTGAGCCTATGGTCGGCAGGAGGTTCAAAGGCAATATTTGGCTGCACGGTAAAATAAATCAGGAATAAAACAAGACTCCCAATTTTGGGAGTCCGTTTTTTTATACGAAGGTATTATAGATCACCTAGTATCAAAAGACACATCACTGTATAACCGATATAATACCCTTTATTTTTTAATCAAAGATTACTCGATGATAGATGCAACTCTACCTGAACCTACTGTTCTACCACCCTCACGGATAGCGAATCTAAGACCCTGCTCGCAAGCAACAGGATGGATAAGCTCGATAGTCATCTCTACGTTATCACCAGGCATGCACATCTCTGTTCCTGCAGGAAGGTTGCAAACACCTGTAATATCTGTTGTTCTGAAGTAGAACTGTGGACGATAGTTGTTGAAGAAAGGTGTATGACGTCCACCCTCGTCCTTTGTAAGAACGTAAACCTGAGCTGTGAACTTCTTATGGCATGTTACTGAACCCGGCTTAGCAAGAACCTGTCCTCTTTCGATCTCTGTTCTCTGAACACCTCTAAGAAGAGCACCGATGTTATCACCTGCCTGAGCCTGATCAAGAAGCTTTCTGAACATCTCGATACCTGTAACAACAGTTGACTTCTTATCCTCATGGATACCGAGAATCTCTACTGTATCGTTAAGGTTAAGTGTACCTCTCTCTACTCTACCTGTAGCAACTGTACCACGACCTGTGATTGTAAATACGTCCTCGATAGGCATAAGGAAAGGCTTATCTGTATCTCTCTCAGGATCAGGAATGTAGCTGTCAACAGCATCCATAAGATCCATGATCTTGTCACCCCAAGGTCCCATCGGATCCTCAAGAGCCTTAAGAGCTGAACCCTGAATAATAGGTGTATCATCGCCAGGGAACTCATACTCGTTAAGAAGGTCTCTGATCTCCATCTCTACAAGCTCAAGAAGCTCCTCATCATCAACCATATCACACTTGTTCATGAATACAACGATATATGGAACACCTACCTGTCTTGAAAGAAGGATATGCTCTCTTGTCTGAGCCATAACACCGTCAGTAGCGGCAACAACAAGGATAGCACCGTCCATCTGTGCAGCACCTGTGATCATGTTCTTTACATAATCGGCGTGTCCAGGACAGTCAACGTGTGCATAGTGTCTCTTCTCTGTCTCATACTCGATATGAGCTGTTGAGATTGTGATACCTCTTTCCTTCTCCTCAGGAGCCTTATCGATCTTATCGAAGTCTACGATCTTGTTTGTATCTGAAGGGAATCTTGTTGCAAGAACCTTAGAGATAGCTGCTGTAAGAGTTGTCTTACCGTGATCTACGTGTCCGATTGTACCAATGTTAGCATGAGGCTTTGTTCTATCAAATTTTGCTTTTGCCATTGTTAATTCCTCCTTGAATTAAACCCTAAATTAATAGTAAATTTTGTTATATTATATAGTATCAGCCGAGATTTATCAAGTTAATAAACCGGCTCAACCTGTTTTTTTAAATTTTTATAATGAAAAACTTTTATAATTAAGCTTTCTTATCGTTAAGTACTTTTTCCTGAACAGACTTCGGAACCTGCTCATATTTTTCGAAGAACATTGAGTAGTTTCCACGACCCTGTGTTCTTGAACGAAGGTCTGTTGAGTAACCGAACATCTCTGAAAGCGGAACGAATGCATTTACCTGCTTACCGCTCGGAATATCCTCCATACCCTCTATACGACCTCTTCTTGAGTTGATATCACCGATAACATCACCCATATATTCCTCAGGCATTGTAACTTCGACCTTCATGATAGGCTCAAGAAGTACAGGGCCCGCCTTGCTCATAGCATCCTTAAATGCCATAGAACCTGCGATATGGAATGCCATCTCTGATGAATCGACTTCATGGTATGAACCGTCATATACATTTGCATGTACACCAAGTACCGGGAATCCGCCAAGAATACCTGACTTTGTAGCTTCCTCAATACCCTCGCCGACAGCAGGTATATATTCCTTAGGAATAGCACCGCCGACAACGGTTGATTCGAACTTGAATGTCTCTTCTCCGTTCGGATCCATCGGTTCAAACTTAACTTTACAATGACCGTACTGACCACGACCACCTGACTGTCTTGCATACTTGGAATCAACGTCAACAGCCTTAGTAAATGTTTCTTTGTAAGCAACCTGCGGTGCACCTACATTTGCTTCTACATTGAACTCTCTAAGAAGTCTGTCTACGATAATCTCAAGGTGAAGCTCACCCATACCTGATATAATGGTCTGTCCTGTTTCAGTATCTGTCTTAACTCTGAATGTAGGATCCTCTTCAGCAAGTTTTGCAAGAGCATCTATCATCTTTGTCTGTCCTGCCTTGGTCTTAGGCTCGATAGCGATATCGATAACCGGCTCAGGGAATTCCATTGACTCTAAGATAACAGGATGCTGCTCGTCACAGATTGTATCACCGGTTGTTGTAACCTTAAATCCTACTGCGGCTGCAATATCTCCTGAGTAAACCTTGTCAATCTCGGTTCTCTTATTTGCATGCATCTGAAGGATACGACCGACTCTCTCCTTCTTACCCTTTGTAGCGTTAAGCACATATGAACCGCCGTTAAGTGTTCCTGAGTAAACTCTGAAATATGCAAGCTTTCCTACGAAAGGATCTGTCATGATCTTAAATGCCAAAGCTGAGAAAGGCTCTTCATCTGAAGCATGTCTCTCAACTTCATTTCCGTCAAGATCAACACCCTTTATTGAAGGGATATCAAGCGGTGAAGGCATGAACTCAACGACAGCATCGATAAGCTTCTGCACACCCTTGTTACGATAAGCGGTACCGCAGCAAACAGGAATAGCCCTGTTCTCACAAGTTCCCTTTCTAAGTGCTGCCTTAAGCTGCTCAACTGAAGGCTCCTCACCTTCCAGATACATCATTGTAAGGTCATCATCAAGCTCACAAATCTTCTCAACAAGCTCGCCATGATATAATTCAGCCTCGTCCTTTACCTCGTCAGGTATATCAACGATTGAAATATCATCACCCTTGTCATCATTGTAGATGTAAGCTTTCATCTCAAAGAGATCAACGATTCCCTTGAAATCATCTTCTTTTCCGATCGGGATCTGAAGCATGATTGTATTTTTACCAAGTCTTGTATGAATCTGCTCAACAGCTGCATAATAGTCTGCACCCATAACGTCCATCTTGTTGATGAATGCCATTCTAGGTACATGATATGTATCCGCCTGTCTCCATACGTTCTCAGACTGCGGCTCAACGCCTTCTTTTGCAGAGAACACACCTACTGCACCGTCAAGTACACGAAGTGATCTCTCTACCTCTACTGTAAAGTCAACGTGTCCCGGAGTATCGATAATATTTATACGATTTTCCTTCTCACCCGGCTTTACTTTGTTAAATTCCTGTAATGTCCAGTGGCAAGTTGTAGCGGCTGAAGTAATTGTAATACCTCTCTCTGCTTCCTGCTCCATCCAGTCCATTGTAGCGGTACCCTCATGGGTATCACCGATCTTATAATTTACACCAGTATAATATAGGATACGCTCAGTAAGTGTGGTTTTACCGGCATCTATATGAGCCATGATACCAATATTTCTGGTTCTCTCTAAAGGATATTCTCTTCCAGCCAATTGGTTTCCTCCTATTAGAATCTATAATGAGCAAATGCCTTGTTAGCCTCTGCCATCTTATGCATATCTTCTTTTCTCTTCACTGCGGCACCTGTGTTGTTTGCCGCATCCATTATCTCGTTTGCAAGACGGTCAACCTGTGTCTTCTCGCCTCTTTTTCTTGAAAAGAATGTAAGCCATCTAAGAGCAAGAGCTTGTCTTCTCTCAGGTCTTACCTCGATAGGAACCTGGTATGTAGCTCCACCGATTCTTCTCGCTTTTACCTCAAGTACAGGCATGATATTGTTCATAGCTTCCTCGAAAACCTCTACAGGATCCTTTCCTGTCTTATCGGAAACCTTGTCAAATGCTCCGTACACAATCTTCTGTGCAACACCCTTTTTACCGTCTAACATGATGGTATTTACAAGCTTTGTAACTACCTTGTTATTGTATAAAGGATCTGCCAATACATCTCTTTTTAGTGTATGTCCTTTACGTGGCACGTTTCTTCCCTCCTTAATATTCACTTAGATCTTAGGTACTCGCTTTTTGCGTCCTCGTGCCTATATTTTTTGCAACCAACAAAAAATCGGCACTATCTAATTATGAAAGCTTTGCTTTCGCTAAAGAATTATATTTTTTATCTTCAGTTATTATTTCTTATCTTTTGGTCTCTTAGCTCCGTACTTTGAACGAGCCTGTTTTCTGTTAGCGACACCTGCTGTATCTAATGTACCACGAATAATATGGTATCTTGTACCAGGTAAGTCCTTTACTCTACCTCCACGGATAAGCACAACGCTATGCTCCTGAAGGTTATGTCCCTCTCCCGGGATATAGCTTGTTACTTCGATTCCGTTAGAAAGACGAACTCTGGCAATCTTACGAAGCGCTGAGTTAGGCTTCTTAGGTGTTGCAGTCTTAACAGCTGTACATACTCCTCTTTTCTGTGGTGAAGAGATATCTGTTGACTTCTTGTGAAGTGAGTTGAATCCCTTCTGAAGAGCAGGAGCTGTTGACTTTTTAACTGAAGTCTGTCTGCCTTTTCTAACTAACTGGTTAAATGTTGGCATTCCTTTTTCCTCCTTTTTTATTGGTTGCTTTACATTTTTGTTATTTGTGAATACCATCGCATATTCACTGTGTGTAAATACCATCGCCTACTTACACAGTATTTAATGTTACTAAAAGAACCGCACATTGTCAATACTATTCACCTCTGTAATTCTGACGGTTTTCTTACAAAGTGGCCGATTTGCTTAGTTTTTAGCTGATACAATAAAAACCCCGACCTAAGCGGCCGGGGTAAAATTTACTTTATTTTCTTTTTCAGTTTTATCAAAGTTGCTAAGGATATTATAAGCATCATCACATATATATATGTCTTATTCTTATCCGCAGTCTTTGGAACAGGCAGCTTTTTAGCTTTGTTTTCATCCTGCGGTACTACCATATTCGCCTTCTTTGGCGGCTGTGGTGTTACAGGGTTTAGATTTGTCGGATTTTCATCCCTCTTGTCAATGGTTGCATTATCTATAAGCTTTATGCTCTTTGCAGGTCTAACGG
>NZ_CALLVU010000063.1 GCF_938015485.1 uncultured Lachnoanaerobaculum sp. | reverse complement strand
CAAAAACAGAGATTTTAGTAAAATATTTCTGTTTAAAATTTAGGAAAAATGGAATGTTAAGTATAACTATAAGTAATATTGGAATTCAAATCTTTATATAAAACTTATTCCGGAATTTTGTTGGACATAAGTTAAATATTACATTATTATATATGTCGTGAATGAGAGGAGAAGAAAATGCCTATAGGAGTTATATTTTGTTCTTCATCAATTATAATTGGTGGAATATTGGGAACATTGTTCGGAAAGTATTTGAGTGTTGATTTTAAGGAAAAGATAAATATGGTATTCGGAGCCTGTGCTTTGGCAATGGGTATTACAAGTGTAATGCTTATGAAAAATATGCCTGCTGTCATATTTGCCATTGTTGCGGGGACTACTTTAGGTCTTATAATTCATTTCGGAGATCTGATAAACAGACTTGGAGTGCTTTTAAAAAATCTGATATTCGGACTTGTAAAAAGAAAAGAGAGCGATATATCGGATAAGGAATACGATGAAATGCTGCTTACCATTATAGTGCTGTTTTGTGCAGGCGGAACAGGTATCTACGGTTCTATAGTATCGGGAATGAGCGGCGATCACACTTTACTTATATCAAAGGCAATACTTGATTTGTTTACCGCCATGATTTTTTCATGTCTGTTGGGACCTGTAGTATCGTTTATTGCCATACCGCAGTTTATTATATTCTTTACACTGTTTTCATGCGGAGGAATGATTATGCCCTATACAACACCTGAGATGGTTGACGATTTTAAGGCGGTAGGCGGAATAATACTGCTTGCAACAAGTTTCAGAATGATAAAGGTAAAGATGTTTCCTGTGGCCGATATGATACCTGCTATGATACTTGCAATGCCGATAAGCCATATCTGGACAACTTATATAATGCCGTTGCTGTGATTTGCGGCATTGACAGAATATCTACAAGTGATTATAATATCCCTAGTTATAAAGACTGAGACGGAGAGAGTAGTTCTTGACAGAAATTTCAGCGAGCCGGTGACGGTGGAAGACCGGTATGGAGTCAAGAGTGAAGATCACTCCCGAGTTGCCGCCTGAAATATCAGTAGGGTGAGCCGGTTTCCCCGTTATAGGAACACATATGACAGTATGTTGTAAAGGTGGTTTATAAGTTTTTGACTTGTCCTGTTACAGGACAGGTCTTTTTTATAATCCGGCTTACAAAGAAAGGATTTTTATGTATAAAAAGGTACCTACAGATCTAAAGTTTGTGGAGAGAGAAAGAGAAGTTGAGAAGTTTTGGCGTGACAACCATATTTTTGAGAAGAGTATCGAAGACAGAAAAGATGCTCCGACATATATGTTCTATGACGGACCGCCTACAGCCAACGGAAAGCCGCATATAGGACATGCACTCACAAGAGTTATCAAGGATATGATTCCGAGATACAGGACAATGAAAGGCTACAAGGTTCCGAGAAAAGCAGGTTGGGATACACATGGACTTCCTGTAGAGATAGAAGTTGAGAAAGAACTCGGCATCAACGGAAAAGAGCAGATAGAAAAATACGGTGTTGCACCTTTTATAGAGAAGTGTAAAGAGTCTGTTTGGAAGTATAAGAGCATGTGGGAGCAGTTCTCAAATGTAATAGGCTTCTGGGCCGATATGGATGACCCGTATGTAACATATCACAATTCATATATAGAGTCCGAGTGGTGGGCACTTAAGCAGATTTGGGATAAAGGACTTCTTTATAAAGGATTTAAGGTAGTACCTTACTGCCCAAGATGCGGAACACCGCTTTCAAGCCATGAGGTGGCACAGGGCTATAAGGATGTAAAGGAAAGATCCGCTATTGTAAGATTTAAGAAAAAGGATGAGGACGTATACTTCCTTGCATGGACTACAACACCTTGGACATTGCCAAGTAATGTGGCTCTTTGTGTAAATCCTGACGAAGAGTATTCAAAGGTAAAGCAGGGAGATTATACATATATTCTTGCAAGTGCATTGGTTGAAACAGTTTTAAAAGATGACTATACCGTACTTGAAACATATAAGGGTAAGGATCTTGAAGGCATTGAGTATGAGCCGCTTTGGGGCGGACTTAATGTAAAGGGTAAGGCATGGTATGTGGTATGTGACAGCTATGTAACTCTTACAGACGGTACAGGTATTGTACATATAGCTCCCGCATTCGGTGAGGATGACTCAAGAATAGGAAGAAACTATAATCTTCCTTTTGTTCAGCTTGTAGATGCACAGGGTAATCTTACAAAAGAGACAAAGTGGGAAGGCGTATTTGTAAAGGATGCCGATAAGCTTGTATTAAAAGACCTTGAAGAAAACGGAAAGCTCTTTGACGCACCTGTATTTGAGCACAGCTATCCTCACTGCTGGAGATGTAATACACCGCTTATCTACTATGCAAGAGAGTCTTGGTACATCAAGATGACGGCGGTAAAAGAAGATATAATAAGAAACAACAATACAATCAACTGGATACCTGAGAGCATAGGTAAGGGAAGATTCGGCGATTGGCTTGAGAATATTCAGGATTGGGCTGTATCAAGAAACAGATATTGGGGTACACCTCTTAATGTTTGGATTTGTGAATGCGGACATATGCACAGTATCGGAAGCATTGAAGAACTTAAGTCCATGTCAAAGAACTGTCCTGAAGATATAGAGCTTCACAGACCTTATATTGATGCAGTGACAATTACCTGTCCTGAGTGCGGCAAGGAGATGAGAAGAACTCCTGAAGTGCTGGATGCATGGTTTGACTCAGGTTCAATGCCTTTTGCACAGCATCACTATCCGTTTGAGAATAAAGAGAAGTTTGAGGCGCAGTATCCGGCGGACTTTATCTCGGAGGCTGTGGACCAGACAAGAGGATGGTTCTATTCGCTGCTTGCAATATCGACACTGATATTTAACAGAGCGCCGTATAAGAACGTTATCGTAATGGGTCATGTGCAGGATGAAGACGGCCAGAAGATGAGTAAGTCAAAGGGAAATGCTGTAGACCCTATGGATGCACTGAACAAGTTCGGTGCGGATGCCATCAGATGGTATTTCTATGTAAACTCCGCTCCGTGGCTTCCGAACAGATTCCATGACAAAGCGGTTGAGGAAGGACAGAGAAAGTTCCTCGGTACACTTTGGAATACATATGCTTTCTATGTACTTTATGCGGATATTGACAACTTTGACCCTACAAAGTACAGCTTGGAGTATGACAAACTCAGTGTAATGGATAAGTGGCTTTTATCAAAGCTTAACACATTGGTAAAGACCGTTGATGAATATTTAAACAACTATAAGATAACAGAGACTGCAAGAGCGCTGCAAAGCTTCACAGACGATATGAGTAACTGGTATGTCAGAAGATGTAGAGAGAGATTCTGGGCAAAGGGTATGGAGCAGGATAAGATAAATGCATATATGACTCTTTATACGGCACTTATCACTCTTTCAAAGATTTCAGCACCTATGATACCTTTTATGACTGAAGAGATATATCAAAATCTTGTAAGAAGTGTGGATAAGTCTGCTCCTGAAAGTATTCACCTTACAGATTTCCCTAAGGTAAATGAGGAGTTTATCGACAAAGATCTTGAGGTAAGCATGGACGAGGTTCTTGACATAGTGGTACTTGGAAGAGCTGCAAGAAATTCCGCTAATATAAAGAATCGTCAGCCTATCGGAAATATGTATGTAAAGGCTGAGAATGTACTTAGTCCTTTCTATGTGGAGATTATAGAGGATGAGCTTAATGTTAAGGCGGTAGAGTTTAAGGACGATGTGGAAGAGTTTGTAAGCTACTCATTCAAGCCGCAGCTAAAGACTGTAGGACCTAAGTACGGCAAGCTTCTTAATAAGATAAGAGAAGCGCTTGCAAATCTTGACGGACATAAGGCGATGCAGGAACTTAACACTGACGGAGCATTAAACTTCGACTTTGACGGTGAGAAGGTGGTACTTGGCAGAGATGATTTACTTATTGAGACTGCAAAGAACGACAACTTCGTTACGGAAGCCGACAACAAGGTGACTGTAGTACTTGATATCAGACTTGACGACGCACTCCTTGAAGAGGGATTTGTAAGAGAACTTATATCAAAGATTCAGACAATGAGAAAAGAAGCGGGATTTGAGGTCGTTGACCATATAATACTCTCACAGTCGGGAAATGACAGAATTGCAGAGATAATAAAGAAGAATGAAGCTGTTATCAAGAATGATACATTAGCAGATGAGATAATTTATAACAATGTAGAGGGATACACTAAAGATTGGAACTTGAACGGAGAACACACATCCCTTGGAGTAAGTAAGAAAGGTTAGATGTACTTACGATGATGAACGCTAAGGAATTAAAAAAGGCTATAGAAGATAATGTAAAGGTATTGTACAGAAAGACTATAGACGAGGCGAGTAAAGAGCAGGTTTTTTATGCTCTTTCCTATGCCATAAAAGATACCATTATAGATGAATGGATAAATACACATAAGGCATATGATAAGCAGGATGCAAAGATTTTATACTACCTTTCAATGGAGTTTTTGATAGGCAGAGCACTTGGCAACAATATCATAAACCTAGGCGCAAGAAAAGAAGTGGCAGAGGTTTTAGAGGAGCTCGGATTTGACCTTACAGATATAGAAGATCAGGAGAGCGATCCTGCACTTGGAAACGGCGGACTTGGAAGACTTGCCGCCTGCTTCCTTGATTCGCTTGCGACACTGAATTATCCGGCATATGGTTGCGGTATCAGATATCACTACGGTATGTTTAAGCAAAAGATAAAAAACGGATATCAAAAGGAAGTTCCGGATGACTGGATTAAGAACGGATACCCTTTTGAAATAAAGAGAAGCGAATACTCTTATATAGTAAAGTTCGGAGGAAATGTCAGAGTTGAGAATGTAAACGGTAAGGAGAAGTTTATACAGGAAAACTACGGTTCCGTAAAGGCTATACCTTATGATATGCCTGTACTCGGATATGAGAACGGAATGGTAAACTCACTTCGTATCTGGGATGCGGAGGCCATCACAAACTTTAGCCTTGAGCAGTTTGATAAGGGTGACTATCAGAAGGCACTTGAGCAGGAAAATCTTGCAAAGACTTTGGTAGAGGTGCTTTATCCTAATGACAATCACTATGCGGGTAAGGAGCTTAGATTAAAGCAGCAGTACTTCTTTATCTCAGCCAGCCTTCAAAGAGCACTTGATAAGTTTAAATCAACTCACAGCGATATACATATGCTTCCCGATAAGGTGGTATTCCAGCTGAATGATACACATCCTACAGTGGCAATACCTGAGCTTATGAGACTTCTTTTGGATGAAGAAGGCCTTAACTGGGATGAGGCGTGGGACATCACAAGCAGATGTATGGCATATACCAACCACACCATCATGTCGGAGGCACTTGAAAAATGGCCTATCGACTTGTTTAAGTCATTACTTCCGAGAGTTTATCAGATAGTGGAAGAGATAAACAGAAGATTTGTAGTGCAAATAAGAGACAGATATCCGAACAATGCCGCTGAAAAAGAAAAGAAGATGGCAATACTCTATGACGGACAGGTCAGAATGGCATATATGGCAATCATAGCGGGATTTTCAGTAAACGGAGTTGCAAAGCTTCATACACAGATACTTGAGCATCAGGAGCTTAAAGACTTCTATGAGATGATGCCTGAGAAGTTCAACAATAAGACAAACGGTATCACACAGAGAAGATTCCTTGTTCACGCCAATCCTCTTTTAACAGATTGGATTACAAAGAAGCTTGGAAGTGATAAATTTATTACAGATTTACCACAGCTTTCCGGCTTAAAGCAGTATTTAAACGATGACAAGTCTTTGGAAGAGTTTATGGATATCAAATATCAAAATAAATTAAGACTTGTAAAGTATATTAAGGAGCACAACGGTATAGATGTGGATCCGAATTCCATCTTCGATGTACAGGTAAAGAGACTTCATGAGTACAAGCGTCAGCTTTTAAATATCCTTCATGTAATGTATCTTTATAATAAGCTTAAAAATGATGATAACTTCGATATGTATCCGAGAACATTTATCTTCGGAGCAAAGGCTGCGGCAGGATACAGAAGAGCAAAGCAGACTATTAAGCTTATAAATTCAGTAGCGGATGTTATCAACAATGACAAGAGCATAAACGGTAAGATAAAGGTGGTATTCATAGAGGATTATAAGGTATCCAATGCCGAGATAATCTTTGCCGCGGCAGATGTCAGTGAACAGATTTCCACAGCAAGTAAAGAGGCTTCAGGTACCGGAAACATGAAATTTATGTTGAACGGTGCACCTACTTTAGGAACTATGGACGGTGCAAATGTAGAGATAGTGGAAGAAGTTGGAAGAGATAATGCGTTCATCTTCGGACTTTCTTCCGATGAGGTAATCGCCTACGAGAACAACGGCGGATATGACCCTATGACTATCTTCAACTCCGATACTGAAATCAGAACGGTGCTTATGCAGCTTGTAAACGGATTCTATTCTCCGAACAATACCGAGGAGTTTAGAGAAATCTATGATTCACTTTTAAAGAAACAGGGCAATGACAGAGCGGATGTATACTTTATTCTTAAGGACTTCAGAAGTTATGCCAAAGCACATGATGAAGTGGAGAAAGCCTACAAAGATAAGAAGAGATGGGCAAAGATGGCGCTTACACAGACTGCCAACGCAGGTAAGTTCTCATCTGACAGAACTATCGAGGAGTATGTAAGAGATATTTGGCATCTCACTAAGTTAAGGTTGGATAATGCAAAATAGAAAAATTTTCAGTTTTGATATTGATATGACACTTTTGGAGCATAAGACTTACAAGATAACCCCTTCGGCTCTTGTTGCTATAGAAAGATTAAAAGAGCAGGGGCATATCATAGTACTTGCTACCGGAAGAAATCCTGAAAATAGTGACAGTAAGCAATTTGTAGATATAGTAAAGCCTAATGCGGTAATAGGACTTAACGGCACCTTGGTAAAGGTGGGAGAAGAAAAGATTTTTGAACATTTCTTTGACAAGGATGTTTTAAAAAGGCTTGCAAAGTTTGTAGAGGGTAAGGATTGCTCATTGGGCCTTACCTTGGAAGATAAGGACTATTACTTCAATCAAAATGTAATAGATGATTATGACAAAAAGAGATGGGGGGAGAGCTTCAGAAAGTTTTACCCTCCTGAAAAGCTGTTTGATTTGCCTGTAAGGACACTTACATATGTAGGTCCTCCAAGCGGCGCAAAGGAGATAGAAGAAAATTTCCCTACTCTTAAGCTTCCGCTTTTTGCAGGAATGTTCGGAGCGGATGTCATAGAAAAATGTGCAAGCAAGGCCGAGGGCTTGAAGTTACTGTGTAAATATTATAATATTGACATCAAGGATACGGTTGCCTTCGGTGATTCTATGAATGACAAGGAGATAATAGAGGAGTCGGGACTTGGAATAGCTATGGGCAATGCAATAGAGGAACTAAAAAAATATGCGGACTATGTTACCGATGATATTACAGATAACGGAGTCTATAATGCACTGGAAAAGTTCGGTTATATAAATATTAAATAGATTATGCAATACCTTGGCAAGCTTAAGCCAAGGTATTGTGAAAGGAGCATTATGAGAGCGACAATTGTTGATTTGAGAAAAGTAATGCAAAGAGAGGGGATAGACGCATGGATATCCCCTTCTTCAGATGCACATCAAAGTGAATATCCTACAGAATATGACAAATGCAGAAGATTTTTAAGCGGATTTACAGGAAGTGCGGGAACACTGCTTGTTCTTAAGGAAGAAGCTTATCTTTGGACTGACGGAAGATATTTTTTACAGGCGGAAAGTGAGCTTAAGGACTCAGGTATTACACTTATGAAGATGGGTGAGCCCGGAGTACCTACTTTGGATGAATTGCTTGAAAAAAAGTTAAAGAGCGGTGAAGTACTCGGATTTAACGGTTCGGTACTCAGCTTTTCGGAGGGCAAGGTCATTGCAGGTAAGGTGGTAAAAAACGGTGTTAAGCTAAAAATCGGGAAAGATATCACAAATGAAATATGGCTTGACAGACCTGAAAGACCTCATACAAAGGTATTTATATTGGATGAAAAGTATGCGGGAAAGTCGGCAAGTACCAAGATAAATGAAGTCAGAGAGAGGATGAACGGAAAGGATTTGCTTATAATCTCTTCACTTTCGGATATCGCATGGCTTACAAACCTCAGAGCTTTTGATATACAGTGTAATCCGCTGTTTTTATCCTATTTCATACTTGAAAAGGACAGAGCGACAATCTTTATACAGGATAAGTCACTGACTGACGAAGTAAGAGAATACCTCAAGAAAAACGGCATTGATATAAAGCCTTATGACGATTTTGATGAGACCGTGGCAGGTATTTCTCACAAAGAGATACTCTTTGACGAGGCTGATGTAAGCTATAAGACTTTTATCTCAATAAGCAAAAAAGAAAATGCCAACAAGCTCTACTCCGTGCTAAGTCCTGTAACATATCTGAAGAATATAAAGAACGAGGTGGAAGTTGCCAACACAAAGAAGTCACATCTAAGAGACGGTGTATACATGGCAAAGTATATCTATTGGCTGAAAAATCAGGTAAAAAACGGAGCAAACCTTACAGAAAAGACCGCTTCAGACTACCTTGACAATCTAAGAAGAGAGGATGAACTCTTCCTTGATTTAAGCTTCCCTACTATCTCAGGATATGCGGACAACGGAGCAATAGTTCACTACGAGGCTGAGTATGAGACCGCAAAGAAGCTTGAAGCTAAAGGACTTTATTTGTTTGATTCGGGTGCCACATATAAGGACGGCACCACAGATGTTACAAGAACAATATCTCTTGGAGAAAATACCTATGAAGAGAAGCTTCATTATACTTTGGTAACCATAGGAATGCTTAGACTTTTAAATACCAAATTTAAAAGAGGAGCTATAGGTGTAAGTCTTGATATAAAGGCAAGAGAGGCACTTTGGGAGTACGGACTTGACTATAATCACGGCACAGGTCACGGTGTAGGCTTTGTAAACACTGTACATGAGATGCCTACATCTATCAGAAACAAGATAAATAAAGATGTATACAGAAATCTTGAGTTTGAGCCGGGAATGATAATGAGTGATGAGCCGGGCGTATATATAAGCGGTAAGCACGGTATCAGAATGGAAATTTTGATGACTGTAGTGGACAAGGGAGAAGGATTCTTAGGATTTGAACCGCTTACAATGGCACCTATTGACAATGAGCCGCTTTTGGTGGATGTAATGACAAAGAGAGATATAGAACTTTATAATAATTATCAAAAACAAGTCTATGATTCCATATCCGGCGGATTAAATGAAGAAGAGAAGGCATGGCTGAAAGAAGTAACAAAGGAAATTTAAAGTCCAAAAAGGATTTAAAATGCAGTGTCGCAAAAAAATGCGGAGGCTGCGATTATATAAACAGCCCATATGATAAGCATGTCAAAGAAAAGCTTGTGAATGCAAATTCTTTGATAAAAAAGTATGGCAAGTTTGACGGGATTGTCTCAATGGACAATCCCTATCATTATAGGAACAAAGTAAGTGCGGTTTTCGGCTTTGAAAACAAGAAAATCATTGCAGGCACCTACGAAAAGAACTCACACAGAGTGGTGGATACAAAGAATTGTCTGATAGAAGACGAAAAAGCCGGCTCTATAATACAGACCATCAAAAAAATGTGTATATCATTTAAAATAAAGGCATATGATGAGGACACAGGCTTCGGCTTCTTGCGCCATGTGCTGATACGTGTAGGAAAGAAAAGCGGTCAGATCATGGTGGTTTTGGTGACCTCAAATGTAATATTCCCAAATAAGAACGCCTTTATAAAGGTACTTAGAGGAGAACATCCCGAGATAACCACCATAGTTCAAAATATAAACAACAAAAATACCAGTATGGTACTTGGTGACAGAGAAATAGTGATGTATGGCAAGGGCTATATCACAGACGAACTCTGCGGCCTTACATTCAAGATCTCACCGAAGTCGTTCTATCAGGTAAACAGAGACCAAACCGAAAAGCTTTACTCTCAGGCAATAGAGTATGCCGGTTTGCAAGGGGATGAAGTGCTTTTGGATGCCTATTCAGGGATAGGTACTATCGGACTGATCGCTTCAAAGTCCGTAAAGGAAGTAATATCTGTGGAGTTAAATAAGGATGCCCACAAAGATGCCGTCACGAATGCGAAGATAAACAATATAAAGAATGTAAAATTCTATAATGCCGACGCAACGCACTTTATAAACGATTTGGCGGCAGCTAATGAAAAGATAGATGTTGTAATCTTGGATCCTCCAAGAACCGGCTCCACAGAGGAGTTCATAGTCGCAGTAGGCAGGCTGAAACCTAAGAAAGTGGTATATGTTTCCTGCAATCCTGAGACACTGGCAAGGGATTTGGAGGTTTTTAAAAAGCAAAGATACAGATTTGAGAAAGGGATGGTGTTTGACTGCTTTTGCCATACAAAGCATGCGGAAGGGGTGTGCTTGCTGACATAAAATTTGCACTATAAAAAATAATTAGTGCGTATATTTTGTTGAAAATAATAAAAAAATAGTATATATTATAACTGATTATTTAAGTTGGCAATTTATGTAAATATTAAAAAGAGTTTAAAAGGATGTCATTAAACGGTAATAGTACAACGATCAGGTTTGCAAATATAGAAAATTCTACAATGGGAATTATGGTAAATACATACAACGTATTTGGAAGCATATAGGTGACATTGTGAAATAAATTCAGAAAAATAATTATATTGGAGGGGAAGATGAAATCATTTATTACTACGCTCGGAAGAGTGCTTAAACTTAATACAGGAAATAATGGAGTCGATTCTAATTTTAATCAGGATAAACGAAGACTGGTTATACCACTCTATCAACGAGAGTATAGGTGGACTACAGAGCAAGTAGAGACTATATTAAGAGATGTTAATTTCAGAGATAAATTTTTAGGATTAATTATTTTAGATGAAAAGAATAAATATTATGAAATTGTAGATGGGCAGCAAAGATTAACGACGTGTTTAATTTCGTTAATTGCTTTATACAATTCATATGCGGGATATAGTATGGAACAGGAACTTATATTGCCATACATAATGTTTGATGGTAAATTGACTGTCGAAAATGATTCTGTAAGTGAATACTTCAAAAAAGTAGGGGATGTTTTTCAGCTTTCAATTCAAGATGAAGATGATGTGTACTATCAGAAAAATGATTTTGATAGAGTATTCAAGGTCGCAACTGAGTTTATAAATAGCCTAGGTGTAGGTGAAAAAATCGAAAAACGTAAAAAATTTTATGAAAAGCTACTTGCGTCTAGATTGCTTGTTTTTATAAATGATGCAGATGATGACATAAGATCAATAGAGCAAATGTTTTTAGATATAAATGAAAAAACTCAAAAACTAGATTCTGAGAGTATTTTTAAGGGACATTGTTTTAAAATATTCCCTGAAGAAAAATATCAAGAGTTAAAAACAAAATGGATTGATTTAAAAAAAGTTGCAATGAGGTTTAGTCAGAATTTTGGGTATAGAGATATGGGACAGTATTTATATCTATATCTTTTAAAAGATGGTTCTATACCAGAGAATATGGCTCCTAAAGGAAAGCATTACCTTGAAGGGAAACCTATAGATAAAGTGGACAAATTATTAAAGGACATGATTGATTATGGTAATTCACTAATTGAATTTGATATTAACATTCATACTGATAGATATTGTTTTGTGGATTTTTCGAAAGATTGTGCTATTCACAGAAATGATAATAATGACATTTGGGTAATGAGACTACTTTCACAGAATTTGTTGGAATCAACAGGGGCGTGGAACCAGAAATTTCCTTTTATGCATTTTGTTGCAAATAAAAGTAAGTGTTTGAATCAACTTAAGCATGATAATTTAAGAAAGATTATATCAGCATTATATGCATACTCCAATTTATTTCTTCTAAAGCGTGGAAAGAAATCAAAAGATAACATAGATAGGACTATTATAGAGGAGATGGAGAAAGATACTGTCGATATTTCTAGAGTTGTTGATTTGGCGTTGGGATTGAGAAATGCGGAGTTGGAGGATTTTGAAATACCAGAAACGGATAATTTCAATATTTTAATATTTATTTTTTCATTTGTTGATTTTTATTCTAAATCTGAAAAGTTTTTAACCTATTTATACAGTAGAGAAAAAAACTATAATCTGGAGCACTTTGTTATACCAAAAAGGAAAACAGGATCAATAGACTGGATTATTAATTGGAGGGATAATAAAGCAGGAAAAAAATTACCAAATGTGAAAAAGATTAACATTGATAAAGAACTTGCCAAGACATACAGAAAAAGAACAACTAATTATCTGATTATCAATGATGAATTGAATGGAGAGATGCAAAGCTTTGATATAGTTCAGAAAGTAAAAGCAATAGAAGAATGGCATTGTTCAAGGAAATTGAAATTACCAAAACATATTCAATTATATTTTGAGTATTTGGAAAAAATAGAATCATATAAAAAATTAATAGAGTTTAAAAATAAGGGAGAAGAAGACATTACCGTAATTCAACCGGTATATGAGTCTTTTATAGAAGAATATTTTAGAGGTTCTGGACTTAAGGACGATATACTGACTGAGTTTAAAGCTCTTTTTTAAGGAGCAACAAAGATGGCAAAGTTTATATGATCAAAAATAAAAGATGATAATTTGGGTGAAGATTACTTTATTTCAAAACTAATGGAATATTTTGACGATTCTTATGTTATATATAGAAATTGCTTAATTTTTGGTGTACAATTTGACGTGTGACTATTGGTTCCAAATTTTGAAATTATTATTTTTGAAGTAAAAGGATGGAGACTTGAAAGATTATAACAAGCTAAAAATTGATAAAAAAGGGGGGGTTGTCGCTTTAACGGTTCATCAATCGTTAGGTGGCGGCTCCTTTTTAGCTCTTTTTTATTACTTAACTGCAAAGTCTATGGTATAAAAACAGTTTTTTGTAAAAAACGCACTTTAATAAAGCCACAAAATGGTTTTTAAATTTTTGAACTTTCTAAATTTATGCACCCTTCAAAGGAAATAAATGCCTTCCGGTTTTTCCTTTTTGTATCTTATTGTGAAGCTTGTTCACATTTTTTGCCATTACAAGTAATACACTTTCTGCAAGAACTTTCGATGTACCACGACTCAAATATCTACGAAACTGCATATCTTGTTTCAACTCACCAAAAGAGCCCTCTACTTGTATGTTTCTGTTTATTCTGAGAAGAATACCCTCTTCTGATAAAATTCGTTCCAAATCTTCTTTTCTATATTTTAGAAATGTCTTTGCTACAGAAAGGACTTTATTTCGTTCTTCCATTGGAGTTTTACAATTGTTTCCTTTGATGCATTCTTTCTTGTAAGGGCAACCTGAGCATTCCTCACATTGATAAATATTTTTCTCACTGACATATCAGGTTTTAGATTTAGAACGCCGAACCTGTGTAAATGATAGTGTTTTATTGTTTTTACAAATATAAGAGTTACTTTTTTCATTGTATTCCATATTTTCTACGCGACCTATATCTTTTTTATATTTTCTCTTTTTTGAAATTTCATAATTCGATGGATTAATAAATGCCATTTGTTTATTCTGATCCAGGAAGACATAATTCTCTTCACTTTCGTATCCGGAATCTGCAATGACTTTCTGATATTTGAATGCCAAATATTTCTCTGTTTCCTTTAAGAATGGAATCAAAGTGGTCGTATCTGTAGGCTGTGTGTGGTCCGATGGTTAACCATGTAATGTATTCGGAATCAACTCCATGTTGCAAATTAAATGCCGGCTTTAGCCGTCCATTTCCCATTGCGTCTTCTTTCATTCGCATGAAAGTCGCATCCGGATCTGTTTTTGAATAACTGTTTCTTTTCCCACAAAGATGCAGTTTTTGTGTGTATCCTTTTAAACGATTTAGATATTCTTCTAATGTTTCTATACTCTTTTGTAGTGGTGGTTTCCTTTTTCCGATACCATGTACAAATATAATATTTTCTTTCTGTTTCAAGGTATATAGTTTTTTTCTTAACCTTTTTACATGTTTCATTTTAACAATATCACCATAAACAACACGAATATCATAAAGTTGCTCACATTCTACAATAAAATCAGCTATTTTAATGAGAAGTTTCTCCTGATTTTTGGTTACTGCTTTTTTCCATACAAACGTGTATTTATTAGCACAGGCTTCAATTTTTGTACCGTCAATAAAAATCATTTCTCCTGAAATTTCTCCAAGTTCGTAAAGAAGATTAGACATTTCGGCAAGTATTCTTTTTGAACATGGAGCAAAATGGATACTGCGAAAACGTGCAAAAGTAGCATGATCAGGAACCTACTTGCCTTCTAAAAGATACATAAAATTAATATCCCGTTTACAGTTTCGTTCCATGGAACGAGAAGAATAATCTCCATTCATATAAGAGTATAAAACAATCTTCAATAGAGTTCTTGGCGAAACTGTATTTATTCTTTTATAAGTAGAATATAAGTCAGTTAAATCCATAGCCTCCACAAACTGACTCAGCAATCGCACAGAATCATCTATCGGAATGATAGTTTCTAAATTTAAAGGAAGTTTTAGTTGATATCCTTCCTCATTCAAGGTACAATTTTTGTGTAATAATATAGGGGGTGCACACTAATCACTTAGTGCGACAGCCCCCCTATCTCACAGGCAAATTCCATGAATTTTATATTTTCAAAAATCTTATAAAACTAAAGCCATTACTGCACTAAAAACAA
>NZ_CALLVU010000062.1 GCF_938015485.1 uncultured Lachnoanaerobaculum sp. | reverse complement strand
TAATTATAAGATGCTGTAGGTTTAAGATTGAAAATGAAAAGTAAAGGGTATCCATTCCCTTAATCGCATCATAAACAAGCCATCTTTCGGTGGCTATTTTAAAAATTGAATATTAAAAGTTAAGGCTATGCAGTTGCTGACTTGATTTTATAACCTTGATTTCTTGCGATGATAATTGCCTGTTCTACCGTGATTTCCCAGTTGGCAGGAGGCAAATCGGATTTCCGATAAAGTTCCGCATTATAGTTTTCACCGTTCTTAAGCATATGATATAATGCAGTCAGAAGCATTCTTGCAATGGCAATGATTGCTTTCTTGTGACCGCGACGCTTTTTGAGACGGAGATAGCGGTTGCGAATTTCCGGATGCTTTTTACTGGTAACAACAGCATTTGCACACTGGACCAGTAAAGGTTTGATATAGCATCCGGCCTTGGAAACCCGGACAGATTTTTTCTTCCCTGCACTTTCATTGTTGGTCGGAGTAAGACCGGCCCATGAGCATAAGTGTTTCGCCGAAGGAAAAGCCTCCATGTTGGTACCGATTTCGGAAATAATTCCGATGGCAGTAAATTCGCTACGGATACCGGGAGCGGTTTGGAGAATGGCAAGTTCCTGCTGATAGGGAGCGGCGAGCGCAAGAATGAGTTCTTCAAGCTCTGCTTTCCGGGATTCCAGGCTTTCATAATGAGCTTTGATCACCTTAAGTTTGCCGACCTGTTCCGGTGTGATATAACCGTCAATAGCGTCACGGAGTTCAGGAAGTTTCTTTTTCAAACTTTTGTAAACAAGTGGTTCAAGGTCAAAAGATGTATCTGCGGGATTTTCCAAAAGTTTATCCGGTATCGCCTGAGCAGATTTGCCGAAGGTGTCCGAAACAACGTTTCCCAACTGGATATTGGAAACCGTGAGACAGTTCTGCAAACGATTCTTTTCGCTTGATTGAAAGCAGGTCAGTTTGAAACGGTAACGCATAAGGTCACGGAGCTGGCGGATGTCAGCGGGCGGCATAAAGCTACCGGCAACAAGATCATGCTTAAACAGGTCAGCAATCCATTTGGCATCTTTCTTGTCAGTTTTCTTTCCACGGATAGCCTTAACATATTTGGGATGAGCAAGGACAATCGAACAGTCATTTTCTAAGATGTTATAAACAGGAATCCAGTATTTACCGGTGGATTCCATACAGACATCCTTGCAATTGTGTTTGAGTAGCCATTGTAACAAAGTTTTCAGACCGCTCGTGTAGGTAGAAAACCGGTGGCTCTCATAAGAAGTGACACCTTTATCGTTTGTAGAAGCGATACAGGCAACTACAAAAGTCTTGTGGACATCAATACCACAGCAGATTTTGTAGACGATTTTTAAAGACATAGGGACTCCTTTCAGAATCAGAAGATTCATTAGAGATTATAGGGAGAGACGGCATTGACTGAACGCCTAAGCCATAAACGAGATTGTTTATACAAAGATAAGATTACGTGTTCCACGACACACTTATTTGTGCTTGAAAAGGCGAACTACACATATAATTATGCGGTCATCCGGCAAGCCGGACAGCCCACTCACCTCCCCGTGATTTGTAGTATACCGAGTTCCCTACAAGAAGAATTATAAAATAAAAAATAAGCTCAAGGAAACATTTTCATAACGTTTTGTGCCTTGAGCAAAGCGAAAGGAATGGAAATAAATATGAAAAGATTGACTGGAATTATAATGTCATTTCTTATGATATTCATTATGATGTTTCAAGGTTTGAACCTCACTGTCTATGCTGACGGTTTAGCTGTAGATGCTAGGATTACAAGCTTTCAAATCTTAAATACAAGTAACCAGCCGGTTACTGAAACAGAAAAGTCAGCCACGCTTAAGCTGGATTTTAATTTTGAAATTCCTGCATCAATTTTATTGGATAATGGAAATTACTTTGATATTAAAATTCCTGAAGAATTCGATTTAACAACTGCTGTAACTTATCCGACTACATTTGATATTAAAGGTGAAGATGGAATGGTCGTAGGTACAGCAACAATTCAGCCGAATGCTGTAACAGCAACAGGTGGTGGTGGCAATGTACATGTTGTATTTAATGAAAACGCAACCGGAAAGTATAAGTTTAAAGGACATTTACACTTTGATTTAAAGATTAATAAAAAAAAGGTTGGAGATAACCAGACTATCAATGTAAAAGTGGGAGTCAATAATCGAGAAGATCTGACACCTGGTCCTAAGCCAATCATTGTAAAACCGGATAAAGCTCTTTCAACTGTTGAGGTGATTGGTAAATGGGCAAAATCTCCAACTGTTTCTGATCAGGCTGCTTGGGGTGTTCGTATTAACAGAACAAAACAAAATTTAAAGAATGTTGTTATTACAGATAAGATCACTTCGAATAATGGTCATTTCATTGATCCGGATTCATTGCCAACAGTCATTACATCCGAAAATTTCAAACTTTTGAAATGTGAGTATGATGCATCCGGCAGTCCGACATCCTATACCGGTGAAGTAGTTGATATTTCTGACAAGATTACATTCAACGAGGATAAGACTGAATTCAGACTTGACCTTGGAGACATTGGAACACAGTCCTATTTCTTGTCTTATAAATCCACAGTTGAATATGGTGATATTGTGCAGTCAAATAATGCCACTTTGACATCTTCCACAAATACTCAGTCCAGTAGCGGAACTTGGAAGTATCGTCGTTCGGGTGGTGCAGCCGGTGGTGTGTTGCTTAAGAAATTAAAGCTTAGAAAAGTTGACGTTGATAATGGTGCACCATTAGCAGGCGCAACCTTCAAGGTCACAAAGCCGGATGGAACTTCATTCGATTTAACAACAAGTGCTGATGGTACTGTTATTTCTGATCAGTTAGTGCAAGGCAGATATAAGGTAAAGGAAATCAATGCACCGGAGGGATATGAACTTGATCCAAATGAATATTCTGTATATGTCAATGATGATGTAGGCGGAACACTTACTATCAAGGACAAGATGTATAAGACTTATGTAAAAGTAAGCAAAGAATGGGTTGGACCAAAAGGAAGCTCAGCTACCATTCACTTATGGGCAGATGGAGTAGATACCGGAAAGTCAGTCACACTAAATGAAAGAAATAACTGGCAACATACTTTTGAAGGATTAAAGAAAAAGAATACAGACGGCAGTGAGATTCAATATACCGTTAAAGAAGATGCAATCACGAACTACGATTCTTCAATAACCGGCGATATGGAAAATGGCTTCACTGTAACGAACACCAATACAGAAAAAATATCTGTTCCGGTCAAAAAAGTCTGGGTTGGAAAAGAAGCGGACTCTGCAACTATCAAATTGTTAGCAGACGGTACAGAGAAGGAAAGAGTTACTCTTACAAAAGATGATAACTGGGAACATACTTTCTCTAACTTACCTAAGTATGCCGATGATGGACATGAGATTGAATACACAGTTGATGAAGTTCATATTGATGGCTATTCAACAACCATTTCCGGTACAGCTGCAACGAGATTCACTATCACGAACAGAAAGAACCCAAGTGTGGTTATCACACCGGTACCTCCTGTAACACCGACTCCGGTTAGCCCGAGTCCGATTAACCCGATAAGCCCTGTTACACCTGTAACACCGATAAATCCGGTTAATCCGATAACACCGAGTCCGATAAGCCCGATAACACCGGTTAGTCCAAGTCCGATTAATCCGATAATACCAAGTCCGATAACACCGTCAAGAATAGCTACACCGAGTCAGATAATCACTCCGGGTAGAGATCAGGATCTTGTTATCAGACCTAACAGACCTATAGCTACACCTTCTATTGCAACATCTTCTAACGGAAGTCGAGGCGGAAGCGGAAGCTCGGGCGGAAACGCTAATGTAAGACCTGCAAAGTCTGTTATAACAAACAACGGACAATCAAAGAACGCAATTGATACTGTAGTACCTATAATCGACAAGCCTGTAATCGAGACTAAGAAGCCTACACCACAGAAGGCGACTATAGTTCCGGATACAAGAAAAGCAATGTCGGTTCCGAAGACTGCCGACAGCAAAGATGTAAGAGGCTACTTCTTCATCTTTATAAGCTCATTGGCAGCTACAATATCACTTTTATTAAAGAAAAAAGAAATTGAATAAAGGCTAAGCATTTATAGTCCCTCGACATTGTCGGGGGACTTTTTTGTTTCGGTGATAATAGTGTTAAAATTTTTCAAATAGAATGTTAAAGATAATAGACCATAATTATATTTTAGTATCTTAATCAACATATAAAAGAAAGGGGATAAATGAAAATTTATAAAACATATGTAAATATTGCACAAATCAGTTTTAAAAATCTTATCAGATAATGCCTGTATTTAAGACAAAGTTAAATAAATATTCCATTATTAACTAAAATATGTTATAAGTATAATCATAGTGAGAGTTAAGAAGGAGGAGTGTGTATGATAAGAAGAATAAGTAAGAGTTAATGTCGGAGTGATCGTATAGATGACTCCTATATGTGTTTAAAAATCATTTACAGGACGGCTTATTATCAGTTTTATAGGCTTTATTTTACAGAGTATAACATTTGTTAACATTAAAAACGCAATATCAAAACGCAAACATTGAACGCATTTTATATCAAGATAAATCAATCAAATCTCACTAAAAAATATAAAACTTGAATATTTAGGCAAGACAGTAAAATAAATTAAATAAGGAGGTTTAATGAAGCAATTCAGAAAACGCTTTTTAGCGGCCCTTTTGTCATTTGTTATGGTTTTCTTATCCATGAGCGACATCTTCAGTGCCTATGCAGGACCGCCTGCAGTAGTGGATGATCCGGACGTTGTCGCGAACGTAACATATGATCAAGTTGCTGTAGCGTCCAGAGGAAATTCGGATTTCTATGTAGGAGAAGAAGTATCGTTCTACGCAAATATAACAATGCAGTCGGGAGGACGAAGTCTTCCGGGTGCTTATTCCAAGTTATATTTACCGAAGAAGATATTTGGAAATTATATAAGCACTTCCAATATTTCCACATGGATAAACAGACCGGCAACAGATTACCTGAATGTTGATTATAGCAGCAATAATGAATACATCATTGTTACAATGAAATACACAAGTTTGGGTAGCGGTACAACGCAGACGGTACCTTTTAAGGCAACTATACAGCCGAATTCACTGGCTAACAATGAAACCTACACAATACCGTGGCAGGTATATGACGGTAACGGAACATTGGTAGAGAGTTCCAATAATACTTTTACTGCTAAGACATATCCTGTAGGATATGTAAATGAAACGAGTAATTATTCTACAAGTTATAGTTTTCTACAGGGGGTTAGTACCGATTTACAGAACAATACTACACTGTCAAATAACTATAGTAGTAGAGTATATATAAATACTTATAGAACCGACTGGCCTGCTGCCGGTACATACCATGGTACGGAACAAAAAAGCTATGGCTCTGATAGAAGGAAGACAAGACTTACAGTACAACTTCCGGCTAATGAGAGGTTCGATACAAGTGATACAAATAATGCAGGGTGGGTATACAATGCAAGTAACCATACTATAAGTAAGGATATACAGTATGGAAATATTAGCAGTACGTATGACCAGTTCTATATAAAATATAATAATCAACCGGTAGGAACGAGATCTTCATATGTATATGTATCATTTCCGGTTACTTGGCAGTTTGTCAACGATGACGGCTCTTTAGATACAGCATCATTGCAGAAATCTGTTGCAAAAGTAGGGTATTATTCATATCCGGGAACACCACCTACGGATAACGGATTAAGAGTATATAAAAGTGGTCCGGGAACAAAGATGTTGGGTACGAGAGAGAATACTGTACATAAGTATACGATATATCCGAGATGGGAGTGGTATACAGGAAACCCTTCAACATATCCTGTCAAGGGAGCGTATCATCATACTATATCATCCATAGAAGATACTCCAAGGACTAATGAGGAATTGGAACTTATATCATATAAGATAACATATCCGAATTCTACAGGATATGTACAGGGGGCAGCAGGAGGTACTTCATATGAGAGTATTCCGGTGCTTGATACAACTCAGCAAGCTGCACTTTCACATAATAAACTTATAGGTACCAAACCTGACGGAAGTACTGAAATAATAGCTACAGATGTATCTATCACATCTTCTTCCACAGAGGTGACATTGCCGACACCTACACTGTATAAAAAAATAGAACTTAAGTTCGACAATCCTATAGAGGTACAGGCTATAAGCGGAAATATTGTTAATATAGAGTATACATTTCGCTTAGCACCGAACTCATATAATAGTGTAAAGACACAGTTGGCGGCAGCAGCAGACGACAGCGCAACGATATGGACATATAACGATAGTAAGCTTACAGGTGATACTAATCTGGCAACTCAAGTGACAAGTACATATCAGAGCTATGCAGGGTGGAATAAGCCATATGCATATGAGTATACTCATTATACCCAAGGTCGCAACTTAGGTACAAAATATATCGATGAGGTTGTTCAGGTACAAGATGATATAAGATTTCGTTATAATCTTGGTCCGGGTGGCAGAGATATAAAGCATCCGAAGTTTTATGCATTGGTTGATCCGGGCTTTGAATATCAGGGGATAGATGTATGGCCGTCTTATACGCCTGAGCTGACACCGGCGGCAGTCAGAAACTATAGAGTGGAGTACAACTTTAAAAATACCGGAAAAACAGCATATATTTGGGATCTTCCAAATATAAATCTTCCGGAGGGAAATAACACATATAGATATATATATCTTTATCCGAAGTTTAAATTTACCAGAAATGTTACAGCAGGACCGGGAACTATAGATACATACTTCTCTTGGGATAATAACGAGGAAGTAACTGACGGTACTGATATTAAAGGATTGTATCCTGATGTACTTGATCTTGATAATGACGGAAATACTACTGAAAAGTTTTCAAGTAAAAAGGAAAACTATGTATACAGTCCACCGCTTGAGCTTATTTTGACCAAGAGATCAAAGAGAGCCGATGCCGGAAATGCACAGTACTCATCCATTACTACTCCTGACAGTGAGCAGATAGTAGATTATCAGTTGAATATCTTTAATAACTCTATTGCGGCGGTAACCGGATTTACATTCTATGATATATTGCCACATGTGGGAGATAAATCTATAGTACCTAATCAACAGGGTGTCTATACAGATAGAGGTTCCACATATAAGGTAACACTTGCAGGACCGATAGACGCAAATGCAAATTATACGTTTGAATACAGTACCACCCCTGTTACAGAGGGTAATATAGCTGCAAACTACGGCGGAGCTACATGGGTATCTTCAGTATCCGATTGGTCACAGGTAACTATGTTCAGGGCTAAGATGAAGCCGGGATATTCACTTGCAAGCCATACTACAGATGTGCTTACATTTAAGGCTAAGATGCCTGATACCGTACCGCTTGATACTACAGATAAGGCGGTAAACACCTTTGCAGGATTCTCCGGTAATAACTATGGAGGTGCTTTTGAGGCACTGAACAATACTGTTGTACCGAAGAAGTACAAAATAAGCGGTAAGATTTACTATGATGTACCTCCTACAGGCGGAACTGCAAACGGTACATATCTTACAACAGATGATGATGCACCTGCAGCAGGAAGAAGCGTAGCACTTTATAAGTCAGACGGTACACCGGTGCGTGATGCAAGCGGTAACCCTGTTACTACTACAGCTGATGCCAACGGTGATTATTCATTTGACAATATCTCAACCCAGGGTACATACAAAGTAGTGGTTACTCCGGGTACGGGAGACACACTAAGCGGAATACATGTTACTTCAACATCGCTTGTAATCGGTAATGACTTTAACAACGGCACACTTGGCGGTAATGCCGTATTCGAGGCAAATGTTACAGTAACGCCGACTAATGACAAAAAGACTGCCAATGCGGCACTTGAAGCAAGCAATTCGACACTTAAAGTAAAACATGTAGATATGTCGGGCAATCCGATACCTCTTGATGACGGCAGCGGAAATGTTCCGGATACGGATTCTATACACGCATTTAGAGCAACATACAGTGTTACACCGCCTACAACTCTTACAGGCGTAACAAACTTTGAATACGCAGAACCGGATTTGACAAACGGCAGACCGCTTAGCGGAACACTGAATCCGGGTCAGAACGTCGTTATACTTAAGTATAAGAGAAAACAGGCGGGAGATATTACTGTACACCACTACGAGGTGGGTCAGACTACCGAACTTTATAAGCCGTCAGGAGCTACAGCTCCAAGTGCCGAGGTATTTGACGGTACGCAGAAACTTGGACTGAGCGAAAACCTTACAAACAAGGCTGCCGATATAGACAACTTTGAGTATGTAAGTGTGGATAAAACAGGAGCAAGCAGCGCGACTGCGCCAAGTGCGACAGGTGCAACGACTGTTACTTACCTTAGTACACCGCAGACAGTAACTTACTACTATAAGAGAAAGAATGCGGCAAATATAACGGTACATCACTATGAGGACGGAACTACCACAGAGCTTTATTCACAGACAGCCGGAGGCACACCAAGTGCGGTGACCATTTCGGGAACCGGAAAACTCGGTTTGACTGAGGATCTTACAAATAAAGCTGCCGATATTGCTAACTACGATTATGTAGGAATAGATGTAAGCGGAGCCCCTTCAGCTACAAGCCCAAGCAGCACAGGAGAGACTACACTTACACATGGAACTACGGCACAGACGGTTATTTATAAGTACAAGAGAAAGGATGCCGGAAATGTTATAGTGCATCACTACGAGCAGGGAACCACCACTCAGTTGGTACCTGATATGACATTGTCGGGAGCAGGAAAACTCGGTCTTCCTTATACAACAACCACACAACCTATACAGAACTTCACAGTAGTGACAGTGCCGAGCAATCAAAACGGTACATATCAGAGCGGTAATCAGACGGTAACCTATTACTATAAGAGAAATAACGCAGGTAATATTACCGTACATCACTACGAAGTAGGACAGTCAAGTGAACTGTATAAGCCTACAGGAGCCACAGCTCCAAGTGCTGAGGTATTTGACGGTGCAGGAAAACTTGGACTGAGCGAAACATTTGTAAACAGAGAAGCGGACATAGACAACTATGAATATGTCAGTGTCGATACAAGCGGAGCACCGGGACTTACAGCGACCGGAGGCTCAGGACAGACAAATGTTACATATCAGACAGGAGCACAGACTGTAATATATAGGTATAGAAGAAAGAATGCGGCAAATATCACAGTACACCACTATGAGGACGGTACTACAACAGAGCTATTCACACCGACAGGAGCCGCAGCTCCAAGTGCAGTTACAATTTCAGGAGCCGGAAAACTCGGATTAACTGAGAACCTTACAAATCAGGCTGCAAATATTGCAAACTTTGAATATGCAAGTGTAGATGTAAGCGGAGCCCCTTCAGCTACAAGTCCAAGCGGCACAGGAGAGACAACTCTTACACATAGGACAACAGCACAAACTGTTATCTATAAGTACAAGAGAAAAGATGCAGGAAATGTTATAGTAAAATATGTAGAGCAGGGAACAAATACACCGCTTCGTTTACCTAATACAATGAGCGGAGCCGGAAAACTCGGACTGACATATACAACAACACCTGATACCTTTACAAACTACGACTTGGTAAGTGCTACACCTACAGGTCATACAGGTAACTATCCGGCGGCAGGCAGTGATATTACGGTAATTTATGAGTACAAGCGTAAGAATGCGGGAGATATCACAGTCAACCACTATATAGACGGAACTACAACACAGCTTTATAAGCATGGCGGATCCACAACCCCAAGTGCTGAGGTATTTAACGGTACAGGAAAGCTCGGACTTAGTGAAGACCTTACAAATAAGGAAGCCGATATTGATAACTATGAGTTTGTAAGAGTGGATGTAACAGGAGCCGGCGGAGCCAACACTCCTAATACAACTACAGGAGCAACCACAGTTACATATGTGGCAGGCAATCAGGTAGTAAACTATTACTACAGAAGAAAAGATGCTGCAAATATTACGGTACATCACTATGAGGACGGAACTACAACAGAGCTTTACTCTCCTACAGGCGGTACACCAAGTGCTGTAGTAGTTTCAGGAAACGGAAAACTCGGATTGACTGAAAGCTTTACAAATAAGGAAGCCAATATAGCCAACTTTGAGTATGTAGGAGTAGATACAAGCGGAGCGCCGAGTGCGACCACACCAAGTGCAACAGGTACAACAAACCTTACACATGGTGCAAGCCCGCAGACTTTGATCTACAAGTACAGAAGAAAAAATGCAGGAAATGTTTTGGTACATCACTATGAGCAGGGAACAACCACACAGGTAGCAGGCGATGATAACTTAAGCGGCGTAGGTAAGATGGGACTTACATACAATACAAGTCCGGCAACCGTACCAAACTACACAGTAGTAGATGCCACACCTATAGACCACACCGGAACATATCCGAATACCGGAACTACAGTAGTAACATACTACTACACAAGAAACAATGCAGGAGATGTTACAGTACATCACTATGAGCAGGGAACAACCACACAGGTAGCAGGCGACGATAACTTAAGCGGTACAGGTAGACTCGGTCTTCCTTATACAACCAATGAACAGAACGTTCCGCATTTCACACTTGTAGGTCAGCCGGCTAATAAGAACGGTACATTTACGACGGGACCTCAGATTGTAATCTACGAGTACAGAAGAAATGATGCGGGAAATGTTTTGGTTCACCACTATGAAGCAGGAAGTACTACACAGGTATCACCTGATGAGAACTTAAGCGGAGTAGGCAAGTCGGGACTTACATATACTACAAGTCCTGCGGCTGTGGCAAATTATACGGTAGTAAGTGCTACACCTACAGCATATAGCGGAAATTATCCTGCAAGCGGAACTACAGTGGTAACATATTACTACACAAGAAACGATGCGGGAGATGTTACAGTAAAATATCTTGAGCAGGGAACCGGAACATCACTACACAGTGACGCCGTTCTAAGCGGAGCCGGAAAACTCGGACTTCCATATACTACAAATGAAGAGAACATCACAGATTATGAGTTGGTTGCCCAGCCGGCTAATAAGAACGGTAGATTTACCACAGGTTCTCAGACTGTAATATATGAATATAGAAGAAAGCCGGCAGGAGATGTAACAACAGTTTATGTAGATGACGGCGGTAACGTTATTTCAACACCTGACGTTCAATCAGGAGTCGGAAAACTCGGACTTCCGTATAATACAACAGCAAAAACAATACCGAACTTCACATTGGTGAGCACACCTCTTAACGCAAACGGTGTATTTACATCAGGACCGCAGACTGTAACTTATGTCTACAGAAGAAGCGATGCCGGAAATGTGACAGTTTATCATAAGTCGGTATATGACAACAGCGATCTTAGTGCACCGAACGTACTTGACGGTACAAGAAAGCTGGGATTGCCATATACAACAAGTCCTGAAAGTTATGCGGACTTTGAGGTAAGCAGCGTGCCGGCAAACGCAAACGGTACATTTGCAAGCGGAGCTCAGACTGTAACATATCTTTATAAGAGAAAGCAGTCAGGCGGAGTAAGAATAAATTACCTTGACAATCACGGCAACAGGATTGACAATCCGGATACTATTACAGGAAGTGATAATGTAGGATTGCCTTATACTACAACACCTAAGACTATCACAAATTATGACTTGATAAGTGTACCGGCAAACGCAAACGGAACGTTTACAGTGGCACCTATTACGGTAAATTATATCTATAAGCGTAAAGATGCAGGAACTGTAACGGTAGAGCATATTGATGAGAACGGAAATGTGCCTCTTGAGACTCCTGAGGTAATGGACGGTAGTGAGAAGCTTGGACTTCCATACACTACAAGTGCCAAGAGTTTTGATAATTTTGACTTGTTAAGTGTACCGGCAAATGCAAACGGAACATTTACAAGTACAGATCAGACAGTCACATATGTATATAGAAGAAAAGATGCAGGAAATGTAATTGCCCATTATAAAGATACTGCAGGATTCCCTATAGAAAGTGATGAGGTACTTGACGGTACAAGAAGCCTTGGACTCCCATATACCACTACCCAAAAGGATATTACAGGATACAGCTTATATCTGGTACAGGGAAGAGAAACAGGAATATTCTCAAACGGAACAATCGAAGTGACATATATCTACAGAAAGAACCCAAGTGTGGTTATCACACCGGTACCTCCTGTAACACCGACTCCGGTTAGCCCGAGTCCGATTAACCCGATAAGCCCTGTTACACCTGTAACACCGATAAATCCGGTTAATCCGATAACACCGAGTCCGATAAGCCCGATAACACCGGTTAGTCCAAGTCCGATTAATCCGATAATACCAAGTCCGATAACACCGTCAAGAATAGCTACACCGAGTCAGATAATCACTCCGGGTAGAGATCAGGATCTTGTTATCAGACCTAACAGACCTATAGCTACACCTTCTATTGCAACATCTTCTAACGGAAGTCGAGGCGGAAGCGGAAGCTCGGGCGGAAACGCTAATGTAAGACCTGCAAAGTCTGTTATAACAAACAACGGACAATCAAAGAACGCAATTGATACTGTAGTACCTATAATCGACAAGCCTGTAATCGAGACTAAGAAGCCTACACCACAGAAGGCGACTATAGTTCCGGATACAAGAAAAGCAATGTCGGTTCCGAAGACTGCCGACAGCAAAGATGTAAGAGGCTACTTCTTCATCCTTATAAGCTCACTGGCAGCTGCAATATCACTTGTATTAAAGAAAAAAGAAGACAGATAGTTTTCACCCCCCGGCTAAAAACCGGGGGTTTTTAAACTTATAATACAGATAAAAATAAATCTTACATTAAAAGTCAGATATTAGTAAATCTTTATTAAAGAATAACTATAGTAATCATTCCTAAAAAATGATAGAATATTTACAGGTATAATGCTTTAGTTGGCATAACTGACTGTTAAGAATATACGACAATAAATTGATTTTGCTTTACATATAAGCCAATGTTAAAATTTCCAAATATTTTTTTGGGATTATTTTTTATGTAAAACAAAAAATAAATGATGGAGGTATTATGGCAAAAAAATCGTTAAAATATTTTTTGTTATTATTTTTCGCACTGATACTGTCGGTACTGCCGCCGCCCGGCGAAATACATGCAACAGGTGCAGGTAGTGCAGTCACTACAGATGTGAGGTACGGTTTATCCGGGCAGACGTCATCTATAGTTGCACAAAAAGAGTCATACTATGTGACAAATACACTTTCAGGAACAGTATCCACACTGTACAATCCGTTTTCGTATGTGTATTTTGACAAGAGTATATTTGCACCGCCTGTTGTAAGTGATGTTACTTTGGTGTCGGGAGTAAGCAGTGTAAATATTATAAACAGTGATCCGAATTACTATATTATAAAGATAAACTATTCAAGACTTGATACAGGATACGCCGCAGTACCTGTGAAGGCGACTCTAAAGAATTCGGCAGTGCAAAACGGTGAGACATTCCATATTCCGGTAAAGCTTTTTGAAGCGGGTAAAAATCCTGCTACAGATGCACCGCTTGCAAGCTCAAACAATCAGTTTGTTGCAAAGGCATATCCTGTCGGAATTATGTCAGCCAACACATCGACAGTTGCAAGTAACAACAGAAAAAGCGAATATGTATCGGATGAGGCAACAAATGCCACAAATGACAGACTGTCTACAGACTTTGTATCAAGTTTGTCAGGATACGGTTACAGCGGTCCTGCAAATACAGCTAACGGCGGTGTATCACAAGTACCGTCAGGAACCGGTGCGGGTATGGATAAGAGAAAAGTAGAGTTTAAGATTACTCTTCCGGCTACTGCAGTATGGGATCCTTCACTCCCGAACAATTCGAATTGGACATATAACAGTACAGACAGAACTATCACACAGATAGTGGACAGAGGGCTGTCAACAGTAGTAGAGCCGCCTTTTTCGCTCAAGTGGGACGGAAATCAGCCGATTACTTTAGTTCCTACATGGACGAAGATAACTATGCAGCAGGTCACTACATTGGTGAACGATGACGGAACTTTAGATAACTCTACAAGAAGAAGCGGTAATATAGAATACAATGTTTCATATGTAAGAAGAATCCGTGTAAAAAAGATATTACTCGGGGATGGAGGCTATCTGGTACCGAGGGATGCAGACTATAAATATAACTATTTGGTAAGTGTCGATCAGTTCGGTGTAAAAAGACCGCAGACTGCAAGCAGTGTTACATTCAGAATGATAGAGGATGAACCGCAGGCAAGAAGCCTTCTTACAGGGTATGAGCTTAGAGTAAGACCTGAAAGATTCACTGCGACAGAACTTGCAAAGCTTTCACACAATAAGCTTATCGGCTCCGACAACGGAACTACATGGACTACTATTGCTACAAATATTACACCTGTTCAGGTTAGCAGTGCCGCAGACTACAGAGCAAACTCCGTATCTACCACATTGGCAACACCGCCGGAGTACAGGTATTTCAGACTTGTCTTTGATGATGATATAACCATATCACAGTTTGAAGAGGATGCGGTAGGTCTTATAGTTCAGACACAGCTTACACCTGCTACACATACAGCTTTTATCAACGATTTGAATGCACATGCCAATGATGTATATTGGAAGCTTATCAGGAATTACGGTAGAGTAAGAAATGCAGCCGGTCAGGAACTGAGTTATTCATTGGCTGATGCATATTTGAGAAAT
>NZ_CALLVU010000061.1 GCF_938015485.1 uncultured Lachnoanaerobaculum sp. | reverse complement strand
TTAATATTTTAGGATGTATAATATTAATAATAAAGTAAGGAGTTTTTATTAAATATGAAAAAAATCATAATTGCCGCAACTTTTCTGGCTCTATCATTTTCTATGTCCGCCTGCAGTCTCACTGACAAGGGCAGCCTGAAAAAAATAACCGAAGGCAAAGAATTCAACGCCTGGGAATTAGATTTGGCCGAAAAACTCAAGTCCTACGGGCTTGAGAACGATGAGAAAGAAAAGCTTCAAAAGATTGACAAGGAGTGTGACGATATCAAGGACAATGATTACAAAACTCAACTTCTGACTGCAAAAAAGCTTGTAAAGCTAAACTCTCAAATAGAAGCAAGGCTTGAGAATTCGGCTAAGGACCTTGTAGAGAAATTGGGCAAAACTGACGTACCGTACGCTTCGGAAGATGATAAGAAAAAGCTCGCCGAGTACAGTGAAACTGTTTCAAACATGATAAAGAAACATGACTTCAGCAATTACAAGGAGATTTCAGAGAGTTTCAGTAAACTTGTGGAATATTCAAGTACAAAGCTTACCGGACTTGATGTAAATATCGTCCAGTTTGACTACACCAACTATCCTACAGTCAGAATGTATGTGGATGTAAAGGATTCATCCGGCAATGTTGTCACCAATCTCTCACCGAATATGTTCTATGTCTCACAAAAAAGTGTGGCAAGTGGTGATTTTCAATCCGTAACTATCAAGAATATATCAATGCTTGACCAAAAGGATGCATTAAACATCGATATGGTAGCCGATACAAGCTCAAGTATGGAAGGCGAAAGACTAAGCAGCGCAAAGACTGTAATGTCCACTTTTTTAAATACCGTACAGTTTAATGTAGGTGATAAAGTAAAGCTTACGGAGTTCAACTCATATATTGACAAAAGCGGAGTTTTCACATCTGATGTGAATGCACTTAATCAAAAAATTTTTTCATATGTGGCCTCCGGTCAGACAAAACTTTACGACACCCTTATCTATGCCGTACAGGATGTATCGGGCATATCGGGTGCAAAATGTGTTCTGGCTTTTACAGACGGTGAAGATGTAGGAAGCTATAACAATGCAAGCGATGTCGTCAATGTAGTATCATCCTACAAGATACCTGTTTATATAGTAAGAATAGGTAATAATTACAGTGCAAATGACCCCGAACTTATGCAGATCACTTCAGCCTCAGGCGGTGAGTTTAAATACTTCTCTTCTTTCGGTATGGATATGGGGAACTTCTACAACAGCATATACACAGGAATGAAGAAGTACTATGAAATAGAATATGAAATGCCGGATCCTACAAACTATACAGATAAAAGAGATTTTAATGTGTATGTAAAGGGAGACGGTGTCGGTGGAAGTGCCGATATAGAGACAAACTCGGGAAACGACTTTTTCAATACTCTTCTAGGCAATTTCTTAAGAAGCTATATTGAAGATATGAATTCTCACAGTTACAATCAATTGGCTTCAAAGATAGATGATAGTGTAAGTCCTACAGACGAAACCGGACTGAAATACCAAATGTCAAAGCAGGTTACAGGAGGATTTGCAAATGTTGTAAGTGAAAGCCTGATGTCATACAGTGTAAGTTCAATCACTGTAGTGGATGAAAATACTATAAAACTTGCTACCAATGAAGATTATGATGTTATTCTTGACAGAAAGTACAGCTCCTTTACAGGAGACAAACTGAATCAGGTAAATAATATACTGTATAGAAATTCGTGGAATGTAGGTCCGGACTCACAAATAAGGATATGGGAAAGAGTAAACCAAAAACCTGAATATGTCCTCAAAAAAGGCAGTGACGGTGTTTGGAGATTTTCACAGTACTCTGTGGACCCGGGCAGCAACGCTACAATTGCAATATATGATGCCGTAACCGCATATTAATAAAAGGCACCTGTCTGACAATCAAACTGTCACGCAGGTGCTTTTTTATTTAAACTTTATAACGGATATAATTTTGCCAATCGACATCAACACAAATATAAATAAAATAAACTCACTAAAACCGATGTCTTCAGTTACACTCAGAATCCGAATCCTTCCGCTATAGCCTTAGCATCAGCATTCGCCCATTTGTTTATCAAATCTGACTGCATAGCCTTCTTTCTGACCTCAGGCACCGAATGAAAACCGTGTTCCACTATCATGCCGAAAACTCCTGCCGCATTTGCTCCTCTTAGTACACCGTAGTAGTCTCCGTTTTCGCCAAGTCTGTAATATACACTGCCGTTTGTAGTAATGCTGTCATTTTTTGCTACAGTCCACTCACCGATTGAGCCTTTCTTTACAGAGTCGAAACTTTTGCTCTTTGAAAGTCCCTCGTCAAAGCTTACCTTTGTGAGATTCTCGCCAAGCTTATTTGCCATATTTATGCACATATCATTCTCTTTTGCCAAAGTGTTTACTATGATAATCGGCTTGTTTATAGCAAGCGGCTGGCTGTCTGTAGGATAACCGTTGGCATGAGGATTGTTTGAGTTTGTATGCAATGAAATAAATATATCCGCTCCGTTTCTCTTTGCGAAATCACCGCGAAGTGAAATATGTCCGCCGTCCAGATTCTTATCGCTGAATCCGTCAATTGTAATACTTTCAGTAGTCCTTGTCATCACACAGCTGATACCGTAATTTTTCTTTAAGGTATCTCTGAGTGAAAGTCCAAGCTTAAGAACAGCCATAGCCTCCGAATAACCGTAGCCCTCATCACCTTCTACGGCATTCTTCGTCTGAAAATGTCCCGGGTCAAGACAAATCAGCACATTGCTTGCATATATCGACTTGCCCTTTAATACCTTGCCGGTCTTTAAATAAGCGTCCACCCTGTACTCATATCTGACATAGCCTGTAGCACTTAACTTATCGGTATAGGTAATATTTCCTGTTTTAGACACATCCTTTGAAGCTATTTTCTTTATCTCAACAAAATTTTTTGAAGTCTTATCTTTTCTAAGAATAACATATCTGTTTACTTCATTTATGCCGCTGCTTGAAAAAGATAAACTTATCTCATTCTTTGATTTTCTCTCAAAATCCATATTGTCGATTGCGGACTGTACATTTGCCTGTGCGCCGTACACACTGTTTATCAGTATAAAAATTGCAAATACAAAGACAGCCGCACCGAATACAATTATATTCTTAGATAAAGTCTTCATAGATTAGAACATAGGTACAACCGCACCGTTATACTTGGTTTCTATAAACTTCTTTACAGTATCACTCTCAAGTGCCTTAATAAGTGCAAGTGTCGCATCCGACTTCTGATCTCCGTCTCTTACAGCAATGATATTTGCATATGTTGTAGCTGCAATTGACTTTGCATCCTCGATTGCAAGCGCATCGCTTACCTTAAGTCCTGCCTGTATTGCATAGTTACCGTTTACAACCGCGATATCCACATCACTGAGTGTTCTTGCCACCTGTGCGGCCTCAATCTCCTCTATATCAAGGTTCTTAGGGTTCTCTACAATATCCTGCTTTGTAGCATTGATTCCCACACCTTCTTTTAACTTAAGAAGTCCGTTTGCCTCAAGTAAAAGAAGTGCTCTTGCCTCGTTTGTAGCATCATTAGGTACTGAAACCTTGGCTCCGTCCTTAAGTGCATCAAGTGATTTTGTTTTTCCCGCATAGATACCGAAAGGCTCATAGTGAATAGCACCTGCGGAATCCAATTTTGTACCGTGCTCCTTGTTGAAGTTCTCAAGGTATGGATAATGCTGGAAGTAGTTTGCATCAAGCTCGCCTGATTCAAGTGCCACATTCGGCTGAATATAGTCGTTGTACTCAACAATCTTAAGGTCGTATCCCTCTTCTTTTAAAACCGGCTTTGCGGCTTCAAGTATCTCGGCATGCGGTGCAGGAGATGCTCCTACAGTTATTGTCTTTAACTCTTTACTTGCAGCTGCACTCTCACTTGATGATTCGCTCACAGATTCACTTGCGCTCTCACTTGAAGTTGTTGTATCTGCCGCCTTCTTTCCGCATCCTGCTAAAGCAAGCAGTGACGCCAAACCTAATGCCAATAAAATTCTTTTCTTCATATATATTCTCCTCCGTTGTTTTCTTATATACAATGTATAGACTAAAAACATTCTCCTGTCAATCCTTTATACTCAGTATGTTTATAGTCTTTTCTTATAACCTGTTATCTTACTCTCTTATCAGAGTGCTTAGAACTTCTCATAAATATTTCCTGTATTATCTGTACAAGAATGACCAAAATAGCAACAGTGATAAACATAATATCTGTCTGATATCTGTAATAACCGTAGTTGATGGCAATAGTACCGAGGCCTCCGCCGCCTGTAAATCCCGCCATTGCCGAATAACCCAAAATGGTAGTCACGGATATGGCCGCACCTACCAAAAGTGAAGGTCTTGATTCAGGCAAGAGTACCTTGAATATGATTTGCATATTGCTTGCACCCATAGACTTTGCGGCCTCTATTACTCCGGCGTCCACTTCTTTTAAAGAAGACTCCACCATTCTTGCAATATATGGCGCAGCAGCTATAACAAGAGGCGGAATAACCGCAACCGGACCTATGGAAGTGCCTACCATTAACCTTGTAAGCGGTATAACCATAATAAGTAAAATCATAAAAGGCACAGACCTTATCAAGTTTATAACGGAACCCAGTACACCGTTTAATACAGGCATAGGCTTGATACCGTTTGTATCGCTCACCACCAAAATAACTCCCAGCGGAATACCTATCACATATGAAAAGAACGAAGAGGCTACAGTCATCAATAAAGTCTCATACAAGCCTGTCAAAATCATTGAAACCATACTAATCCTCCTTTCTCTTTTCAAGACTTATTTTTTCATTATCATTATCCGAAAAATCAAGTTCATGGTAACTCATTTTTATACTGTCAAGGTATCTCTTTGCCTTTTGAGCCTCTTCTTCACCCGATATCTGAATAATCATATGACCGCATGCACTTCCGCCTATGTCCTTTGTCTGTGCATACAGTATATTTACAGGAATATCACAGGACAGAATCATATTTGAAAGTACAGGCTCAAACGAGCTTCTGCCGTCAAACTCAATTCTAAGCTTAACACCTGAAACGATTTCTTTTCTCTCCATGACATCACCAAGTATAAGCTTCTTTCCTATTTCAGACTGCGGATCGGCAAAAATATCTTCCACCTTGCCGACCTCCGCAATCTTACTGTTTTCAATTATTGCCACTCTGTCACAGATACTTTCAATGACCTTCATCTCATGAGTAATCACTATTACTGTAATGCCCATTTTTTTATTGATATCCTTTATAAGGTCAAGAATCTGCCCTGTGGTGTTGGGGTCAAGTGCGGATGTGGCTTCATCACATAATAATAATTTCGGATTGGTTGCAACCGCCCTTGCAATCGCCACTCTCTGTTTTTGTCCGCCTGAAAGCTGTGCAGGATATGCCTTTTCTCTGTCCGAAAGACCTACAAGGTTTAAAAGTTCCTTTGCTCTCTGTCTTGCCTTAGGCTTAGGTACTCCGCTTATTTCAAGCGGAAAGCAGACATTATCAAGGATATTTCTTTGTGAAAGCAGGTTGAACTGTTGGAATATCATACCCATATCTCTTCTGACTCTTCTTATCTGAAGTTCACTCATACCTTTTAATCCTTTACCTTCAAAGAAAACATCTCCTTCAGTAGGTATCTCAAGATAATTGATACATCTTACAAGTGTCGACTTTCCGGCACCCGACAGACCGATTATTCCGAATATCTCACCTCTGTTTATATCCAGATTGATATTGTCAAGGGCCTTGACATCGCCGTTTTTGGTATGAAATACCTTGCCCATGCCCTTTAAACTTACAATAGAATCCATACTCCCCCTTACTCACACAGTTCTACTATAGACTGTGCAAATATCTTAGCTGCGGCTACCAGCTCGTCAATCACTACGAACTCATCCGCACCGTGCATCTTTGTATCCGTTCCCGGGAAAACCGCACCGAAAGCGACACCGTTTTTTATATCATGTACATAGGTTCCTCCGCCCATGGCTATACATTCTCCCTTAAGTCCTGTGTAGTCCTCATATATTGAAAGCAATGTCTTTATAAACGGTGAATTTGCATCCACCTCATGTGGCAATTTTACAGTATCATTCAAAAGTTCCACATCAATACCTTTAAACTTCTTCTTTACGGTTTCAAGTATCTTATCACCGTCACCGCTTACAGGTATTCTGCAGTCAAAGAATCCGTGCAATCTGTTGTCCTTTAAATCCAGCATTGAAAATGCAAGTGTAAGTTCACCGCTTTTTTCATCTTTTACTGCAATACCCAGTGCCTCACCGCTTGTATCTCCATGCGGCATCAGCTTGTAAAGCTTCTTTATTGTTTCTATCTTATTTGAAGGTGAGAATTTAAGTCTTGAAAGCAGCTCAAGCAGCCCTGTTATAGCGTTGTTGCCCATTTGCGGGGTTGAAGCGTGGGCGTTTGCACCCATTGCGGTTATTTCAAATACAGGCTCAAGGTCATAGGCAAACTTTATACCTGTCTCCTTTGTTACCTTCTTTGCCTCTTTTTCAACCTCATCAACAGTAAATCCTTCTATTACAGCCTTTGCCTTAGGCGGAACCACATTTACCTTTGTTCCGGCGTCAATACTTACAAGTCTTTTATCTCCGGCATCCTCCACTACAGCCAAAAATTCTCCCTGAAGCTGTCCCTTTTCTATATTTACTACCGGGAATTCTCCGTCAGGTGAGAATGTCATAGGAGCCTGCTTTTCCTTTGTATAGTAATACTTGATGCAGGCACTGCCGCATTCCTCATCCGTTCCGAGTACAAGTCTGGCATTCTTCTTTACAGGAATACCCAGTTCCTTAACCGCACGAAGTGCATAAAGTGCGGCAACGGCAGGTCCCTTGTCATCAGATGTTCCTCTGCCGTAAATTTTGCCGTCTAAAACCTTAGGTTCAAAAGGATTTGTTACACTCCATCCCTCGCCTGCCGGTACGACATCAAGATGTGCAAGTATATCAAGACCCTTTGCCTTTTTGTTTAAATCTATGGCGCCGGCATAGTTGTCATAATTTGTAATATCAAAACCGTACTTATCCGCCATATCAAGTGCCAAAACAAGTGCTTTCCTCGGGCCGTCACCGAAAGGAGCGCCCTCCACATACTCGCTTCTCTCACTGTTTATCGCACAGAGTCTTTTTATATCCTCCACCATCTCATCTTTATGCTCATCTATATACTTTTCTATCTCTTCTCTGTATTTTCTCATAGTTTTCCTTTCTAATTCTTTCCGAACTCGCTAAGTACAAGTCCTTTATTTCTTTCCTCCACCATTCTTATACTCCACGGATGTGTAAAGATAAGCAGTGGACGGTCTTTAAGATCTTTAATTTTCTTCATATCACTTGTACCCTGAATCTTATCAATATCCACAGTAGACGACTCGTCAATCCACCTGATATGCTCATAAGGCAGCTTGTCAAGTTTCACATCTACATTGTATTCATTCTTAAGTCTGTAGGTCAATACCTCAAACTGCAGTACACCTACGACTCCCACTATGATCTCTTCCATTCCGGTGTTGTACTCCTGGAATATCTGGATTGCACCCTCCTGCGCTATCTGATACACACCCTTTAAGAATTGTTTTCTCTTCATAGTGTCTACCTGACGCACTCTGGCAAAATGCTCAGGTGCAAATGTAGGAATTCCCTCAAACTCAACATTATTTGCAGTGGTCAAGGTATCTCCGATACCGAATATACCCGGGTCGAATACTCCTATAATATCTCCCGCATATGCCTTCTCCACTATCTTTCTCTCATCCGCCATCATCTGTGTGGACTGATTTAGGCGAATCTTTTTGTTTCCCTGTACATGGATAACCTCCATGCCTGCATCATACTCACCTGAACATATTCTCATAAAGGCGATTCTGTCTCTGTGCGCCTTGTTCATATTTGCCTGTATTTTGAACACAAATGCGGAGAAAAACTCATCCTTCATAGGGTCCACATAACCTTCATGTGTCTTTCTCTTTAGCGGTGACGATGTCATCTTAAGGAAATGCTCAAGAAAGGTCTGTACTCCGAAGTTTGTAAGTGCCGAGCCGAAAAATACCGGGCTTAACTCACCTACAGACACCTTTTCCATATCCAGATTGTCACTGGCACCGTCCAAAAGCTCTATATCATTTCTCAATATATCCGCATAGTCAAATCCGATGTAGTCGTCAAGCTTACTGTCGTCAAGTTCAATAAGCTGTGTATCCACTTCCTTCATACCTGCATTGGCGGCTGTGAACTTATTTATCTGCTTTGTCTGTCTGTCATATACTCCCTTAAAGTTCTTTCCCGAACCTATAGGCCAATTCACAGGGCATGTCCTTATACCCAAGACACTCTCAATATCGTCCAAAAGCTCAAAAGGATCTCTTGCCTCTCTGTCAAGCTTATTTATAAATGTGAATATAGGTATCTTTCTCATCACACAGACTTTAAAAAGCTTAATTGTCTGCGCCTCGACACCCTTACTTGCATCTATTACCATGACTGCCGAATCCGCCGCCATCAAAGTTCTGTAGGTATCCTCAGAGAAATCCTGATGTCCCGGTGTGTCAAGTATATTTATACAAAATCCTTCATAGTTAAACTGCATAACCGAAGATGTTACAGAGATACCTCTTTCCTTTTCTATCTCCATCCAGTCACTTACCGCATATTTGGCGGTCTTTTTTCCTTTTACACTTCCTGCAAGGTTTATCGCTCCTCCATAGAGCAAAAACTTCTCTGTAAGTGTTGTCTTACCCGCATCAGGGTGTGATATTATGGCGAATGTCCTTCTCTTACTTATCTCTTCAAAGTTCACTTAAAAATTCCTCACTATCTCATCAAATATCTTTTTTGCCACCTCAAGTTTGGACAGCTTATCAAGTATTATCTCTTTATCCTTTGTATATATGGTGACCACATTTGTATCGGTTCCGAAGCCTGCGCCTTCAACCTTTACATTGTTTGCAACTATCATATCTACATTTTTACTTCTCAATTTCTTTTTTGAGTTTTCTTCCATATTTTCGGTTTCCATAGAAAATCCGCATAAAAACTGCTTTTTGGAATTCTCCTTCTTCCTCTCTCCAAGCTCCTTTAAAATATCCTTGGTTCTTGAAAGTTCTATAGACAACTCGTTATCTTTTTTCTTTATTTTCTCATTGCTGTATTTTGCAGGTGTGTAATCCGCTACCGCGGCAGCCTTTATTATGATATCCTGTGAATCCGATATCTTCATTATCTCATCATACATATCCTCTGCGGACTTTATATCGACTCTGTTTATAAAATCAGGCACAAACTCATCTGACGGTCCGATCACCAAAGTTACCTTGGCACCCCTATAGGCGGCCATTTTTGCAATCTCAACACCCATCTTTCCTGTAGAGTTGTTTGAAATATATCTTACAGGGTCAATAGCCTCTCTTGTAGGTCCGGCACTGACACATACTTTCTTACCTGCCAAATCCTTTTCACTATACAATGCCTTCTTAATATATTCCAAAAGTGTCTGCGGCTCAGGCATCTTTCCGGCTCCGCTATCTCCACATGCCAGATGCCCGCTTGCAGGCAAAATAACTTCCATACCGTAAGTCCTAAGCTTCATCATATTGTGCTTTACTATCTTATTTTCATACATTGCAGTATTCATGGCAGGTGAAACAACTATAGGACATCTCATTGCAATTGCCGTAGTTGTGAGCATATCATCCGCAATACCGTTTGCAAGCTTGCCTATCACATCGGCACTTGCAGGTGCAATAAGGAAAACATCCGCCCATTTACCAAGCTCTACATGATCCACCTTAAATTCAAAATTTCTGTCAAATGTATCTGTATACACTTTATTTGCAGTCAACGTTTCAAATGTCATAGGCGTGACAAATTGTGTGGCATTTTCAGTCATAATCACCTTTACATTTGCCTTCTGCTTTTTTAACATACTTGCAAGAGTTGCAATCTTATACGCCGCAATTCCTCCTGTAACCCCAAGCAATATATTTTTATTTTCCAGCATAAAGCCTCCAAAATCCTTATTAAATATCATACTTATCGATTATACGCTATTTTATTATTGCAAGCAAGAAGAGAGATTAGTATACTTTAGTATAAAGCTTTTATTTTAATATTAAGAAGGACAATTTTATGATTTTAGCAATCGATATGGGTAACTCAAATATTGTAGTAGGTGGAATCGACAATAAGCAAATATATTTTCTTGAAAGAATTACCACTCATACTACCAGAACCGAGCTTGAATACTGTATGTATATCAAAGGTATACTTGATATACATTGCGTAAAGGCAAATGATATAGAAGGCGCCATCCTATCAAGTGTGGTACCGCCGCTCAATATAACCATAAGAAATGCCGTAAAGAAAATACTCGGCATTGAATGTATGCTTGTAGAGTCAGGTATGAAAACAGGTCTTAACATACTTATGGACAATCCGAAATCTGTAGGATCGGATATGATAGTCGATGCCGTCGCCGCTATGGATGAATACCCTCTGCCTCTTGCCATCATTGATATGGGTACCGCAACCACCATATCTGTAGTTGATATACACGGCAATTATATAGGAGGTATCATACATCCCGGACTTCGCATATCACTTGATACACTCAGCTCAAAGACCGCTCAGCTTCCTCAGGTAAACCTTGATATGCCGAAAAAGGTTATAGCCAAAAATACCGTTGACAGTATGAGAAGCGGTATTTTATTCGGACACGCCGGTATGATGGACGGAATAATATCACGTATGGAAGAAGAGCTGGAACAAAAACTGAATGTGGTTGCTACAGGCGGACTTGCACCTTTTGTCACACCTCTTTGTAAACATGATATTACAGTAGACGACAACCTGCTTCTCAAAGGGCTTTTAAAACTGTATATGAAAAATCAATAAAAAATTGCCACCGGCTAAGTCGGTGGCAGTTTTTTATATCACTTTTTATTTCTTTATTTCTTTCTCTTTAAAAAATCAGGTACATTTATTTTAGCATCTCCATGCGGTCTGACAGCTCTGATGCCGGACTGCTGACCGTAGGTATAGCCTCCTGTATAAGGATTTTGATTATTCATAGGCTGACCGTTCATACCTTGATTATTTATAGGCTGATTATTCATGCCATGATTATTTATAGGCTGATTGTTCATAGGCTGAGATACACTCTCTCCCTGATATGAGCCGTAGTTTCCGCTATAGCCGCCATAGCTTGTCTCGGAGTAATTTCCCTCACCGAAGCTTTGTATATTGCTTGGAGGATAGTCGCTCTTTGGCTGCTCAACCTTAGGCTGTGGCTGTACAGGAGCCGTATTCAAATTCTGTGAAAAAGACTCGTTTCTCTTAGGCATAGTGTTTTGACGCTTTATATTCACATCTCTGACAAGCTCTCCCACAGGAGTGTCGTTAACAGCCGCAGTAACACCTGTAGCGATAACTGTAATCTTTACACTGTCAGGCTCGGTATCATTACATGAAGCACCGAAGATAATATTGGCCTCTTCACTTACAAGCTCACGCACATAGTCTGTTGCTTCATACGCCTCAATAAGACTGATATCACCCGATACGGAAATAAGCACATGAGTGGCATTGTCGATACTTGTCTCAAGAAGCGGTGATGAAACTGCCGCCTTAACGGCATCAAGTGCCTTGTTGTCACCTGTTCCGTAACCGATACCGATATGTGCAAGACCTTTTCCTGTCATTACAGTCTGAACATCCGCAAAATCAAGGTTGATAATAGCGGTCTCACTGATAAGGTCTGTGATACCCTGAACACTTTGCTGCAACACTTCATCGGCCTTTTTCAGGGCGTCAGGCATAGTAGTCTTTCTGTCCACTATCTGAAGCAATTTCTCATTAGGTATTACAATCAAAGTATCCACGTACTGCTTCAGATTCTCAATACCTGCAAGTGCATTCTTCATTCTCTGTCTGCCCTCAAACGGGAAAGGCTTTGTCACTACTCCTACTGTAAGTATACCAAGGTCCTTTGATGCTCTTGCAATAACAGGTGATGCACCTGTTCCGGTACCGCCACCCATACCGCAGGTAACAAATACCATATCTGCATTCTTAAGCTTATTTGTGATATCTTCTATATTCTCTTCCGCTGCTTTTTCACCTACCTCAGGCTTGGCACCTGCACCAAGTCCCTTTGTAAGCTTCTCTCCTATCTGGATAATAGTTCCAGCTTTACAGTTAACAAGGGCCTGCTTGTCGGTATTGACACCGATGAAGTCTACACCCTCCACATTTTCATCAATCATTCTGTTTACGGCATTATTTCCCGCACCTCCGACACCTACCACGATGATCTTCGCTGCATTCTCATTTACCGGCTTATTTATTTCTAACACAGATTTTTTTCCTCCTGTACACCTACACTTAAGCAAACTCTCATCTAATAATAAAGGTTTTTGATATAAATATCAACTTATTTTTCTTTAAAGTGCAATGTAATATTTTATCTTTTTTTGAATGTATATGTAGTATTATCCTTTATAGGATTGTAATTATCCAGATAAAGTGTACCTGATAAATCCTTTATCTTCTCCCATATATCTCTAAGTTCACCAACTTTTCCGTTAAGTTCACTTGAATCCCCTAAATAAACTTCAATATTACCGATATAAAGTGTAATATTGTTGTCCGATGAGATCGTTATCCTGTCGACATTTATTCCATATCCCACAAGAACCTGTGTGATGTCAAGCATCTCTTTAAAGACATTCTCATTTGATATAGGAAGTTTCTCGTACAGTACAATCCTGCCGAAATCAAGTCCGTCTATAACAGGTATTCCTTCCAAAAGAGTATTTGAACTTTCCACCACAATGCCGTCCTTATCAAAGTACATATATGAACTCATATACTTTACACAGCCTACCACACTCTTTTCATATACAATGATGTCGGCACTGTGCAAACCGGTTACATATATATCAATACCCTGTATAAAAGGTATATTATAATCTTTTTTAAACTTACTTCTGAAAACATTGTAAAGCGTTACCTTTGAAAACTCGTTCGGGAAGATCATTTTTTTCATCTCTTCATCGCTGTATCTGGTATTTCCTCCAAAATTGAACTTATCTATCTTTACCGAATAGACACCAAGCAATATAAAGGCAATAACGGCTAAAACAATATATAATCTTTTCATATCATTATTCCATCTTTATAGTTCTTGCCACACTGTAAACCAAACCGATTTCAGCCAACAATACCACTATAGAACTGCCTCCATAGCTTATAAAAGGAAGAGATACTCCGGTATTGGGCATAACACCGGTAACTACCGCTATATTGAGTATTACCTGTAGAGACAAATGTATCACCACGCCTATAACTATATAGCGCCCTTCCAAATCTTTTACAGAAAACGCTACAATCAGCATTCTTCTTATAATAAAGGCAAATACGGCAAGTATCATAAGTACACCCACAAGCCCGAACTCTTCCACTATTATTGAAAATATCATATCGTTTTGTGCCTCAGGTATAAAGAACTTTTGCATTCCCTGACCCAGACCTTTTCCGAATATTCCGCCCGAACCTACAGCATAGAGTCCCTGCACTACCTGATATCCGCCGTCTCTGCTGAATTTTTCAGGCTCGGCCCATACAAGCAGTCTCATAATACGGTAGTTTCTGAATCCCCATGAATACAAAAGCTTTACAATAGATTTTGCACTTGCCAAAATCGCGGCAAAAGCTAAAGTACCTCCTACAAACAGTCTTTTATTTGAAGTACCGATAAAGCTCATACCTAAAGCTATCAAAAAAATAATTATTGATGTACTTAAGTTCGCTACAAGTACCAGTACTACCGGAATAATAACCCATAAAAGCAGCCACCACAGTCTTTTTTCAGTAACTTTCCTGTCAGTAGAATACAGCTCGTCTTTATATTTTACCAAATAATAAGTAATAAATAAAATAAGCGTAACCTTAACAAACTCTGAAGGCTGAAATCTTACCGGTCCTACAACAATCCACCTTCTCGAACCGTTGACACTTTTTCCTATAACAAGCACTGCTGCCGACAATACAATACTTCCGATATACCAAATATACGCCTTTTTTACCCAAAGTTTATATGGAATCATCATCATTACTCCAAATATAACAAAACCGAACAGCGTATATTTTATCTGGTTTTTTACAAAGTATGCGGAATCTTTAAACTTTATTCCGGCAGTATATGAACTTGCCGAATAAATCATTATTACTCCGAAAATAAGTAAAAAAATAATCATAAACAGCATAGTGTAGTCACAGTAGATTCTGCCTGTTTTTTTCTTTTCTTCTTTCGGCTTTGGCTTATTTTTTTCTTCTTTCGGCTTTGTAGGCTTAGGTCTTTCAACCTTAATCCCCTTTTTTTTGGCCTTATTTATAATTTCCTTTTTTTCCTGTTCGGTCTTTTGAGGCTTTTTGGTTTTTATATCATCAGCCATATTATCATAAATCCCTGACACAGTCCTTAAATATATGTCCTCGTTCCTCATAATTTTTGAACATTCCCCAGCTGGCACAGGCCGGTGACAAAAGGACATACTCTCCCGCTTTAGCCTCACTTGCACACAAACTTACCGCCTCCTGCATGCTCTCAACCTTTTCTATATTTGTAAATCCGTGCTTTTTTGCACAATCCGCAATCTTATCGGCAGTAGCTCCCATCAGTACAAGTTTCTTTACCTTGGTACCGAAACTCTCTATCCACTCGTCATATTCGGAGCCCTTGTCATATCCTCCACCTATAATATAAGTGGAGGCAGGCATCGCAAGCACCGCCTGTATTGCGGCATCCGGATTTGTACCCTTGGAGTCGTTATAATATTTTACTCCTTTTACTTCCTTTACAAACTCTATTCTGTGCTCAACCGCCTTAAAATTGTAACAAGTGTTAACAATGATATCCATAGGCACACCGTAAGCAAAAGAAATAGCCATAGCTGCCATTACATTTTCATGATTATGTCTGCCGAGTATATTCAGTTTGCCTGTATCAAGAAGTTTGGTAACCACACCTTCCTTGTTGTGTACAACAAACCCGTCCTCAAGATAAAATCCGTCACTAAGTTTTTCTTTACTTGAGAAAAATATAACCTTAGCTTTTGCTCTCTTTGCAAACTCTCTAAGTGCCTCATCCTCATAGTTGAGTATACAAAAATCATTCTCATCCTGATTTTTTTCTATATCCTCTTTTACTCTTGTATAGTTCTCCATAGTATGATGTCTGTTCAAGTGGTCCGGAGTTATATTAAGTATTGCCGATATATTAGGTTTAAAGTCTATTATTGTCTCAAGCTGAAATGATGAGGTCTCAAGTACGGTAACCGTATTTTCATTTGTCTTATCCGCAATATCTGTATAAGGTATACCTATATTTCCTACAGTAAATGCACTTTCCTTAAAATTTGACATTATCTCGCCTACAAGTGATGTGGTGGTGGTCTTACCGTTGGTTCCTGTAATGGCTATCAAATCTCCCTTTGAATATTTATATCCAAGTTCCACCTCACTCCATATAGGAATATTGCATGATTTTAATGTCTTTACAAAGTCAACCTCAAGGTCGATTCCCGGACTGATTACACAGTATTTCATATCCTTTGCATCCGACTCATTCAAATCTCCAAGAACAATCTTTATTCTGTCGTGATACTTCTTATCAAACTTATCTAAAATTGCATTTTTATCAAGCTCCTTATTGCTGTCAAAGAGTATCACCTCTTCACCGTTTTTTAAAAGTAAGTTTGCGGCTGATATTCCGCTCTTTCCTAATCCTGCAACTCCGATCATATTGCCTCCTAAATAAACAGATATACTAAAATGCCAAGTATTACGGTAACTATACTAAAAACCGTCACAGTTCTTGTTTCAGACCAGCCACACAGTTCAAAGTGGTGATGTATAGGTGCCATCTTGAAAAATCTCTTTCCCTTTGTCGCCTTAAAATATCCTACCTGAATGATAACGGATATTACCTCAATCATATATATAAAACCTATAACCGCTATAAAAACAGGGATTCTGCACATAAGCGCATATGATGCCACAAATCCTCCAAGTGCCAAAGATCCCGTATCTCCCATAAATACCTTGGCAGGATATGCATTAAATATCAAAAATCCCATAAGGCTTCCTATCACCGCACCTGTAACCGGTGTAACGCTAAAGCCCGCCTTAAGCCCTATCAGCATGAAAAATATCGCGACAATAATTGTAACCGATGAACAAAGTCCGTCAAGTCCGTCTGTAAAGTTCACACCGTTGTCCGTACCGAGTATTACAAACAGTGCAAAAGGGATCCATATAATGCCGAGTTTTAATACTATACCTGTATCAAATGAACCTGTAAACGGTATAAGCACACCGTAGTCAAACCCATATGCCTTGAACAGATATACTATAAAAACAACACTGACTATCAACTGAAGTATAAACTTCTGAGATGACTTCAAGCCTTCGGACTGCTTTTTCTTTATTTTCAGCATATCATCCAAAAATCCTATTATACCATATGATATGGTAAATAAGAATACAACTGTAACTTCTTTGTACCTCGGTATCAAAAAGAGACTTGCCGCAAGTATTCCTATCATAAATGTTATGCCGCCCATAGTAGGTGTTCCGGTCTTTTTTAAATGTGCCTGCGGTCCGTCATCTCTTACCATCTGCCCGAACTTCAGTCTGTGCAAAATCGGTATAAAAAACGGACATACTGCTGCAGTAACAAAAAAGCTTATAAGTAACGCAATCAATGTATCTTTTAACATAATCTCTCCAAACCTTTATTCTCCCTCTCCGGCAGGTGCTCCCGGCAAATCGTTCTTTCCGTCATTCGGTATCACCTCTTCTGTAGAGTAACTTTTTGACTCGGCAGGTGTATTGGAATCTGTAATTCCTTCCGCTGAAGGGAAAGAACTCACATCTATATTCTCATCCACATTTGAATATATGTTCATATATGGCAATACCTCCGTCATAATCTTTGAAAACAGTGAACTTGCATAAGCGGATCTGGCCTGATCTCCCAAATGCGGAGTATCTATAAGTACATAGCATACCACCTCAGGGCTCTGTGCAGGAACACTTCCTATAAATGAAACCAGATAATTTCCGTTTCCTCTCGGATATTTCTCCGCCGTACCTGTCTTACCGCCTACATCATAACCTGCTACAGCCGCAGCGCTACCTGTACCCTCCGCTACCGTTCTTCTGAGTGCTTCATTAATAAATGCCGTAGTGTGTGCCGAAACGGTCTCTCTTACAAGTTCCGGCTCAATATTTTTTATTACGGAACCGTTCGGGTTCAAAATCTGCTTTACAACATGAGGCGTATAATATGCACCTCCGTTTACTACAGACGAGTACGCCGCCGCAACCTGTACCATTGTAACATTGTAGTTTTGTCCGAATGAGTTTGTGGCAAGGTCTGTAGCTCCGGCATTATCCGCCGTATGCACAAGTCCGCTTGTATCCGCCTCTCCGGGCAAATCTATAGCTGTCTTTGACCCAAATCCGAATACTTTTTGGTATTTGTAGAAGTTTTGTCCGCCCTCAGTCCTTGATATATCCATCATCGCAACATTACAAGACTCCATAAGAGCCTCCGTCACATTGATTTCACCATGTCCGTTTCTGTTGGCGCATCTTATCTTCCAGCCCCCTATCTCTTCAAATCCGCGGCAGTTGTAGGTCTCATTTCCGTTTATGGCACCCTCTTCCATAGCGGAAGCTACGGTAAATACCTTTGAAGGTGAACCCGGCTCATAGGTATCACTGACAGCGTAGTTTCTCCAGATATTGTTCAGTGCATCCACCTTTGCCTTATCATCCATAGCCGCCTGCTGCTCTGCCGTATAGTAGTTGTTCAAATCCCTCGGATTGTTCAGATCGAAGGCTCTGCTTGTAGCCATGGCAAGTATCTCACCGTTATTCGGATTCATCACTATAGCCGCCGTCATATTTGAACCCACCGAGCTTTGCCATTCACTGATATGCTTTTCCACTATCTTTTGAATGTTCAAATCAATGGTGGAAACCACCTTGTTTCCGTCTGTAGGGTTTTTGATAACTCTCTCAAGAGACGACTCATCGTTTAGGTAGCCGTACTCTCTGCCCGCTATACCTACAAGCTCATCATTATATGACTGCTCTATTCCGGTATATCCGTCTCCGTCATTCCCGGCAAATCCGAGTACATTACATGCCGTAGACCCGTAAGGATACTCCCTTTGGTAGCTTTCTTCAAACCATATGCCGCCTATTTTTTCTTCCTTCTTATTATCCTTGTACCACTTATCGTACTCTTTTTTCTTCTCTTCAAAGGCTTCTTTCTGATCATATGTGATATTTTGTTTATACTTTACATATGAACTGTCCGACTTGTCGGCAATAACACCTCTGATTTCTTCTTCACTGTATCCGAATACATCCTTTAATATACCAACAGAAGCGTTAAGGTACTTATCCTGCTCGGTATTTATAAGCTTCGGGTCTAAAATTATATTGTAAACCTTTTCACTTGTCGCAATATAGGTCCCGTTTCTGTCAAGGATATCTCCTCTTTTATAAGGTAAATCTCTGGAATCATACCTTTGCTGTGATAATATCTTTTGATTGTATTCCACTTCCTTTTTCCTCTGCAAAAACAGTATGTTAAAAAACAATGCAGCGAAAGCTATACCAATCATAATCAAGATGATGATAAGCCTTCCCTGCAGAATATCTAAAGGATTGGAAGTATTTCCATTCTTATTTTTTTTGTTTGTCCCGTTTTTATCTTGGGATTTCATCGAATTGTCTGACATATTCATTTTCCGTTTTTTCGTATGTTATAACCTGATTTTTCTTGGCATAAACCATGCCAAGCCTATTCATAGCCACATCCTTTATATGATCCAAATCCAAATAAGTTGCTATCATATTTTCGGCAGAGTCGTTCTCACCTTTTAACTTTTCAAGATTTGACTCGTTTTTCTGTGCTTCCTTTATAGTGGAAGTAAGGCGTGACTGTACTGAAATATAGTTTGCACAAAGTGCCAATACGACTACCATCGCTACAGACAGCACAACAAGATAAGGAAAATTCATAGAAAGTACTTTTTCTCTGTTTTTCCTTACTTTTTTGCTTGGTGACTCTTCTTCCCATGTCTGTGGGTATGTACTTTCAAGCTTTCTTACAACATTGCCCTCAGTATAGTACTCTATTTGTACACCGCTTCTTCTTATTCCTTGCTTTTTTCTTTTATTAGTTTCTTTCATTTAGACTCCCTTTTCAAATACCCTAAGTTTGGCACTTTTTGCTCTGGAGTTTTCTTCCAACTCCTTTTCACTCGGCAAAACAGCCTTTCTTGTAATCACTCTTCCCTTTGACTTGTTCCCACATACACATACGGGGAAATTCTTCGGACAGATACATGGAGACTCCGCCTTTTTGAATGCCTGTTTCACTATCCTGTCTTCAAGAGAATGAAATGTGATAACGGACAATCTGCCTCCGGGGTTTAACAGTTCAATCATTACATTCAGAGAATCCTTCAAAACCTCAAGCTCTTTGTTAAGTTCAATCCTTATAGCCTGAAATGTTCTCTTTGCAGGATGCCCGCCTGTAACTTGTATCTTCATCGGAATTGCCGACTTTATAATGTCCACCAATTCAAATGTTGTCTCAATTCTTTTTTTGCTTCTGTAGGCTACGATGTGCTTTGCAATATTCTTTGCAAACCTGTCCTCACCGTAATCTCTGATGACATGAAAAAGCTCGCTCTCCGAATAGTCATTGACAATATCGGATGCTTTCAACTCGTTTCTGTCATCCATCCTCATATCAAGAGGCGCATCAAACCTGTAGGTAAAACCTCTCTCTGCCGCATCCAGCTGATATGATGAAACTCCCAAGTCGACATATATACCGTCAACTCTTTCGATACCTTCTCTTTTCAATATATTTTCAATATTGACGTAGTTATCTCTTACTATTATAACCCTATTTCGGTAATCAATCAATCTCTGTGTTGCAGCTTTTATAGCATCAGCATCTTGATCTATACCTATAAGTTTGCCGCCCTCAAGTCTTTTTACGACCTCCAGGGCATGACCTCCTCCTCCCAGAGTACCGTCCACATAGTAGCCGTCAGGTTTGATATTTAAAGATTCAACCACCTCATCCAACAGCACCGACTTGTGACTAAAAACCATAAAAAATCCCATCCTATATATAACCGCATAGAACCTGTGAAATTTCGGCTCTATCACAACTAAGATATTAGAACAGTCTGCCAAAAAAATCAAGTTTTTATATTCTTAAAATTAAAAGCACCCGGAAACTTCATTCCGGGCATTTTAACTTACAGGTTCAAAAATCCGATTGTAGACATCAAAAGCATAAATAAAAACAGTGCAAACATTACCGTTGCTCTTAAAAATCCGTACTTGTGATGTTCTTCATTCTTAAAGTACTTTATTGAATCCAGTAAACAGTTTATTGAAAATAATAAAAATATCAACGGGAAAAATATTGCATATTTTGTCGGTGACAAAAAAGCAAATACAACCATCACAATAATGGCAATCGCCAATATGATATGCAAAACATCCCTGATTAAAAGAAAACTCTGTCTTCTTCTACTTGTCATCTTCCCTACCTAATGTAGCCACCATCACCGCCTTAATAGTGTGCATGCGGTTTTCCGCCTCATCAAACACTACCGATTTGTCACTTTCAAAAACATCTTCAGTGACTTCATAGCCCTTTACTGCAGGCAGGCAGTGCATAAATATTGTGCTGTCCTTTCCTGTTTTATCCATCAGCTCCTTATTGACCTGATAAGGTCTTAAAAGCTCTATTCTCTCCTTTGCCTTGTCCTCTTCTCCCATAGAAGCCCATACATCGGTATATATAACATCGGCGCCTTTAACCGCATTCAAATCATCACTTATATTAAGCTTTGCTCCGGATTCGTTTGCATATCCCTTGCAAAGATTTACAAGCTCAGCACTTGGATGCAGGCTCTTCGGTGCCAAAATTGTCATATTCACACCAAGCTTTGTCATTCCTATCATAAGTGAGTTTGCCATATTGTTTCTGCCGTCACCCACATATACAAAATTCAGCCCTTCAAGCTTTCCGAAATACTCTCTCATTGTAAGAAGATCCGCTAGTATTTGTGTAGGGTGATATTCGTCCGTCAGACCGTTCCACACAGGCACACCTGCATACTTTGCAAGTTCTTCAACCGTGGAATGCTTAAATCCCCTAAACTCTATACCGTCAAACATCCTGCCCAGAACTCTTGCGGTATCCGCCACACTTTCCTTATGTCCGAGCTGTATATCGTCCTTTCCGAGATACTCCGGGAATCCGCCCTCATCTCTTGCACCTACAACAAACGCACATCTTGTTCTGGTTGAAGGCTTCTCAAAAAGCAAAGCTATATTTTTACCCTTTAATCTGTCACCTGTAATACCTTTTTTCTTATCCACCTTAAGCTTCATCGCCAAATCAAGCAGATACTCTATCTCTTCTCTTGTATAATCTTTCAATGTGAGAAAATTTCTTCCAAATAAATTCATATAAATACCTCTCTTAAATCGTTATATCTATTATTATACGCTTATATGTATAAATATGCAATATTTAAATTATAATCTTCTCTGCCTCACAGCCTCATACATAAGTATGCTTCCGGCTACCGCGGCATTCAGTGATTCCACCTCACCAAGCATAGGGATTTTTATCTTTTTATCCGCCATCTCAAGTATCTCTTTTGATATCCCCGCCGCTTCATTTCCTATTATAAAGGCGGTATCTTTTTTATAATCAGGCTTGTCATATTCCATAGCGCCTTCAAGGCTGCTTGCATATACTGAAATACCTTTTGAATTAAGCTTATCTATGACTTCCTTCAAATCCTTTACATATATGAAAGGAACTCTGAATATTGAACCCATTGTAGAGCGTATTACCTTCGGATTGTAGATATCTACAGTGTT
>NZ_CALLVU010000060.1 GCF_938015485.1 uncultured Lachnoanaerobaculum sp. | reverse complement strand
TCTTTGCAGTCTTTTTATTGGACATTTTAAAAATCTCTTCACCGTCTATATATGCAACACCGCTGTCAGGAGTGTAAACCTTATAAATATTTTTTAGAAGTGTAGACTTACCGCAACCGTTCGGCCCGACTATTCCTACAAACTCGCCCTCTTTAACACTTATATCAATACCGTCTATTATAAGTTTTCCGTCAATAGAATATGTAATACCCTTTGTTTCAAGTTTCATCATCCTTTTCCTCCGGTTCTTGATTTTCTGATCAAATACAGAAAGAAAGGTGCACCGAAGAATGCCGATACAACCCCTATAGGTAACTCCTCAGGAGAAATAATCACTCTTGAAATCACATCCGCCAGTACTAAAAATGTGCCTCCCACCAATGTGGCGGCAGGTATAAGTCTTGTATGCTTACTTCCTACTACGCTTCTTGTGATATGTGGAATTGTAAGTCCGACAAAACCTATTACTCCGCTTATAGATACTATCGCACCTGTAAGTAATGTTGTCACCAAAATCATAATGAGCTTCAGTCTGCCTGTATTTACACCAAGTGTAAGTGCAACATCATCGCCCAAAAGCATGGCATCAAGCATCTTTCTGATCGCATATATCACAATAAAGCATGCAACAAATACAATGGCAACATAGACAAGTCTTTCCCATGTGGAACCGCTTAGCGAACCCATCATCCAATACTGAGCGGTCTTTACCTTATCCGATCCCGTTCTTTGAAGATAAATCATTATATTTGTCAAAGCTCCGAACATCGCCGCCACGGCAATACCTGCAAGAATAAGTTGTGTCGCTGTAACCTTGTTTCTGATTTTGGCTATTTGAAGTGCAATCACTATAGATATAACGGCACCTATAAACGCACCCAATACGGTGCCGTACTGTCCGTAAAAAAACATTGATCCGTACATAATCATAAATACGGCACCTGATGATGCACCCTGTGAAATACCGAGGACATAAGGGTCCGCCAAGGTATTCTTTGTAAGTGCCTGCATTACAATACCGCAAAGTGTCAGTCCGGCTCCTACAATAAATGCGGTCAAAACTCTCGGAGTGCGGATATCCCAAATGATAGACTCGATACTGCTGTCCCATGTGGGTACTACTACTCTCCTACTGCTGATTTTATTTGCCAAAAATCCTATAACATCACCAAACTTGATATCCACGCTGCCAAGTACGATTGAGACTGCAATAGATACAATCAGTGCGGCAATCATTATAAATATAAAAAACAGATATGCACCGTTTGACTCAAGCGGTAAAAAATGCTTTTTAAATTTTTTCATACTGTCTCCTAAAACAAGACTGCCACCAAAGTGACAGCCTCCAATCTAAAACTTATTTGAATTTATCAGGATAGAACTGCTGTGCCATTATCTTTACGGCATTTGCGGAACCTGCAGATCCCTGCATATCTGAACAACAAGCGCTGTAGATTCTTCCTTCCTTTACAGCACGAAGGTTCTTTGTAAACTCATTAGTCTCAAGGAACTTCTTCTTTGCCTCGGTATCATTATTATAATCAAGTATAAGAATGACATCGGGATCTCTTGCAACAACCTCTTCCCATGAAGGTGTAGCCCAGCCCTTGTCTATATCATTAAATATTGAAAGACCGCCTGCAAGCTTTATCATATCCCCCGGTATTCCCTGACAAGCTGTAAAAGGTGCGTCCTCACCGGAGTCATATACAAAGACTGAAACAGGCTTTTTATAAACATCATCACCAAGTGTCTTCTTTACATCTTCTATAGTGTCTTTCATAGCCTGTACTTTTTTGTTTGCAAGGTCTGTAACACCGAAGATATGTCCTAATGTATCATAGTCCTTGTATACATCTTCCATAGTCGCCTTATCTGAACACGAGTATGGGAAATACGGAATAATATTATTCTTAAGGCACCAGTCTACAGAAAAGTTGCTGTCTGAGAAAAGTGAATCCCAGCCTATCATAAAATCAGGCTTTAATGCAAGAATCTGTTCCTTTGACGCCTTACTTAAATTCTGACCGTCAGGAACTATCTTATTCAACTTATCTCTTGCAGGAAAATCATTTACAGTGTCAAGGCAAGCTCCTCTGGTATATCCTGCTATATGATCCTCAAGTCCGAGATCCAAGAAGAAATCAACCATCTGGTCACCGTCTGCCACCACCCTCTTCGGTGCGGATGTAAATGTCTCTTCCATATTTTGTCCTGCACCCGATCGTTCAAGATTTAATGTGATTGTATAAGGCTCATAAGCCTTATCGCCTGACTGTGCCTCATTGCTAACCTTCTCCACATCCTTTTTCACAGAGTACTCATCACCTTTAGAACCGACTACTCTTTTTTGAGAGCTGCAAGCGGACATACTCACCGCTGTAATACAAAGTCCTGCCAAAATCGCCAACTTTTTCATAAATACCTCTTCTTAGTAATGTTATTGTGTCTTATGAATGCCAATTCATAACATTTAGATATTCTAACATTTCCAATAAAAAAGTCAATATACAAAATTAGATTTTAAGCAATATACCTATACCCCTATACTATATAAAAGTCGTGAAAATTCTATTTTAACTCCAAATTTCTTGCATTATACCAATGAAATCCGTCATCTTTACAATATTTTTCAATCTCTTGTAAAGTCACTATATCAGCTCCGTACTCCGTTAAAAATACCTTAAGTCCATCCATTTTTACTTTATCCAAATACTGTATAAAATATTCACGGTCTGTAGATGATTTTCTACCGAATTTTTTATTCTCAAAGTCAATACTTGTAAATACACATTCCTGATTGATTCCGTCAAACATTTCCTTTGCCATTTTGTCATCAATACATTTGCTTACAAATGTATCTCCGCCATTGATGATCGTATCAAGATGATATTTTCTAAGTCCACTTAATATAGAACAAAGTCCCTCAAATATTTTCTCTTCGGGAAACTGATAATATACATCACAGTTATCTATAAAAAATCCGTCAAAGCCTTTATCTGCTATACTTTTCCCAAGCTCTTCTACTATAAGATTTTGCCATTCCTTATCAGAAACATCCATCCAGTACTCATCTTCCCAGTTCTCATATGCACCAAGTGTTTTATCTTTAAACTTATCATAGTATGGACGATAGTTTTCCAAAGAACCTATATTAAGATAGGCATATATTTTTTTATTCTTCTCATGTAGCTTCTTTATGTCATCTTTATTAAATTCAGTAGGTTCAAGTACTAGTACTTTGTAATTACTGAGCTTAATCCCCGCTTCCCTAGTCATACCGATAAATACACCGTAATATTTATCCTGTATAGAATTGGATTTAGCAAAAGCAAAAAGAACAATACCGCAGATTACAGCCACGACGATAACCATGAATTTTTTCATAGGAAAGCTCCTTTCTATAGTTGATACATCCTATTTATATCAATTATAAATACTTTAAGCAAGTCCGCAATCTTACATAAAGTAAAATATACTTGACATAATGTAATTATAGAGTTATATTGATGATGTAAAACATATATGACATTTTGTCTGAAAGGAGTTTTTATGGAATATATTATGATTGCTTTATTTTTTGTAGGTGTATTTGGAGTTTTGGCTTTTAATTCAAAAAAGTCGAAAGAAGAATATGATGAAAGACAGTTGGCTGTCAGAGGACGCGGTTATACTTATGCTTACTTTACCGTAATGATACTTTCAATTTTACATGTATTCACAAAGGATACACTCTCATTACCTGTTTCAAATGATCTCATAAGTGTTATAATACTTTTTATATCAGGTATTGTGCTGAATACTTATATTATTTTTAATGACGCCTGCGGCAGTTATAAAAAGAATAATTATATAAAGCAATTTATCACCTATATCATTATATTTTTATTAAATGCCTACTACTTAATAAGGTCTGTAGCAGATCACACATTGTTTAAAGACGGAGTGTTACAGTTTAGAGAAGGTATAAACCTTATTGTAGCTGTTGCCTTTGTTATTTTAACTTTAAACTTGGTAATAAAACTGGTGATAGACAGATGTAAAAAAGATGAGGAATAAGGGGGAACTATGAAAAACCTTAAATTAAAATCTGCCAGAGCTGCCAAAGA
>NZ_CALLVU010000059.1 GCF_938015485.1 uncultured Lachnoanaerobaculum sp. | reverse complement strand
AGGGTGATAAAGCTGGAAAGTCTGATAAGGCGGGTATTGCGGGTATTGCTGACAGCGAGACTTCTGATTCAATGCTTAGATACCGTAACAAGGCTGAGTTCGCAGTTGCGATGACGAGCGCCGGCCCGCTCGTCGGCTTCAACAAGCGCGGTAGCAACAAAATAGTCGACTGCACCGACTGCCTCCTACAGAAACGTGCAACTATGGCGGCAGCCAATGCAGTCCGCGAAATCCTGAAAGACAAGCTACCGTATACGATGCTAGGCACGGCAAAGGATTTCTAAGAGGCTTCACCATCAAGGTCTGTGAAGGCACGGGCGAGATGATGCTGATATTCACAGGCACAGCCAAGCAGCTGCCAAATGCCGAGAAGGTCATCTACACCATCAGCGACTCAATCGACGCAGTATCGACCGATGAGGAGCCGTACTTCCTACAGAGCGTAGTTGTCGAGGTGAACAAGGCAAAAGACATCCGCGAACCCGCAGCCGCTTACGAGGTGGTGGCTGGCTCAAACACAATCACCGACATCACGGACGACGGCATGAAATTCGAGATTTCCGCACCGGCATTCTACCAGGTCAACACGAAGCAGATGAGCAAGCTCTACGCCAAGGTCAGGGAATATGCCTGTCTCAAGGGCGGCGAAACCGTCTTCGATCTCTACTGCGGCATCGGAACCATCGGCCTCAGTATGGCGGCTGACGCTGGCATGATTATCGGAATCGAGTCTGTAAAAAACGCCGTTATCGACGCAAACCGCAACGCCGTAATCAACGGAATTGTAAATGCGCGCTACTACACAGGCCGCGCCGAACAGGTGATGCCGAGACTCCTCGACAAGGAAGATAAGCTTTTCGTCGATTACATAGATGAAAATGCACCAAAAATCGCCATCCTCGACCCTCCGCGCGCAGGCTGCGATGAGGTACTTCTCCGAGCAGTCGCAAGCTGTGACGTGGACAAGATAGTGTACGTGTCCTGCGATCCAGGAACACTGGCTCGCGATATCAAGCTTCTGGGCAAACTCGGATATGAGTTTGTGGAGGCGAAACCAGTTGATATGTTTGTGGCAACGATGCATGTGGAGTGCATAGCGTTGATACAAAGAGTGAAATCGTGAAAATCCTGCATTTTAAGCAGTTTTACAAGCATTATGTCTTTAATGAAGATGGCGATGGAGGAAGAAAAAAAGTCCTAAAAAATTATATAGATGTGAATGTTTGCATTGATATGGTGTGTGGAGATACAAAGTATGAATTGGGAAGTGAGGAATAAGAAATGATGAGATGGATAATAAAAATAATCTTGTTTCCAATCAGCTTGCTGCTGAGTATCCTTACTGCCTTTCTGACATTTATACTTGGCATAGGAACAACTATTCTGTATTTCTTAATGCTGATGTGTATAGTTGCTGCAATAGGATCATTTATGCAAAAAGATATATCACTTGGCATTGAGGCATTGGTATTAGGATTTTTGTTAAGTCCTTATGGAATACCGATGGTCGGAGCAGCTGTTATAGCATTCCTTCAGGGAATCAATGAAGCAATAAAATCAATCTAAAAAATTTCATAAAAATGGTTACCAAAGGCGATAGAAGAAAAACTATCGTCTTTTTCTTTGCAAATTTTTTGGTGAGGAGGTGAAGCGATGGACTTTGACTATTTCTATAACAGAGAAGCAGAGCGATTTAACTTTCTGAAAGTGCCTGAAATATTAGTAGACGGAGAAGAATTTAAGGGACTGTCTGCTGAAGCCATTATTCTATACTCCATGCTTTTGAAACGCACAGGAATGTCCTTTAAGAATAACTGGGTGGACAAGGAAGGCAGAGTATTTATCTATTTTACTGTTGAAGAAATTATGAGAAGAAGAAATATCTCAAAGCCGACAGCTATAAAAACATTAGATGAACTCGATATGAAAAAAGGAATCGGACTGATTGAAAGAGTAAGGCTTGGGCTTGGTAAGCCGAATGTCATATATGTTAAAGACTTTATGAGCATATTAGCGGTAAAAGAAAATGACTTTCAGAAGTCAAAAAACTTAACTTCAGAAGTAAAAGATTTTAACCTCAGAAGTAAAGAAAATGAACTTCAGGAAGTTCAAAATCTTGACTCTAACTATATAGAGAATAATAAGAGTAAGTATAGTAAGAGAGAATATAGTTTTGGTGAAAACGGGCTTGGAACATTTCAAAATGTATTTTTAACGGCAGAAGATATATCCGATTTACAAATCATAATGAACTCACAGCTTGATAATTACATTGAGAGATTATCTGCATATATCAAAAGCACCGGAAAGACCTATAAAGACCATAAAGCGACAATCCTTTCTTGGTTTTATAAAGATCAGGGGAGAGGAAAAGAAGTGAAAACATCAAATATCCCGACATGGGAAGAATATGATAAAGGAGAACACCTATGATGAAAGAATTAGAAAAAGTAATGATAGAAGATGTAGAGTATTCTTACGATCCTGAAAAAGAATATATCAAGGATGGACACGCATTTTGTAAAGTTTGCCATGAAAGAAAAGACGGAAAAGTGATGGAGTTCTTTGATAACAAGATGATATTTAAGATTTCTTGCAAATGCGACAGAGATAGAGAGGAAAGAGAAAAAGAAAGACAAAAGCAGATGGAGATTGAACGATTAAAGAGTAGCTGCTTTAACTCGATTATTCAGTGGTCATACACATTTGAAAATTATCAGGGAGAAGAAAATCAAAGCCTTATCATTGCAAAGAACTTTGTAAAAGACTATGAGGAAATGAAAAAAGAAAATATCGGACTTCTTTTTTATGGCTCAGTAGGTAGCGGAAAGACCTATCTTGCCTGCTCCATTGCAAATAGCCTTATTGAACAGTATCAAATAGGCGTTAAAATAAGAAATTTTGCACAGATTATCAATGAGCTGCAAAAGGGAGGATTTGATTTTGACAAGAACGCATATATTGAATCCCTTGTAAATACTTCCGTTCTTATCTTGGATGACTTAGGAATAGAAAGAGATACAAGCTATGCCAAAGAGCAAGTATATAACATCGTGAATAACAGGTACTTAAAACAGAAACCGACTATCTTTACCACTAATCTTTCCTATGACACAATCCAAAATTGTAAGGATAGCGTAGAGTATCAAAGAATCTACTCAAGAATCATAGAGATGTGTATTCCTGTTATGGTTGTAGGAGAAGATTTTAGAAAGGTTATTCAAAAGGACAAACTGAATCGGAATAAGGACAGACTGCTGAATGGAGGTGAGATAAGTTGATCAATGAAGAAATAGCAAGAAAAACGCTGAATATGGAAGTTAGAGCTGCTAAAGTAACAGGAAAGCTAATTCTGAACTTATTAAAGAAATTGATGAAAGAAGCAGAAAAACTTGGAGGACTTGAAAAGCTGGTTAATGCTAACGGAAATGAAGTAAAGCTAAAAGATATGGTTAAAAAGGGACAGCTTGAAGAAATTCCGGTTGAAGAAGCAGAGCTTAAGGAACTGAAAAAAGAACTTAATCGGTATGGGGTAAAGTTTTCAGTCATGAAAGATAAGGAAAGTGGGAAATACTCAGTATTCTTTCAAGCTAAAGATATGAAGGTTATGGACAAAGCATTTAAGCATGCCCTTTCAGAATCAGAAAAGAAAACGGAAAGGAAGGAGTCCATTCATAAGAATATTGAGAAGTTCAAAGAAATGGCAAAGAACTCTGTTTCAAAGGATAAAGTCAAGAATAAACAAAAGGAGCAGAGCCTATGATAGATAAGATATTAAAGGACATCAAAGGCTTATTTAAGGTGCAAGATAAGGTAAAGTTTCTAAAGCAGAACATTCCCTATCTTGCATTTTTCTATATAGGTAATATCTTTTCACATCATGTAAGAGCCTATATAGGTGGCGATATTATTGACAAAATTTTTCAAGGGATATTAGAGATTAATACGATGAGCTTTCTTCCAAGCCTTCATCCTACGGATATTATAATGGGCGTGGTAGTAGCTGTTTTAATCAAAATTATCGTATATACCAAAGGGAAAAATGCTAAAAAGTTTAGACAGGGGAAAGAGTATGGCTCAGCAAGATGGGGAACGAGAAAAGATATAGAGC
>NZ_CALLVU010000058.1 GCF_938015485.1 uncultured Lachnoanaerobaculum sp. | reverse complement strand
TAGAAATAAAAAATCTATCGTTTTTTTTCATGCCTATTTTCAATTTATATTGCGATCAATAAATAGGGAAAACTCGCAAGAGTTGCTAACTAGTATTTCAAATGCCTCTCACTAATATATACACGACAAAATGCTAGTTCCCTTAAATATGTTACAGAAAGTAAAGGAGAAAAGATGATAAGGATAAGAAGCCCTACCTAATAGATAACTAAATATACAAATACTTGGTGATTGAAATTAACTTTTCAGTCGCTTTTTTAATTGGAGGAAAAAATGGATAAAGAAATGATTAATATCAATGCCAATCTGTTAAAAAAACCTACTTTTGGAACTTTTACAAGAGGTGATGAAGAGGTTCAAGTTGTAAATTTTGCTCTTTCGAAAGGATATGGAAAAGGTAGAGAGTATATCAACTGTGCAGCCTATGGCAATAAATCTGACGTGGCTAAGGAATTTTCAGAAGGTGATTTCATTCATGTGTATGGTTACTTCAACAAACGAACTAAAAATGGAAAGACATATAAGAATTTTGTAGTTATGTCTATGAACAAAATTGAAAAGAAAGAAGAAAACGAGGAGGAATAAATAATGGATTTTTTCGTACAAGCAGTTAATGTATTAAAGATTTTGGTAATGGCAGTAGGTGCTGGTCTTGGAGCATGGGGTGTTATTAACCTTATGGAGGGATATGGTAATGATAACCCTGGAGCAAAATCTCAGGGCATTAAGCAGCTAATGGCTGGTGGAGGCATCGTTCTAATCGGCTTAAAACTAATCCCATTACTTTCAAATGTATTGAAGTAAGGAGAGTAGCTTATGTTTGGTATTTTCGATAAGATAGAGGAATTTTTTAAAGAGCTTCTTCTCGGAGGTATCCAAGCAAATCTTGAGTCAATGTTTATCGACATTAATGATAAAGTCGGAGCAGTAGCAACCGATATAGGCAAGACACCAATGGGATGGAACTCAGAGGTATTTAACTTTATTAAGAGTATCAATGATAGTGTCATTATTCCAATTGCAGGTTTAATCATTACAGCAGTTTTATGTATTGAACTGATAAATATGGTTATGCAAAAGAATAATATGCACGATACAGATACCTTTGAGTTTTTTAAATACATGATAAAGATGTGGATAGCGGTATGGCTAGTATCTCATGCCTTTACATTCTCAATGGCAGTATTTGATGTTGCACAACACCTTGTAAATCAGGCGGCAGGAGTAATCAATACTTCTGCTGCCGTTTCAGGTGATCAAATTGTTCAGATGGTTGAGGGATTAAAAGACAAAGGACTTGGAGAACTGGTGATGATACTCTTTGAAACCTCGCTTGTTAAAGTTGCAATACAGGTTATGTCGGTAGTCATAATGCTAGTTGTCTATGGCAGAATGTTTGAGATATATGTTTACTGTTCAGTTTCAGCAATTCCATTTGCCACTATGGGAAATAAGGAGTGGGGACAAATTGGAACAAACTATATCAAAGGTCTATTTGCTATTGGGCTTCAAGGCTTATTCTTGATTATATGCTTGGGTATTTATGCAGTTTTAGTAAAGACGATAAAGATAACGGACATTCATGCAAGTACCTTTATGATATTAGGCTATGCATTACTTCTTGGTCTAATGATGCTAAAGAGTGGAACGCTTGCAAAGAGTGTATTAAACGCACATTAAGGAGGATTTTTAATGATAGAAGTAAAGAAAAAGTTGTTTCCTGTTTCAATTATTGCAGTAGGAATTGGAGCATTTGCTATCTCGATTTTTAACAGGAACAAATTAAAGAATTTAGAAGATGAAGTAAAAAGTACAAGAGATGATGTGAAATCTATTCTTTGTTATCAAGAGCAGAAAAATGCATTCATTGAGTCAGAATTAGAAGAGATGAGAAATGAAGTTGCTTCATGCTATGAACATTTTGAAGCATTTTCAAAGGAAAAAGAAGATGGGAGGTAAGCTATGGGCTATGTACCAATTCCCAAAGATTTAAAAAAGGTAAAAACAAAGGTAGCCTTTAACCTTACAAGAAGACAATTAATTGGATTTACACTTGCTGGACTGGTTGGTATACCAGTCTATTTATTTATGAGAAAGTTTATGCCAAATGATATAGCGATACTGTTTTTAATTGTATCAACGCTTCCAATCTTCTTTGTAACACTATTTGAAAAAGATGGACTTACCTTTGAGAAATATTTTAAGCACATATATCTACACAAGTTTTATCAACCACAGAAGCGAGTGAGAAAGGAGGTTTACCTTGAACAAGAAAAGAAAATTACAGCAAATTCAATTAGAAAAAAATCAAAAGGTATTAAAGGAAAACAAAAGAAACCTGAAAAAAGAAAAGCTGACTAAGCAGAAGAAAAAAGCTTCTCTAATCGACTTAATATTTAAGAAAGAGCCTAAGAGATATACTGTTGAAGACACAATACCTTATCTGAGAATGCTAAAAAGTGGAATATGCCAGCTTGATGAAAAGCACTATAATAAGTGTATTGCATTTCAGGATATAAACTATCAGCTTGCCTTAGAAGAAGATAAGGATTTGATTTTCAATCAATTTGCGAATGTCTTAAACTCTTTTGATCCAAGTGTAGATATTGAGTTTTCATATATCAATCAGCTTGGAAGAAATAATGAATTAAAAGCAGCTATTCAGATACCGGATAAAAATGATGGTTATGATGATATTCGATTAGAGTTTCGTGAGATGTTAAAAAGTCAGCTTGCAAAGGGAAATAATGGTTTAAAGAAATCGAAGTATATCACCTTTGGAGTTGAAGCGGATAGTTTGGAGCAAGCGACTGCAAAACTTGAGCGACTTGAGATTGATATATTATCAAATCTAAAGAGTATGGGAGTTCGTGCTGAGGGCTTAACTGGAGAAGAAAGATTAAAGGTATTGCATGATATTTTAAATCCAGATAAGCTCTTTTCTTTTTCCTATAAAGACTTAAAACCAAGAGAAAGTACAAAGACTGTTATTGCACCAGATTCTTTTAATTTTGTACCAAGTAAGTATTTTAAGTTTGGAAAATATATTGGAGCTGTTAGTCATCTTCAAATACTTGCAAGCGAGCTGTCGGATAGAATGCTTGCAGAATTTTTAGATATAGATGATAACATCAATATTTCTTTTCATATCAAGGCAGTTGAACAGACAGAAGCGATTAAGATGGTGAAAAGAAAAAATACAGATATTGATAAGATGAAGATTGAGGAAAATAAAAAGGCAGTTAGAAGTGGCTATGACATGGACATATTGCCAAGTGATTTAATTACCTATGGTGATAATATCAAGATGCTTTTAAAAGACCTTCAGACAAGAGATGAGCGTATGTTTATCGTAACGATTGTCTTTATGAATTTTGCAAAGACAGTACAAAAGCTAGATACGACTATTTCTCAGATTTCATCTATTGCAAGTAAGCATAATTGTAAGATTAAACGCTTAGATCATAGTCAAGAACAAGGTTTTATCAGTGTATTACCTCTTGGCGTAAATAAGATTGAAATAGATAGAGGGTTAACCTCATCATCTACAGCAGTCTTTTTACCATTTACAACAGAGGAGCTTTTCATAAACTCATCAAATAGCTTGTACTATGGATTAAATGCCTTAAGCCATAATCTTATTATGGCTGATAGAAAAATGCTTAAAAATCCAAATGGCTTAATTTTAGGTACGCCTGGTTCTGGTAAGTCATTTTCTGCAAAGCGTGAAATGGCAAATGCTATTCTTACAACCGATGATGATGTCATTATCTGTGATCCAGAGGGTGAATATGGCAATCTTGTTAAACAGTTTAAGGGAGAAGTCATAAAGGTTAGTGCAAAGAGTAAAGACTATCTTAATCCCCTAGATATAAATATGAATTATGGAGATGGAGATGCACCACTTAAGGATAAGGCAAATTTTATTATGTCTATGCTTGAACTTGTGGTTGGTGGTAGTGGACTTACAGCAGAAGAAAAGTCTGTTATAGATAGGTGCTTACCTAAGATTTACGAGAAATATTTTGAAAATCCAGTTCCAGAGAATATGCCTATACTTCAAGACCTTTACAATATGTTAAGAGGGCAAGAAGAAAAGGTGGGAAAGAAACTTGCAACAGAAATGGAAATCTATGTTTCAGGAAGTCTTAATGTCTTTAATCACAGGTCAAATGTTGACTTAAACAAGCAGCTCATTTGCTTTGATATTAAAGAACTTGGAACACAGCTTAAAAAGATAGGAATGCTTGTTATTCAAGATCAGGTGTGGAATAAGGTGTCGCAAAATAGAAACACAGGAAAAAGCACAAGATACTACATTGACGAGTTTCACTTGCTTTTAAAAGACGAGCAAACTTCTCAGTATTCTGTTGAAATTTGGAAGAGATTTAGAAAATGGGGCGGCATTCCAACAGGAATTACACAAAATGTCAAAGATCTACTTGCAAGTAAAGAAATTGAAAATATTTTTGACAATACGGATTTTATTCTAATGCTTAATCAAGCAACAGGTGATAGAGATTGGCTTGTTGTAAAGCTTAAAATCTCAAAGGATCAGGAAAAATTCGTTACCAATTCAAGAGCAGGTGAAGGTTTGATTTTCTTTGGAAACACCATTGTTCCATTTGTAGATAACTTCCCTAAAGACACAATCCTATATCAAAAGATGACTACAAAACCTGAAGAAGTGAGGTAGCGTCTTATGAGTAAAAAAAGAAAGCGAGATTTGAATGAAAAGTTAAGGGCAAGAGAAGAGAAAATCATCACAAAATCTGAAACAGATGATGTCCTAGATTATAAAAGAAAAACTGGAGATGATTACAGGGATAAGGTAGTTAAAGAAGAAAACAGGTTTCAAGATAAAATTCATGAGAAGATAAGTAAAAGAACGGATATTACTAGTGAAATAGAAACAAGTAACAAGAGCAAAAATGCTATAAAAAGAAATATTCGAAGTAACAGTTTTCAAGCCGAAGTAGCCAAGTCAGATTATCAAACAGAGGTTAAAGAAAATCGTATCTATGATCCTTTAGCAAAAGACCAAGATGGTGATGGTGTTATTGATAGATATGATAATGATTTTAGAGATAGCGATGTATCATATGAGCCTTTAGGTAATAAAAAATCCAAACTTCATGAAAAGCAGAAAAGGTCACTTAAAAGAAAGAACTATTCTGATAAGCTCTTTACAAGAAAAGAGATGGATAAGAAAAAGGAAGATAACACTAAAGCTTCTAAAACTGGTAAAGAAGTCATCAGAGATAGGGAAAAGAAAAATCAGCTTTATAAAAGGTATAACAAAGAAACCTTAGTCGGTGGAAGTGTGATTGGAGCCGCAAAACTTGGTGAGGTTACAAGTGCTTATCTATCATCTGGTAGTGATGAAAATGCATCTGTTGAAGCTGCTGAAAAAGGCTTAGGAAGTTCCTCTAAACTTATTCATGGCGTAAAAAATTATTCGGATAAGAGAAAAAGTAAGAAGATATATGATTTAGAAAAGAGCAATAGGAAAATCAAAAGTAGAAAGTCCAAGCTTGAGTTTAGAAAGAGCATGGACGAGGTTGAGAAGACCGACCAATATAAAAAAGCAAATGCTTATAAGAAGTTTCAAAAGAAGAAACAGATGAAGTCAGCTATCTATAAACAAAAGAAGACAAGAATTAGAGATAGAGTTAAAAAGACACTGATGGATACATTCAAGGTATCTAAAGACTTCATCATAAGAAAAGCAAAAGTGGCAGCAATAGTAGTAGCTGCCATAATTATTTTTGGAACTTTTGTATTTAACTTTGCAAGCATGACAATGGGTGGATTTGCTAATTCTACGAGCAGTGTTTTAACAACATCATATTTATCAAGACCAAATGTTTTAACTGAGATTAACCAAAGTTTTTCAAACAAGGAGAATGACTTATATAGCGAGCTTGAAAATGTAGAAAAGAATAATCCCAGATACGATGAATATATCGTAAGAAAAAATGGAGATATTGGTCATAATGTTCATGAACTTTTATCCTATATCACTTCAAGATATGGTGAAGTAAAGAGTTTATCTGAAGTTAGTAATATTTTAGATGACTTATTTAAGACTATGTACCATGTCGATTATAAAGAGGAAATAGAGATAAGGTATAAGACTGTAACTGGAACTTACACTGATGAAGAGGGGAACGAATATACCGAGAGCCATGAAGAACCTTATGAGTATAGAAAGCTCATTGTTACTTTAAGTAAAAGAGAAATGGATAGCGTGGTTCGAGAAGTCTTCGTTAAGTATCCAGACAATTTAAAGCATTATGAAGCACTATTCCTTGCACAGGGGAATATGGGCGAAATGTTTGGCAACACGAATCTCATTACTGCAAATGGTGGCATAGGTGGAGGAAAAGAATACGAAGCATCGTCTGATGTTCAAAAGAAAATTGTAAATGCAGCATATATTACTCCATCACCTGGAGCAGGTTGGTGTGCAATGTGGGTTTCTCAGGTTTATCAAAATGCAGGTCTTGGATATATCGGAGGTAATGCTAATGATATGTACCGAAACCATACATTTACTTCTGATAGATCAAAGTTAAAAGTAGGAATGCTTGTAGCAGTTGAAAGTAGCAGTAGTGGTGGACAAGCCGGACTTACTTATGGTCATGTCGGAATTTATATTGGTGATGGTAAGGTAATGGATAATATCGGAGTAGTTAGGGTAACAACCTTAGATGATTGGATTGCAACATTCTGTAAACACCATCCAGTAGGATTTGGATTTCCACCAAACGTACAAAGATAGAAGGGAGTGGAAAATGTGAATAGGGAACTGAATACTGTTAATAAAAAAATTCAAAAGTTATTAGATAAGAAGGTTCAGATCGATAAAGATTTAGAGCCTTTATTTATTCGTAAAGATGAACTATTAGACCAGGAGTATGTAGTGATTTGTAGAGAGAACAATATCACTCTTGAAGAATTAGTGAAGATGTTCAAAGAGAAAAAAGAAAAGGAGAAATATAGTAATGAAAAGCAAATTGAAGAATAAGAAAGTATTGGCCGCACTTATTGGAGCAGCGTTACTTTTGGTTTCAATTATAGGTGTGATGACTGTAAATAAGCAGATTGTATTTGCAAAAGATGGAACTGTACTTTCAATGCTTAATCCGATTGAAGCTCTTGCAGAAACGGAAGAGAAATTTGAAGTAAAGATTAAGTATGTATTTTCAGACGAGAAAGTATTTAAGGAAGAAGTTGTAAAGGCAGATAAAGGACAAATCCTTGATAGTGGTGATTTGCCAATGTTACCTGACGATATGAAATTCATTGATGATTTTCTTTATTATGGAGTAAAAGGCGATGGGAAAGATGAGATTATCCGTAAGGTAGAAAAGATTGTAAAAGATGAAGCAACTCAGACTGAAAATGATAAAGATAAAGAAAAGAAGTCTGATGAAGCAAAACAGGATAAAGCCACTCAAACAGAAGAGCCTAAGAAAGATTCATCAACTCAAACTGATATTACTAAAAATGATTTAGATAAGATGGATAAGGAGTCTAAGGACTTAAAAGAAAAGGTAGATAATCTTAGCAAGGAACTTAAGGATAAAGATAAGTTAAGTGATAAGCAAAAAGATAAAATCAAAAATCTTGAAGATGAAATTGAAGCTTTGGAAAAGAAAATCAAAAAGGACAAGGACTCTGTTGATTCATCGAAAGAAAATATTGAGCTTAAAAAATCTATTGAAGAGTTAGAAAAGAAGACTAAGGAACTACAGGAAAAGCTCAATTCTATGAATAAGATAGGGACTAATTCTAATTCAACTATCTCAAATCCAGTACCGAAAAATAACGAATCTTTTAGCAAATTTATTCCAAGCACACCTATAAATACAGGAAAAGGTAGCGATGCTTCTGGTAATGCTTCAACGCCAACATCTAAAATAGAAAATAAGGTAGAAACTAAGTCGGATAAAAAAGAGGAGAGACAGGAAATACGTTATCCGAATAAGCTAACACCTAAACAAACTTCAAGTAATGGAGATACGTCTTCTATGGATGGAACAAGCAAGTCAGCAAATACCAATAAAGGAGTAGCGTCAGCACCGTCAAAAGCAAGAGGAACCGTTACAGAGAATAAGGATAATGCAAACAAAGATTATCCAATTCACCACAACGATGGTAAAGATAATAAGTCTACGGATATGTATTCAGCAGACGCAAGACAGTTTGTAACTTTTACAACTAAAAATGGAAAGACTTTTCATCTAATCATTAATCATGATGAAGATAGCGAGAATGTAATGCTTTTAACAGAAGTTTCAGAAGATGATTTGTTAAATATGGTTGAAAAGAAAGAAACACAAAAGGAGATTGTAAAGGAAGATCAAATAAAAGAAGAGCCTAAACCAGTGAAAAAAGATGAAAGTAGTAATATGGGAACATACTTAATTCTGATTCTTGTAGTAGCTGGAGCATTAGGTGCAGGTTATTACTTTAAGGTTGTTAAAAAGAAAGAGAATGAAGAACTTGAAGCATTAGAAGATGATGACGATGATTTTTTCTCAGAAGCTGATGAAAGTGAAGAAACATCAGAAATAGAGGTTGAAGAAATCGAAGAAGATGAAGAATAAAATGCATCATAAATTATATGATTTTGGGTGCAAGTTAAAGGCGAGGGAGTATTATCTTTCGCCTTATTTTATTTGAAAGATTGGAGATAATATGGATTTAGTTATTGCAGAAAAACCAAGTGTAGCTATATCAATTGCAAAGGTGATAGGAGCTACAAAAAAGAAAGATGGATACTATGAGGGAAGTGGATATAGGGTATCATGGTGCGTAGGTCATCTGATTCAGATGGCAAATCCCGATAGCTATGATGAAAAGTATGCTAAGTGGAATATGGAAGATTTACCGATTGTTCCAAGTGAGTATAAGTATGAGGTTTCAAAATCTACTAAGAAACAATTTAGTGTCTTGAAGAAACTATTGAATGATAAAGAAATAGAGAATGTAATAAATGCTTGTGATGCTGGTCGTGAAGGAGAAAGCATTTTTAGACTTGTCTATAATCAAGCAAATTGTAAAAAGAAGATGAAACGACTTTGGATTTCATCAATGGAAGATAGTGCAATTAAAGATGGTTTCAATAACTTAAAAGATGGAAGTTACTACGATGATTTATTTGAATCCGCCAAGGCAAGAGCGATTGCAGATTGGCTAGTCGGGATGAATATTAGTAGGCTTTATTCTTGCCTGTATAAGCAAAATTATAGTGTGGGAAGAGTACAAACACCTACACTTGCAATGATTGTAAATAGGGATGATGAAATCAGTAATTTCAAGAAAGAAAAATATTATACAGTTGAGCTTTCTTTAGATAAATTTTCACTTTCTACAGACAGAATTGATGACAAGACTACCACAGAGCAGCTTATCAATTTAGTAGGTAATTCCATAGAAATTACTGATGTCTTTCAAAAAGAAAAGATAACAAAACCTGAGTTACCTTTTGACCTTACAACACTTCAAAGAGAATGCAACAAGTATTTTGGATATAGTGCGAAACAGACACTTGATTATGCTCAAAGTCTTTATGAGAAGAAGTTTATAACATATCCAAGAACTGATAGTAGATGCCTGACTGAAGATATGATTACAAGCGTCATTAATAATATCTTAGGCAAGAATGACTTTGATACTGAAAGAATTAAGATAGTGTTTAATTCTAAAAAAGTTACGGATCACCATGCGATTATACCAACAATCAGCTCATTAAAAGAAGATATTTCAACTCTTCCAGAAAGTGAAGCAAAGGTATATAGACTTATAACAAATAAACTTCACGCAAGTGTTGGATACCCTTTAGTAGAAAATACTACAAAAATTGTTGCTGAGTTTGATGGTTTTGAATTTAGTAGTAGTGGCAAAGTGATTATTGATGAGGGATTCACTAAGTATTTAAAAGAATATAAAACTAAGAAAACTGAAGATACATTACTACCAGGTGTAAAGGTAGGCGAAGTATTTGAGATAAGAAATAAAGAAGTAAAAGAGAAATATACATCACCACCTAAGCATTTTACGGAAGATACACTTTTAAAGGCTATGGAAGTAGCGGGTAATGACGCCTTAGAAAAAGGCATTGAGGTAGAAAGAAAAGGACTTGGTACACCGGCAACTCGTGCAGGTATTATTGAAAACTTGATTTTCAAAGGTTTTATCGAAAGAGATAAAAAGAATCTAATTGCAACCAATAAAGGAATTAGTTTGGTGACTATTGTTTCAGATACTCTTAAATCGGCAGAAACTACTGCTGAATGGGAAATGAAACTATCTGATATTGCTAATGGAAAGGCGAATAAGGATGATTTCTTAAAATGTATTGAGAATGAAATAAGAGAAACAGTAGGGATATATCGTAAATAATTTTTGGGGGAATGAGAGCTAATCTTGTTCCCTTATTTTATTGGAGGTGATTAAAATAGATGAGCTAAATGTATTAGAACTGTTTGGTGGTATAGGTGCCATTAGAAAAGCTTTAATAAGGCAAAAAATATCTCATAAGACGGTGGATTATGTAGAGATAGATAAGAATTGTGTTAAAAGTTATAATGCACTTTATGGCGAAGAATTTGAGCCTAAGAGTATAGTAGATTATCATCCGCCAGATGAAAAAATAGATTTACTAATGCATGGTAGTCCATGTCAAGATTTTAGTCGAAGTGGCTTAAAGAAAGGTGGCACAAAAGGTAGCGGTACAAGAAGTAGTCTTCTTTTTGAAACAATACGAATAATAGAAGAAATGAATATAAAGCCCAAGGTTGTGCTTTGGGAAAATGTAAAGGGAGTTCTCGATAGAAATTTGAGAACTTCCTTTTTTCATTACTTAAAAGAAATGGAGAGACTAGGATATGAGAACAAATATGAAATTCTAAATGCTATGGAGTTTGGAATACCACAGAAAAGAGAGCGTATCTTTGTTGTAAGCATCTTGGGGAATAATTCTTTTGATTTTGCCAAGCTCGAAAAAACACAAGCAAGGGATATATCTGAATTTCTTGAGAAAGACGCTTCAAATCTTTATGAAGTAAGGCAAGAGTCAATGCTTCGATATATAAGAGGAAAACCTAAGAATAATAATTTTAGAGGAAGACTTAAAGTGATAGATAAGTTTGCCTACACCATTTCCACCAAGCAAGTGCGTATTCCTAACTCAGGAATTATTGATTTAAGTAATGGTAAATATAGATATTTAACTGAGCGAGAGTGTTTTAGACTTATGGGATTTGATGATGAAAACTTTAATAGGCTAAAAGCTATTTATCCAGGAAGAAAAGGGAAATTATCGTCAATACTATATAAACAAGCTGGAAATAGCATTGTCGTGAATGTGTTAGAAGCAATATTAAGAGAAATTTTGAAGAACTAGGAGGTAAAGATGAGGACGAATGATTTTTACAACATAATTGAGCTTGTAAAAAGAGATGTTTTAGATAGTGAAAGAGAATATCTAAAACTCTTAAAGGTCATTGGAAATAATCAAAGATATGACTTTTTAAGTCAACTTAGTATCTATGATAAAAATCCCAATGCAACTGCTTGTGCAAGCTTTGATATGTGGAGAGAAAGATTTAATCGAACTGTTATGAGAGGGCAAAAAGGGATACCTATTCTAAATGACAGTAATGCTTTCCAAAAGGTAGGATATATCTTCGATATTAGTCAGACGGTATCGATGGATAGAAATGTTAATGAAGTGGAACTATGGTCTTTTGATAGAGAAAAGCATGAAAATGCATTAAAAGATATGATTGAGCTGCAAGGGTATGATTCAAGTGAAAACCTATCAGAGAATCTATATTCTCTTAGCAGAATATACGCAGATGAAAGCATATATGAGCTTGCAAATAATCTGAGGATTGCTGATGAAGATAGAAACTCATTTATAAATTTTATGAGAAATTCTATTAGCTTTGCAATTTCAAATAGATTTAATCTGGATTATCATATTCCAATGGATAACTTACAAGAAAATTTTAAGTACCTAGATAGAATTTCTTTAATGAGTGTTGGTAACTGTATTTCCAATGCTTGTAGCAATATTATTGAAGCTACGATGGTTAGAACAAGAAATTTATCTGTGGGTAGAGACCTGACAAAGAGTATAGGTGCCGATTATAATAAGCTTAATGAAAATAATAAAGAATTAGGAGGTATGGCGAATGCTATTCGATCAAATGACGAAAGAGATGATAATGACGGAAACCGAATTTTCAGAGCTGGAGAATACAGACGAGATAATTTTGATAATCAAGGAGAAGACTTTGAACAAACTGGAGGAAGAGAAGAAATTCATGGAAGAATTTCCGAATCCAATTTACGCAGTGATGAGATTGGACTTTCTAACAGAGAGCAGCGAGGAGAAACACTATCAAATGCTAATAGACCTTTACAAAGAGAAGAGCCTAGTGAAACACTTGATGGAAGTTCAAAAGAGAGCCATAGACTTTATGAGGAAGGAAAAGCCGAATATGATGGAAGCTTGGAAAATAGAGAGCGAAACGAATCCAAAATACAAGGCAATGATTTCAGCCTTGAAAGAGATGACAATCAAGGAAATAGTGGAAGCTTAGAAAATAGCATTGAAAAAACAAACGAGGGAGCAGAAAATGCTTCCTTTTTCTATTCTAAAGAAGATCCATACAATTTAATGACTGATGAAATGCTTGAGCGTGTTCCAAAACTTTATGACCAAGAACACACTGATCTGGCAGATACTCAGGTTCATGCAGCATATATCATTCCATTTAGAAGCAATTGGACATGGTATATGACGGAATATGATAGGGAAACAGGAGATGCATTTGGTCTTGCTTTAGGAATTGAACCAGAGTGGGGATATTTTAACATCCGTGAGCTTGAAGAACTAAATGCTCAAAGACTTATTTTAGAAGATTTCCCAAAGACTTTTAGAGAGCTTAAAGACAGAGAATTAAAAAAGCAGATGGATGAACATGAACTTCAAATGGTATTTAATGGAGAACTTAGTTTTGAAAATGAGGTAATTCCTAAAGAAGCTACCAGTAAAATAACAGATGAATTTGAAGAAGAATTAAGTCCTAATTTTGCTGAAGAAGTTGGCTCTATTATGGAAGAATACGAAGTCCCAAGAGATGTTGCAATTAGCAGACTTGCCACTAGTAAATTAGAAGAAGCTCTTCAAGGAACAAACATTGGGATTGATGATTTTAATTTTGAACAATTAGAACAGATTATGAGTGCTATAAAAGAGTATGACTTTTATGGAAATGAAATTACTGAGATTGCAGATCCTAAACTTCCTGTATGGAAGATGGAACATTTAAAATGGCTTATTGATGATTGGAACAAAGGTCTGGATGGTGTTACATCAGAAAAGATAAAATATCTGAAAGAGTTAGACATTGAACTTGCTAAGTTTAATGTGCTTAAAGGTTATCTAATGAATGATGAAGTAAGCATAAGTCAAATTGAAGAATTTAAGGATAACATTGACTTTGTTACGATGAGTGAGTTTGTTGATAGTCTTAAAGATTACGCATATAACAATCAGAATGAGAAAGTAGCAGTTAAAGTCGGCAATGAATTTATACTTGCAAGTAAACAAGATAGCTTTGCCATCAGCCTTGAAGAGACTGGAAGAAAAGTGAAAGTTGAAAGAATAGAGTATCCACTTCATCGTGGCACTACTTTTAAGGAAAGTACGAAAGTCGATAAGCTCATTGATAGCGGAAAATATAAGGCTCTTGAAATTTCTGAATATGCTTTAGATGAAAAAGAAGCTGAAAATACGCAAATGAAAGAGCCACAAACAAGGCAGGAAACACTTTTTGATTATCTAAACCAAGCGGATAGTAATGTAGATAATATCAATGAAAAGCCCCTTGATTTATCCATCGGAAAAACTGTATATATGGATCACGAAGCATATAGGATTGATTCAGAGATTACTTTTAATAACATTTTACAAAAGAATGATTTAAGACTTGCACCACTTAGAAAAGGTAACTTTATGATGCCGATTGTGAGTTTTGCTGATGATAAGGAGCTTTTAGAAAAAATCTCTTTTGATAGACCAAAACTTATGGTTGGAGATGAAGTTCAATATAAGAATAAGGACTTTACCATTACAAGATTTGATGACACGGGAAAGGGTCTAAAGACAGTAACCATAAAGGATAATGTGGAATATCTTGGCGGAATGATTACAGGTTCAGAAGTTATTGCCTACAGACAAGATAGCGATTTAGATAGACTTTTCGGTTTAGAAGAAACAACAAGAATTAGTGAAAAGACAAAAGCTTCAAACTTTAAAATCACAAAAGAAACACTACCTGAAAAGTTGTCGCCAAGTGAGAGGTTAAACAATAATCTTGAAGCAATCTCTATGCTTAACAGAGTGGAGAGCGGAGAACTAGAGCTTGATATTACAGCTCAGGAAGTTTTAGCAAAATATGTAGGTTGGGGTGGACTATCTGATGTCTTTGATGAAAGTAAAGACGGTCAATGGAAAGAAGCAAGAGCTTTCTTAAAAGAAAACTTAACATTACCAGAATATGAGACTGCTAAGGAATCTACATTAACAGCTTTTTATACGCCTAAAATTATAATTGATGGAGTATATAAGACACTTTCAGAAATGGGATTTAAGAATGGAAATATTTTAGAACCATCGATGGGCGTAGGTAATTTTATCGGTAATCTTCCAGATGAAATGAGCAAGTCAAAGTTTTATGGCATTGAGCTTGATTCTGTTAGTGGTAGAATTGCAAAACTTCTTTATCCTGAAAGTGATGTGCAAGTTAAAGGCTTTGAAGAGACAAGTTTTTCAAATAACTTCTTTGATGTAGCAATTGGTAATGTTCCGTTTGGCGAATTTAAGGTTAATGATAGGGAATACAATCGTAATAACTTTCTAATTCATGACTATTTCTTTGCTAAATCTATTGATAAGGTGAGAAATGGTGGTGTTATAGCATTTGTCACATCATCTGGAACTATGGATAAGAAAGACGAAAGTATCCGTAAATATATAAATGCAAGAGCAGAATTTTTAGGTGCAATAAGACTTCCTAACGATACCTTTAAGGGTGTTGCCGGTACAGAAGTAACTTCAGATATTATATTCCTGAAGAAAAGAGATAGTGTACTTGAGCGTGATGATGACTGGGTTCATTTAGCGGAAGATGAAAATGGTCTTGTATATAATAAATATTTTGTAGACCATCCAGAACAAGTTCTTGGAAACATGAGAGAAGTAAGTGGAAGATTTGGAAAAACTCTTACTTGTGAGCCAATAGCATTTTTACCTCATGAAATAAATACGTCTTCTTTAAAAGATCGTATTGAAGCTGCAGGTGAAAGAATATCAAAAGATGCGAAGTATGAAGAGATAGAGTTATTAGATGATGAAGTAACAGCAATCCCAGCAACAGATGATGTAAAAAACTTTTCCTACGCAATCATAGATGAGGAGGTATATTACAGGGAAAATTCACTTTTTGTTAAGAAAGAAGTATCGGACAAAAACAAGGAAAAGATTAAGGATTATCTCGAATTAAATGACGCACTAAAGGATGTAATATACAAGCAAAAAGAAGATTTTAGTGAAGCTGAAATTAAAGAGTCTCAGGATAAATTAAACGCTGTTTATGATAACTTTTCTAAGAAACATGGTTTTGTTAATAATTTAAGTAACACCAGAGCTTTAAGAGAGGATAGTAACTTCCCACTGGTATCTTCTATCGAGATACTTGATGAAGAAGAAAACTTCAAGGCAAAAGGCGATATTTTTTCTAAACGAACTATCACAAAAGCGAAAGTTATTGACCATGTGGATTCTTCACTTGAAGCATTGGTACTATCTATTTCACAAAAAGGTTATGTAGATTTTGATTACATGACAAATCTAACGGATAAGGATAGAAACACTCTTATAGAAGAACTTAGAGGAGAAATCTTTTTAAACATTAGGGAAGAGAATGTTAGTTTTAATCAGAAGCTTTCTTTTGACTTGGGAGATGGGGATTTACCATTTGCTTGTAGCGATGAAACTAACTCCTTTAAGTATACCTATGTAACGAAAGATGAATACTTAAGTGGAAATATTAGAGAAAAAATAGGTGTTGTAGATAGCTATATCAATAGGTTGCGACAAGCAGAACGAATACTTTCAGAAGAAAGTGAAAACGAAAGGGAAACACTTGTAAACGAACTAAGCAGACTGGAATATCAAAAAGCAGAACTTCAAAGAGTAATGCCAAAAGAACTTGAAGCCAGTGAAATCAATGTAAGGCTTGGTGCAACATGGATTCCACCTAAAGATATTGAAAGATTCATATTTGAAACATTAAAAACTCCAGGATATGCAAGATGGGATATTAAAGTCAAATTTTCACATTTAACCAGTGAATGGAATGTTGAGGGTAAGAGCAAAGACAGGGGAAATGACCTAGCAGAAATGACTTATGGCACAAACAGAGTAAGTGCCTATAAGCTTATTGAAGATGCTTTAAACCTAAAAGAAACAAAGGTGTTTGACCAAATTATTAATCTAGATGGTTCAAAGACTTCGGTACTAAATAAAAAAGAAACTATGCTTGCAGGACAGAAACAAGAGCTTATAAAAGAAGAGTTTAAGAATTGGATATTTAACGATCAGGATAGAAGAAATAGACTTGTAAAAGCCTATAATGAAAAATTTAATTCTATTCGTAATCGAGAATATGACGGATCTAATTTAAGTTTTGATGGAATGAGTACAGATATTTCGCTTCGCCCACATCAAAAGAACGCAATTGCAAGAATACTTTATGGTGGTAATAGCTTGCTTGCCCATGTAGTAGGAGCCGGCAAGACTTTTGAAATGGTGGCAAGCTCAATGGAAGCAAAGAAACTTGGAATGTGTACTAAGTCATTATTTGTTGTGCCAAATCATCTTACAGGGCAAATTGGTCGTGAATTTATGCAACTATACCCATCAGCTAATATTATGGTGGCTGATAAAAAAGACTTTGAGCCAAAGAATCGAAAGAGATTTATAGGGAAAATTGCAACAGGTGAATATGATGCAGTTATTATTGGGCATAGTCAGTTTGAAAAAATTCCAATGTCTAAGGAATATCAACAAAAGCACATTCAAGACCAGATTGATGAGATTATCAATTATGTAGAAGAGTATAAGCATGACAGAAATCAAAATTTTACAGTAAAAGAGCTTCAAAAGACCAGAAAAAAACTAGAAACAAGACTTGAAAAGTTAAATGATGATTTCAAAAAGGATGATGTTATTACTTTTGAAGAGCTTGGCGTAGATAAGCTGATTGTTGATGAAGCTCATAATTATAAGAACCTATATCTTTATACAAAAATGAGAAATGTTGCAGGTATTGGGCAATCTGAAGCTTTTAAATCATCGGATATGTTTATGAAATGTCGATACATGGATGAAATGACTGGTGGCAAAGGAATTGTATTTGCTACAGGTACTCCAGTATCGAATTCAATGACAGAGCTTTATACTATGCAAAGATATTTACAGTACGACACTTTAAAAAAGAATGGATTAGAGCATTTTGATTCATGGGCATCAACCTTTGGAGAAACACAATCTGCTTTCGAGTTATCTCCAGAGGGAACAGGCTACAGAGTGAAGACTCGTTTCTCTAAGTTTTATAACCTACCTGAGCTTATGAGTATGTTTAAGGAAGTAGCGGATATTCAAACTGCAGATATGCTCAATCTTCCTGTTCCAGAAGCTCATTTTAAGGTCATTAAGACTGAGCCAAGTGAAGAACAAAAAGAAATACTAAAGAGCTTGTCTGAAAGGGCTGATAAGGTGCGTAATAAGTCCGTAGAGCCTGAAGAAGATAATATGCTTAAGATTACTAATGATGGTAAGAAACTTGCCTTAGATCAGCGTTTAATCAATCCTTTACTTCCAGATGATGAAAACTCAAAGGTTAATGTATGTGTTAAAAATGTATTTTCTATTTGGGATAAGACAAAAGAAGAAAAATCAACACAACTTCTATTTTCAGATATGTCTACACCTAAAGGTGATGGCAGCTTTAATATCTATGATGATATTAGGGATAAACTTGTAGATTTAGGAATACGAAAGGAAGAAATTGCCTTTATACATGAAGCCAATACTGATAAGCAAAAAGATGAACTCTTTGCAAAGGTAAGAAATGGAGAAATTCGTATTTTAATGGGTTCTACTCAGAAAATGGGTGCTGGTACAAATGTGCAAAATAAACTAATTGCAATGCACGATTTAGATGTACCATGGAGACCTGCTGACCTTGAGCAGAGAAGTGGTAGAATTGTTCGCCAAGGCAATGAAAATAAGGAAGTTAGTATCTATCGTTATGTTACAGAGAATACATTTGACAGCTACTTGTGGCAGACAATAGAGAATAAGCAGAAATTTATTTCACAGATTATGACTTCAAAGACACCTGTTCGTGTTGCAGAAGATGTAGATGAAAGTAGTTTGAACTATGCTGAGATTAAAGCACTTGCTACTGGTGATCCAAAGATAAAAGAAAAGATGGATTTAGATAATGAAGTTACAAAACTTAAAATGTTGGAAGCAAACTATAAGTCCAACCGTTACAGATTAGAGGACAAGGTGGTGAAAACCTACCCGGAAGAAATTGCAAGAACAGAAAAGCTAATTGAAGCAGTGAAAAGAGATATAGAAAATGTTGAACCACAAGGAAGTGGTGAAAATAAATTCACTTCTATCACGATTAATGGCGAGATAATTCGAGATAAAAAGATAGCTGGAGAAAAGCTTTTAGAAGCGATTAAAACTGTAAAACTTAATGAAAGTAAGGTTATCGGACAGTATCGAAATATGGATTTAGAGGTAAGCTATAACTTCTTCACCAATGAGCATAATTTCACTTTAAAAGGTGCTACAAACCATTCAGGAGAGCTTGGTACAAGTTCAGATGGTAATATTACAAGATTAGACAATGCTATTGATAAAATACCTGAAAGGTTAAATCGTCTTGAAGAAAAACTCGTTAGCACAAAGGAACAACTGGAAAATGCAAAAGAAGAAGTAATAAAGCCTTTTGAAAAAGCAGATGAACTAAAGACAAAAGTATTAAGGCTTACAGAATTAAACAAGCTACTTGATATGGGAGAAGTAGAAGAAAAAGAAAATCCTAATCCATTACTTGAAGATGTAAAGAGGGCTATTGTAGATTTTTGCAAAAGGGAATATGAAGATGATAGTTATACCTATGAGAATTTTAATAATCTATTTCCTGACCTTGCTCATATTGGAATTGCATATACTACTACACCAGATGAAAAGCATGAAATCCAATATGAAATTAGCTTAGAAGATTTTACAGCTACTCAATATATCAATGGAGAATCAATCACAAAGATTGATTATCTCAAAGACCTTGGAAGTGAAGAAAAGGCATTGGAATTTCTAAAACAAGAAATGGAATATGGAGACTTTGGAGAGTTTGTATCTATTGATGATAATGACCTTAAAAAAGCATTAGGTCTTGAAAGAGATGACGATGGTAATATCTATGATCCGCTTGCAGAAGATTTGGACAATGATGGTGTGCCAGATAGATACGATAATGACTTTAGAGATAGTGACTATTTTGAAACTACTTATGATGTAGAGGATAATCTTAATGCAAGGGCAGAAAGCAAAGAAAAACCATCTATTTTAGGGCAAATTAAGTCATATCAGTCACAAGAAAAACAAGCAGAAACACGAGAAAATAAATCAAAAGAACACGATGAACGTTAAGGGGCTTATTACAAGCTCCTTTTCATTTTTAGTAGAAAAATGGAGGTATATTATGAACTACAAAGAAATGAGAAATACACTAGAACAAATGGCAAACGAAAAACACGAAGATTTTGCAAAGGCACTAATTAGTTTTGAAAAAGGTATCAATGATAAAAATGCCTTGGATAGGTTGTACCAGGAGTATATGGATAATGACAGTATGAGCTTACTTAATGATGAGTTTGATTATTTGATTGATGAACTTAGAGAAAATGGACAGATTAAAGAAAGTGCAGCAATTGAAAAAGAAGATAATAATCTGGTGAACATTGTTGGGAATGTCGTAGGTGAGATTGAAACAATTGAAAGAGAAAACAAAAATGGAGAAGCCTTTAAAGTAGTTAATTTCTCGGTTGTGTCAAAAGATGATGAGGGAAATAAGACTTATATAAATTGTTCGGCTTATGGAGATAAGGGAGATATACCAAAGAATTTTAAGCAAGGTGACTTTGTAAAGATTTTTGGTCAGGTAAGAACATCCATTGACGATAACGGAAAGGAACATACTAATGTTAGAATACTATCGTCTAAGCTTTTAAAAGCAAAGGAACAGATGAAGAAGCAAGAAGAAAAGAAAGAATCGGTACTTGGAGCAATAAAGAAATATAAGGCTGAAGAAAAAGCAAAACCTGTAGAAAAGAAAGAATCTCTAAAGGAAACTGAGAGATAAGATATGTCGGTGTAGTCTTCGGGCTGCACCGATTATTTTTTTTTGCAAAACTAGTTCGAGAAAAGGGAATAAAAGTGTACTATAAGTACTAGTTTTGTGGTATAATAGAAGCGATATGATTTTAACAAGAAAATGACTGGAGGTTAGTCATGTCAAAATTCAGCTATAAAAAATTGTTTAAAAAATTGATAGATAAAGATATGAAAAATACTGAACTTATGAAAAAAGCAAAAGTGAGTAAAAGTACATTCTATAAAATTAAAAATGGTGATAATGTCACAACTGACGTGTTACTAAGAATCTGTAATGTATTGGAATGTGATATTTCAGAGATTGTAGAATGTGTTAATGATTCTTCGGAGGAAATATAAAATGAATTTAATTAGCTTGTTTTCAGGAGCGGGAGGATTAGACTTAGGCTTTGAAAAAGCAGGGTTTAATGTTGTAGCTGCTAATGAATACGATAAAACAATTTGGGAAACATATGAAAAAAATCATGATACAAAACTTATTAAGGGAGATATTTGTGGTATTCCTTCAGAGATGTTTCCTGAATGTGATGGTATTATCGGAGGTCCGCCATGCCAGTCTTGGAGTGAGGCAGGGTCATTAAAGGGGATTGATGATCCTAGAGGACAATTATTTTATCAGTACATACGCATTTTGAAAGATAAAAAGCCGAAGTTCTTCTTAGCAGAAAATGTTAAGGGCATGATGGCGAAAAGGCATAATAGTGCTGTTGAAAATATTGTTTCTCAATTTGAGGAAGCTGGTTACGATGTTTTCATTCATTTGTTAAATGCTAGTGATTATGGTGTTCCTCAAGATAGAAAAAGAGTTTTCTATGTTGGATTTAGAAAGGATTTAAACATCAAATTTGAACCACCTAAACCATACGAGTCAAAGTTGACTTTTAAAGATGCGATATTTGATTTAAAAGATTCGGCAATTCCAGCATTAGAAAAAAATAAGACAAATGGTGATAACTGTAAAGTTTTGAATCATGAATACTTTATTGGTGCCTATTCGCCAATATTTATGAGTAGAAATAGAGTTAGACAATGGGATGAACAGGCATTTACGGTCCAGGCATCTGGTAGACAGTGTCAACTACATCCGCAAGCACCAGTTATGCCTAAAGTAGAAAAAAATAAAAATATATTTGAACCTGGTAAGGAAGCACTATATAGAAGATTAACCGTGAGAGAGTGTGCAAGAATACAAGGATTCCCAGATAATTTTAAATTCTATTATACGAATTTGAACGATGCATATAAAATGATTGGTAATGCTGTTCCTGTGAACTTAGCGTATGTTATGGCTGAGTCAATTTTAGAAGCTTTGCGTAATTCTAGTTCAAATTTGAGTCTCTTAAAAACAGGCACAGATAATTAGGCGGAGGTAATCTATGAGTGAAAAAAGTAATAATCAAGGAAGGGCATATGAGTTTTCTTATTTAACTACATTGTTTGAAGAAATATCAAAAGTTCGTCCGGCAAAGATAGAAAAAAACAGTAGTTTTTATGCTGCAGAACGTGCATGGAATACTTTAACCGATTCTGAAAAAGCTATATACAAGATTAGTGCATTAGCTGGAGTAAATACTATATTTGAACTTGAACCGTTGATTTTAGATGATGGATTAGATGAGTTGGAATTGAAAATTCAATCAGATGATAAAGGTAAAGAAGGCGATGTAAGAGATGTACTGATTATTAGACGAGGTATTGAGTGGGAAATTGGTCTTAGCGTAAAACACAACCATTTTGCTGTAAAACATAGTAGATTATCTAAAAATTTAGATTTTGGAAAAAAGTGGTATGGAATAGATTGTTCCGAACAATATTGGAAAGATATTAAACCAATATTTGAATATCTTGATTCTGAAAAACAAAAGGGTTCTAAGTGGAGTGAATTACCTAACAAAGAAGACGATGTATATGTTCCTTTATTAAATGCATTTAAAGGGGAACTGGAGAGACAAAATTGCTTGTTTAGTAAAGATATTCCTAGATTGATGGTTGAGTATTTGCTCGGAGAATTTGATTTTTATAAAGTAATTGGGATTGATAATAAAAAGATAACTCAAATTCAAAGCTACAATTTGAGAGGAACGTTGAATAGACAGGGTAAAAAGCGTAAAAGAAGTGTTGAATTGCCAATATCAACACTTCCAACAAGGATTGTTAGCTTGGAATATAAACCAGACAGTAAGAATACATTGGAACTATACCTTGATGGCGGTTGGCAATTTAGTTTCAGAATTCATAATGCTTCGACTAAGGTTGAATCAAGTTTGAAGTTTGATATACAAATTATAGGTATGCCTACAACAATTATATCGATAGATTGTAGATGGAAATAGGAATGCTAGGAGGGTCTGATAGTTTTATCAGATGTAATATTATGGAAAATAGTGGATTTAAAATAAAATTTGATAAGAATACAATTGATCATCTAGGTATTAAGTTGTATAGCAAATTTCCCCCAGTAATTGCTGAACTTATTTCTAACTCATATGATGCAGATGCTGAAAATGTTGTAATAGAAATAGATTACAATAATAAAATTGTTACAGTTACAGATGATGGAATTGGAATGAATCACGAGGAATTGAATGAAAATTTCTTGAAAATTGGTAGAAATAGAAGAAAAGCCGAGGGAACTGGATTATCTAAAATTAAAGGCAGAAAAGTAACCGGTAAAAAGGGACTTGGGAAATTAGCAGTATTTGGAATAGCAAACACAATTGAAGTTCATTCGATAAAAGAAGGAATAAAAAACGCCTTTAGTATGAACTACGATGAACTTAAGGCTGAAATCAAGGATGAATATAAGCCAAAGGCATTATATGAAAATGAAAAAACAGATGAGCTACATCAAACACAAGTAATTATTAAAGAGATAACTCAAAAAAATATTATGGATATAGACACTCTGGCATATAATTTATCAAAAAGATTTTCGTTCTATGATTCTGATTTTAAAGTGGAGTTAGTTGATTTAACATCGGATAGACGCATTGAAATAACTAAATCCATATATTTTGAGAAATTAGATAAAGAATTTGACTGGAATTTCCCAGATGATTTTGAAAGCGAGTTAAGTCAAACAGAATGGTTTGAATGGTTGAAATCTCATAATGTTTCAGGTAAAATTTTTACAAAAAAAACACCATTGAACAAATCGGAAGCAGGTTTTTACATTTATGTAAGAAATAAACTTGCTGCTGAGAATGATTTTTTTGATGACAGAGCGAATGATACGTTTAATGGATATGTTACTGGATATTTTAATATAGATTTTATTGATGATTCAAATGAAGCTGATTTTATATCCACAGATAGAAAAAACATTTTATGGGAAGCGGATGAAGATACAGCTAAATTAAAACAATATCTTAATAAATTAGTATCTAAAGTTTCAAATTCTTGGAGAAAAAAGAGAAAAGATAAGAAAGAAGAACAGTTGCAACTTCCTGAAGATTTTTTTGAAGGAATGTCAAAACTCGAAATATCTAGTATAAATAAAGTTAAAGATACTTTAATTGCTAACTCGATAGAAACTGATAATATTGACTCGTTGAAACGAATCTTAGATAGCATGAAAACATTATATAAATTTGAAAGTTTTCAAAATTATATTGCCGAGTTAGATGATGAAGATTTAACGGTTGATAAAGTGGAAAAAATTACTACAGATTGGGAATATATAGAATCTAAAGAGTTGGCTAAAATATCAATCGGACGTATTAAGGCAATTGAACAGTTCGAAAAGTATGTAAGAAATGATGCAAGTGAAACAAAAGTTATTCAACCTTTCTTAGAAAAATTTCCATGGATATTGGATCCAAGGATTACAACATTTGAACGAGAAGTTACCTTCAAGAAGATATTAAAAGAAAATTTTCCAGATACAGAACTTGAAGAAAAAAATAGAAGACTAGATTTTCTTTGCAATTTAGTAAATGGCGAATTGATAATAATTGAATTAAAGAGACCAAGAATAAAAATTTCGTTAAAAGAAATTAGACAAGCAAGGGAATACGAAAGATTTTTGCTGAAAAATCATAAAGAGAGTATTGCAAACGGTGTTAAAACATTTTTGATTTCAGATAGTTTTGTGATGGACGATGAGACGACAGATTTTTATTCGTCTTTGGAAGATACAGGCAAACTCTATATTAAATCGTATTCAGATTTACTGCAGCAGGCAAAGCAATATAATAAAGATTATATAACTAGGTATAAAGAGATTGAGAGCATTTATAAACCAGATAAAGAAGTATAGTGATAAAACAACTTGAAAGGAGGTGTGGTTATGCTCAATATAGTAGATGTGTTTTCGGGAGCAGGTGGATTAACCGAAGGCTTTAGGTATAAAGACTATTATAATTTTATTTGTCATATAGAAATGGACAAAGATGCTTGCTCTTCTTTAGAATTAAGAAACATATATTACTATTTAAAAAAAGAAAATAACCTATCTCCATATTTTGAATATATTCAAGGAAAAATCTCGAGAGATGATTTGTACTCGATTATACCAAGAAATCTAACTAAAGATATATTGAATAAGGAAATAAGTAAAGATACTATACCTTCGATTTTTGAATTTATTGACCAAAGATTAGGCAATAATGAGTTAGATGGTATTATTGGTGGACCACCGTGTCAGGCATACTCTACAATCGGTAGAGCCAATAACAAGTCGAAAAAATCTACAGATAAAAGAATTTATCTGTATAAACATTATTTAGATTTTCTGGATAAATATAAACCAAAGTTCTTTGTTTTTGAAAATGTTAAAGGGTTGCTTTCTTTTAAAGATTTATCAGGAGAGTTACTCTTGCCAAAAATAATTTGCGAATTTGATAAGTGCGGATATGAGGTAGATTATCAAATAGTAGATGCAAGTAATTATGGTGTAGTACAAAAAAGAGAACGTTTAATACTTGTCGGACATCGAAAAGATTTAGTGTTCGATAACTCATTTTTTGACAGTTTGGCTGAATATGTTGAGGCTGCTCCAACTATAAAAGAATTGTTTGAGGACTTGCCAAGTATAAAGTCTGGAGGAAGTTCTCATAAGTATCGTTGTGATGTTTCGAGTCAGTTCGTTGAAAAATATATTCGTAAAAAAGATGATATTTTAACACAACATGCTGCAAGACCTCATAATGAAAATGATTTGAAGATATATAAATTGGTACTAAGAGCTAAGAAAAAAGGTAAGAATTTAAGGTATATCGATATACCTGAAGAACTACAAACGCATTCTAATACAACATCTTTTTTAGATAGATATAAAGCTTTGGATTATGGCTCTGTTAGTCATACAGTTGTTGCTCATATAGCGAAAGATGGACATTACTATATTCATCCAGATTTAAGACAGAATCGTTCAATTACAGTAAGAGAAGCAGCTAGAATACAAGGATTTCCAGATGATTTTTATTTTGAACATTCACGAACAGCTGCATTTAAACAGATAGGCAATGCTGTTCCACCAATTTTATCTAAAAAAATTGCAATGGCCGTTATAGATTTTTTGAGAGGAGAAAAAGGAGAATGAATTACCTTTCAATCTCCTTACCCATATATTTTTCATAATTTTTTCTGATTTGATATAGTTCTTTCATATCGGATTTTGAAGAAGAATACTCTTGCATTAGGGTATTCTTTTTTA
>NZ_CALLVU010000057.1 GCF_938015485.1 uncultured Lachnoanaerobaculum sp. | reverse complement strand
ATAAATTGATATAAATTAACAGACAAAATATTTAAGGCACAGATTTTATGAATTCAAATTTTTGTAAGGTCTGTGCCTTATTTTAATTGCTGACAGTGTTTTGTATATATGGTATATTTATAAAATAATAAATAATTTAAAAGATAAGTTTTATAGACTTTTGTATAGACAAAGGAAAGAAAATGGAATTACTTGAACAGTGTAAAGAGTGGAATAACAATGAAGAATATCAAAAGGTAGTGGATGCGCTTGAAATTTTGCCTGAGAATGCCAGAACCCCTGAAATGGATTCCGAGCTTGCAAAGGCATACAATAATCTGGGTGAGCCGGGCGATTCTAAGCCGTTCATACAGGCGCTGGGATTATTATTACCGCATGAAGAGTATTTTAGAGGCAATCACAGATTTTACTTCAGAGTTGCTTACTCATATTTTTATCTTGAAGAGCACGGACTTGCCCTACATTACTTTAAGCAGGCTTTGGATGCAAGGCCCGGAGATGAAGACACCATTGATATGATGAATGAATGTGTGAATTGGCTGACAGACGGAGTCGTAGCGGTCTCCATGTCACAGAAGCTGGAACTTGTATGGGAAGATATACAAAAAGAGATAAGGAAATACAATAAAAACAGTAAAATATTTAATGTAAGGGCTATGAATATAGCAGTAAATCATATAAATGATGTATTCCCTAAAATAAAAATAAATATTTTTTATGAAAGCAGGACTATCGAATTTGAGGCCGGTGATGACAAGTCTAATGTATTCATGCTTGAATATATAAAGGATACAATGCCTGATAATTTAAAAGACCTGTTTGATATAAGAGTCGGGATAGCGGCTAAAGAAGATATCAAAGATATAATAGTATATGAAGATGAGGAGTATGATATAAGCAAGCTCAGATTCTTTGTCAGTGATGACAGACAGATAGTTATCTATGCCGATGAGTTTGATATTCCGCTTGAGGTTATAGAACAGCTCTTTATAGATATCTTCGGTGAGATAGACTTGATGGCAAATGATTTTGAGTTTGATATTGCAGATGAAGACGACTTTGACGCTCCGACTGAAGATACCTGTGATATAGTACTTGACTATGAAGAGAAAGAAGACTTTTTAAAGGAGTGTGTGGACTACAGAGGACTGAAAGAAAGAGCTAAAAGTAAGGGTTTCAGACTTGGAATAAGTGCAAAAGAGTATTTGAAGATGTATTCAGGATACAGGTTACAGTCCGTAGGAGATGATATCAGAGAGGATATATATACAGGAACCACCTGCCTGCCTTCACTTATAAGTGAGTATATATCAAGCGGACCGTTTGATAAGATGCCTATAATGGATGAACTGTACAGAAACGGAGTGGTAGCCGGTTTCTTTTGTTTCAGTTTGGAAGAATCCGATCAGGAAAATGATTCGTTTGAGTATGAGTTTGAGGTTATGAATATCAGAAATCAGCTGATAGAGTATATCTTAAATGAGCTTGAGAAGCTCGGAAAGACCGGAAATATCGCATTTTTAGAGGGCGCTACAGGTAAAATATGCGGATATCTGGATTTCCTGATATTCGGGAACTTTATGGATATAATGAGTGCGGCATACGATTTTTTTGAAGAAAAGAATATAAAGCTGGCAGGTTATAAGACATTCAGAAAAATATCAAAATTAGTAACATTTAGGGAGGAATGATGTTTAATTTATTTAAAAAAAAGCAAAATGAGGTAAAGTTGCCTGAAGTTGCACCTATGGAGTTGTGGGAAGAGCGTTCATATATGCATGTGCTCTCGGATAAAGTGGATGTTGAGGATATTGATGGCGCCAAAGAAAGAATACAGGCGATAGACGGAGTAAATCTTAAAGAATTCAACCTTAAGGATGATAAGTCGGGCAACATGATACTTGATTATAAGGGCGAAGAGTACGGTGTTGGTTTTTATTTTGAAGATTTTGTATTTGACCGTCTGTATTCATTGCAAAAGCAAAAGATTCATGATGAGGACTTTGAAAAAATTGAGAAAAAGACCAATTCATTTATCATATATATGAAGTTTAACAAGAATTATTTTGACTCATATCATCTACAGTTAAAGCTTATAACAGCGTTTTTCCCTGATACATTGGCGGTAATAGATGAAAGTGCGGAGAGACTTTTAAGTGGAAGATGGGTAAAGCTTGCGGCAAAGTCAAGTGTTACACCTAATGCTGAAAGCTTATTTACGGTACAGGCTGTATTTGATGACGAGACAAATAAAGTTTGGCTACATACACATGGTATGTGCAGAACGGGATTTTCCGAGTTTGAGCTTTTAGATATAAGCAGAGACAATGCAAACGATTTGTATTATCTGATAAATACCGTGGCGAACAGAGTATTGTATCAAAATGAAGCTATAGAAGATTATATTTTCCTTGGAGAGTTCATAGACGGAAGCGAGATAGTTGTGGCACCTCTTCCCTGGAATGTTGCTATTGCAAAGTATCCTTCCGATATAATTGGAGGTCCTGCGGACAGAGCCGACAGTCATAATACAAACAGTCAGGTCATCTTCCTTTTCTTATCTGAAGAAGATGCAAATAACGGTAAGTATACAAAGCCTTCAGAGATGGAGGAAAAGCTTGTTGAAAATCCGCTGTATTATTATACTAATGAACAGACGGAGCATATGAAGTTTATGGCAAGAGACAGATATGAACTTTTGAAAAATGCAATTTTGGAGAATCCAAGTTACAAAGCACTGATAAAGGTCGGTCTGCCTACAGACGGTGAGGATGGAAAGCCTGATTATGAAAATCTTGAGCATATCTGGTTTGAACTTTTAGAATTTACAGAGGAAGGATTCAAGGCGGTGCTTACACAGGCGCCATATAGAGTTGCAGCCATGAAAGAGGGCGATGAAGGTGAATATACAGTCAATGATGTAACAGATTGGATTATTTATACGGATGAAATCAGTATAGATCCGAATACAGCTTATTTACTATAAGGAGGGAATATGTTTTTTACAAATATAAAGTTGGCCAAGAAGTATAATTATCTTAATGAGAAGTTTTTGAAAGCCTATGACTGGTTGGAGAGCCATGATTTGAATTCGTTACCTGCAGGAAAATATGAGATAGACGGCGGTGATGTGTTTGCAAATGTTCAGGAGTATACCACATTGCCGGTAGATGAAAAGAAGTTTGAGGCACATGATAAATTTTTTGATATTCAATATTTGGTAGAGGGTGTGGAATTCTTCGGTATCTGTGACAGAGAGGGACTTAAAGTAAAGGAAGCCAAGCCTGAAAATGATGTACTTTTCTTTGAGACGCCTGATACTTACGGTCATGTGATACTTCATCCGAATGAATTTATAGTGGTTGCCCCTGAGGATGCACATATGCCGGGATGCTGTATGGATAAACCGGCAAGTGCAAAAAAGGCAGTTATAAAAGTGAGAGTATGATAAAAAAGGGTTTCTTAATAGGACTGTTACTCTTCGGTATCTTTTTTGGAGCAGGGAATCTAATTTTCCCTGCCGAACTTGGGTTTAGGGCAGGAAAATATTTTTTACCGGCCATGTCGGGCTTTGTATTGTCGGGTGTAGGAATAGCCATAGTCACTTTGATAGTCGGAACTATGGTCAAAGGCGGATATAAAAGGGAGCTTGGTATAAAGGTAGGAGTAAACTTTGCAATAGGATATTTGACAGCACTTTACCTTGCTATCGGTCCTTTTTTTGCGATACCGAGGACTGCAAGTACATCTTTTTCTATAGGTATTGCACCTGTGACCGGAAACACAAGATTTGCATTATTTGTATTCAGTGCAATATATTTTCTGCTTGCATATCTTATAGCACTCAATCCTTCAAAACTTATGGATAGAGTAGGTAAGGTGCTTACTCCAATATTTGCACTTCTTATAGTTATACTTATAATTGTAGGAAATCTGAACTTTCATGTTGTGAATGAGGGTGAGATGAATGGAAGTCTGACAGCTCTAAAGACAGGATTTTTTGACGGGTATAATACTTTGGACGCACTGGCTTCTGTAAGTTTTTGTCTGATTGCCACTTCAGGGATAAAGACATTCGGATTTTCATCAAAAAAAGAGTATATGAGTATAATGGCAATAGTAGGTATTGTTACATCTATACTGTTTAGCAGCTTATATATCGGACTTGGAGCTTTGGGGAATAAGTTTGATGTTCCGAATGAAGTTTTATCTGATAAGAGCGTAAATATAGGTACATATATACTTTCTATGAGTTCATATAAGCTTTTCGGAAGTTTCGGACAGGCTTTCCTAGGAGCAATGACAATACTTACCTGTTTTACTACTACTGTAGGTCTTATTGTGGTTACTTCCGAATTTTTTGCAGACACATTCAAAAGGTTCGGATATAAGTCGTATGTAAATATATTTACTCTTACAGGTTTTGCCATGTCAAACTTCGGACTCAATACTATTATAAAGATTTCAGTACCTGTACTTAATATCCTGTACCCTGTTACAATAGTTATAGTACTTATAGTTATATTAAATAAATTTATAAGTATGTCCAATGTCGGTATGAGATTTACAATTATTTTAACGGCGGTAACGGCTTTTATAGAAGTGATTGGAGATGTCTTTAATATAAAGGTGATAAACTCATTTATGTCAATGTTTATAGGCGGAAGTTTGGGATTTGTCTGGGTGAATATTGCAGTTTTGGGAATAATCATATCGTTATTATTAAGAGATAAAATAAAGGGCGAAAGCTTTGAAATATAAAAACGGCTGTTATAAGTGGAGACTTATAACAGCCTATTTTTAGAACCTTAAAACGTTTAGAGATGTGGACTCATGTGAGGCAAGACTGTAAGCACAATTTTTGTCCATTGACTCCATTCTCACCCACTCAAGAGAACGCATGGAAGCCTCTTTATCAACACTGATTGCAGGCGGTGTAAGTTCCTTCCACGCAAGCTCACCGTAGCCGGCATCCGCATAAAGGAGTGTAAATTTATTGTTTTCAGATGTTACCTTTACTCCGAACATACCTGCGGAGTGACCGTACAGTTTTATAAGATTGATGGAGCCGTCACCAAGTAAATCAAAAGATTTTTCAAAAGGACCTTCTTTTTTGTTCCAATCAAATATGGAAATATCGGCATTTTTCCACCAACTTCTGGAATATCTTAAAGGATTTTTTACAGCAGCTTTGGCTTCATCTCTTGAAACCAAAATCTTGGTATCTGAAGAGAGGTCTGCAACTCCGCTTACATTTTCAAAGTCAAGATGAGTAAGCAATACGCAGTCTATATCCTTTGGTGAAAGATTGATTGATTCAAGCCTTGAAAGCAGAGAAGAGTCCTTTTTCAGATGAAAGCGTGTGGAAGCACAGGTAAGAGGTGCCTTGATTTCACTGATTTGATTTTTTAGGCTAAGCGGAGCATCAGACTCAAGCTCTTTTTTGATACCTGCATCTACAAGTATATTCTTTTTTCCTGTCTGAATAAGAAAAGACAAAACAGGAATATTTACTCTGTCAGTATCTTTTAGGAACAGTCCGTATGTCTGCGGATTGAACTTATCATTGCCTTTATATGCGAGAGACGGTGATATTTCCACCTCTCCTGTTTGTAATATATATATTTTCATAAATAACCATACCTTATCATATTTTAGTTGTTTCAAACCGTATTATACAAAATATAGTCTGCTTGGTCAAACTTAATATAATTTTTTGTTGCGAAGAACATTGCTATTTCGTATAATGGTGAGAATGTGAGGTAGGAAGATGACAAATAAAAATAAAGAAAACGGGAGTCTGTTAAAGAAGCTTCTTTGGTGGATTCCTATAATTATTTTGGGCTTAATGTTTGCCCTTGGTGCGTGTACAAGGCAGGAAAGTAAAAGTATTAGGGCTGAGAGTTTTGCCGATACGGAAAGTACTCAAAGCAAAAGTATTTCAGATGAGAGCACGACAAAGCATAGCGAAGAGATAACCGGAACACAGAGTCAAAAAAAACATAAACAAAAAAATAATAAATCTAAAAAACATAAAAAAAATAAGAAACAAGCTCAGGAGTCAAGCAGAGAAACGGCTGAAGAGACAAGCACTGAAAGTGAGAGCTCGGCCACTTCGGAGACTGAAACTGCCGAAAGCAGAGAGACAACTGTAGAAGAAAACGGCAACTATACTTCAAAAGAAGATGTTGCACTTTATATTCACACTTACGGTAAGCTTCCTGTAAACTATATAACAAAGGCACAGGCTCAGGAGATGGGTTGGGACCCTGAAAAAGGCAATCTTTCGGATGTGCTTCCCGGAATGAGCATCGGAGGCAGTGCCTTCGGAAATTATGAAGGAAACTTGCCGAGGGCCGGCGGAAGAAGATATTTTGAATGTGATATTGACTATGACGGAGGATATAGAGGTCCGAAAAGACTGATATATTCAAATGACGGTCTGGTTTTTTATACTGAAGACCACTACAAAACTTTTGAACAATTGTATTAGGGAAAGATTATGAATAATATTACTTTAAAATTGGATAAGTTTAGTAAAAAGGAAGAATTACACAGTTATTTAAAAAAGAAAATGAAGTTTCCGGATTACTACGGAGAAAATCTTGATGCTTTATTTGACTGTTTGACTGATATAAGTACCGACACGGCTGTTGACATAAAATACGATGCGGATAATGAACTTCAAAGAGCGGTGCTTGCAGTATTCAGTGATGCGGTATCACAAAATACACATTTGGCTATAATAAAGACAAAGGTCAAGAAAAAGAAGCCTGAGTAGTATATTTAGAATGGAGAGTAAATGGAGTCAAAGTGGATGCTATATACAAAGCGAGCTGATTTTAAAAAGATATCGGCTCGCTTTCATATTTCGCCTGTTTTAGCGAGAATAATAATAAACAGGGATATAAAGGAAGAGGATTTTTCACTGTATCTTAAGAGTGATTTAAGTTTGATGCATGACGCAGGCAGCTTATACGGTGTGGAAGATGCATATAATGAAATCATGGGTGAGATAAAAAAGGGAAATAAGATAAGAGTTGTGGGAGATTATGATATAGACGGAGTCTGTTCTTCGTATATATTGGTAAAGTCTCTGAAGCGATTCGGTGCAAATGTAGATGTAAGAATACCTGACAGGATAAAGGACGGCTACGGTATCAATGACAATATAATAAATGAAGCGGCAAATGACAAAATCTCTATGATTATTACCTGTGACAACGGTATTGCGGCACATTCTCAGATGGAACTAGCAAGAAAACTTGGGATAAAGGTCATTATCACGGACCATCATGAGGTGTATCAGGAAGACGGTAAGGACTATCTGCCTGTAGCCGATGTGGTAATCAATCCTAAAAGAAGTGAATGTAAGTATCCTTTCAAAAGTATTTGCGGGGCGCTGGTAGCATATAAGCTTATGGAATATATGTATGAAAGACTGTACGGTAAAAAGATGTATGATGACGGTGAACTCGGGGATCTTTTGGAGGTGGCAGCCATTGCGACAATAGGTGATGTTATGCCGCTTGTAGACGAGAACAGAGTACTTGTAAAACACGGATTAAGAAGCCTGATGAACACAAAGAATTTGGGGCTGAGGGCACTTATAAAGGCTACAGGTATGGAGGGCAAAAAAATCAGTGCTTACAGTATCGGTTTTGTGATAGGGCCTTGTCTGAATGCAGGAGGAAGACTTGAAAATGCGCTTGTTGCCTTAAATATGTTTATGTCAAGGAACAGTGATGAGGCAAATGAGTATGCCATGCATCTGAAGGAACTGAACGATGAGAGAAAGGATCTAACAGCCATGAATGTAAAAGTGGCCGTAGAACTGGCGGAAAGAGAATATGCAGATGACGATATATTGGTGATATATCTTGAAAATTGCCACGAGTCCATTGCCGGAATTATAGCAGGCAGGGTGAGAGAAGCACTGGGAAAGCCTGCAATTATACTTACGGATGCCTTCGGTGAAGACGGCATGATAAAAGGGTCCGGAAGGTCGATAGAAAGCTACAACATGTTTGAAGCGCTATATGAAGTCAAAGATATATTTGAAAAGTTCGGCGGACATCATATGGCGGCAGGTATGAGCTTAAAAAAGGACAGACTTGATGAATTCAGAAAAAGATTGAATGAAAACTCAAAGCTTACAAAAGAAGATTTCATACAAAAGATATGGATTGATGTACCTTTGCCTTTTTCATATATCAGTCTTGACTTTGTAAGAGAACTTGAAAAGCTGGAGCCTTACGGAAATAAGAATGAAAAGCCCAAGTTTGCAAGGAAGGGTATAAAGATATTATCAAAGAATATACTTGGTAAAAATAAAAATGTGGTAAAGATGGTGCTTGAAGATGATGGGACAAGGCTTGACGGAATATATTTTTGTGACGGAGAAGCTTTCTTTGAGGAACTTAAAGGTAATAATGAGATAGATATTATATATTATCCGGATATAAATGAATACGGCGGCAGAGAGAGTCTGCAAGTGATTATAACCGGTTATAAGATAAAAAATATATAGCAATGAGAGTTTATTTATTGTATACTTTACTTTCAGAAGCAACAAAACAGTTATGTAGGAGAGTTGGATATGGTTAACGAAGTGATGAACTTTTTAAAAGAACTTGACCCTGAGGTCGGTGCAGCGGTAGAAAAGGAAGCAAACAGACAGAGAAGAAATCTTGAACTTATTGCATCCGAAAACATTGTATCGGAAGCTGTGATGATGGCAATGGGAACAGTGCTTACAAATAAATATGCTGAAGGATATCCGGGAAAAAGATATTACGGAGGCTGTGAGGATGTGGATATAGTTGAGAGCATTGCTATCGAAAGAGCAAAGAAACTCTTTAACTGTGACTATGCCAATGTTCAGCCGCATTCAGGAGCACAGGCAAATATGGCTGTATTTTTAGCAATGATTGAGGCGGGAGATACAGTACTTGGAATGAATCTTAATCACGGCGGACATTTGACACACGGTTCAGCTGTAAACTTTTCCGGAAAGTACTTCAATATAGTGCCTTACGGTGTAAATGATGAGGGATTTATCGACTACGATGAACTTGAAAGATTGGCAATAGAGCATAAGCCGAAGATGATTATCGCAGGTGCAAGTGCATACGCCAGAGTGATCGACTTTAAGAGATTCAGAGAAGTTGCAGATAAGGTCGGCGCATACCTTATGGTAGATATGGCTCATATTGCAGGACTTGTTGCAACAGGACTTCATCCGTCACCTATAGGAATAGCCGATGTTGTAACCACTACAACACATAAGACACTTAGAGGACCGAGAGGCGGACTTATCCTTGCAAACAAGGAAGCTGCCGAGAAGTTTAACTTTAACAAGGCTGTTTTCCCGGGAATTCAGGGCGGACCGCTTGAGCATGTAATCGCGTCAAAGGCGGTTTGTTTCGGCGAGGCTCTTAAGCCTGAGTTTAAAAAGTATCAGGAGCAGGTGGTAAAGAATGCCAAGGCTTTGGCTAATGCACTTATAGCCGAGGGATTTAATATTCTTACAGGAGGTACAGATAATCACCTTATGCTTCTTGACCTCAGAGGAACAGGTATCACAGGAAAAGAACTTCAAAATAAATGTGATGAAGTATATATCACTTTGAACAAGAATACAGTACCGAACGATCCGCAGAGTCCGTTCACTACAAGCGGTGTAAGAATAGGTACACCTGCAGTTACAAGTCGAGGACTTGTGGAAGAGGATATGAAGACTGTAGCAAGACTTATCAAAATGGCTGCATATGATTTTGATACAAAGGCTGATGAGATAAGAACTGAAGTTACAAAACTTATGGATAAGTATCCTATTTATAAGTAATAATTATTTGCAGCAGTCTGCAAATTTATATTTTGGAAAGGGCGGCCCAAGGTTTTTTGGGCTGCTTCGGTGTGTAAAAATGAAGGAATTGAAAGAATATGTAAGAAGTATACCTGACTTTCCTGAGCCGGGAATTATATTCAGAGATGTGACCACCATACTGCAGGACCCTGACGGACTTTGCCTAAGTATTGATGAACTTAGAGGAAAGCTGCAGGGACTTGACTACAATATGATAGTGGGTCCGGAGTCAAGAGGCTTTATCTTCGGCGTGCCGGTAGCCTATGCCGAGCATAAGGCGTTTATCCCTGTCAGAAAAAAGGGAAAGCTTCCATGTGAGACTGTAAGTATCGACTATGACCTTGAGTACGGCAAGGCAACCATTGAAATCCATAAGGATGCCATAAAGCCCGGCGACAAGGTGGTAATAGTTGACGATTTGATAGCTACAGGCGGCACAACGGAGGCGATTGCAAAGCTTGTGGAGAGCCTTGGCGGTGAGATAGTAAAGATTGTATTTGTAATGGAGCTTGAAGGACTTAAGGGAAGGGAAAAGCTTTCGAAGTACAATGTAGACAGCCTTATAAAGTATGAGGGGAAATGAAATTAAAAATCGCAACAGGCAAAATAAGGCTAAAATTGATTAAATAGAGGTATTGACAAACAACTGAAAAATCAATATAATTACTAATTGTGACATTAGAGATTGATGCTTATTCCAATGCCCCGGAGAGCATTTATCCATATAAAGCGAAGTTAAAAGATTAATGGAGGTCAGTCAATGAAAACTTTTATGGCTAATCCGGATAAGATCGACAGAAAATGGTATGTTGTCGATGCAAAGGGAGCTACATTGGGACGACTTGCTTCAGAAGTTGCAAGTGTATTAAGAGGAAAGAACAAACCGGAGTTTACACCACATGCTGATTGTGGAGATTATGTTATCGTAATCAACGCAGCAGAGGTAAAGGTTACAGGTAAAAAGTTAGATCAGAAGATTTATTACAACCATTCAGAGTATGTAGGTGGTATGAGAGAGACAACACTTCGTGAGCTTCTTGCAAAGAAGCCTGAGAGAGTTGTAGAGCTTGCCATCAAGGGCATGCTTCCTAAGGGACCGCTCGGCAGAGATATGTACAGAAAGCTTCATGTCTATGCAGGAGAGAATCACGGACATCAGGCACAGAAGCCGGTAGTAATGGAAATTAAAGGCTAATAATCTTTAAGAAGGAGAATGGTATGACTAACGATAAGTTTTACGGAACAGGTAGAAGAAAAAGTTCTATCGCCAGAGTATATCTTGTACCTGGAACAGGTAAGATAACAATAAATAAAAGAGATATTGATGAGTATTTCGGTCTTGAAACATTGAAGGTTGTTGTTCGTCAGCCTTTAGTGGCTACAGACAATGTAAATAAGTTTGATGTGCTTGTAAATGTTTGCGGTGGTGGTTTCACAGGACAGGCAGGAGCTATCAGACACGGTATTTCAAGAGCACTTCTTCACGCAGATGAGGAGTACAGACCTACTTTAAAGAAGGCAGGATTCCTTACAAGAGATCCAAGAATGAAAGAGCGTAAGAAATACGGTCTTAAGTCAGCGAGAAGAGCACCACAGTTCTCAAAGAGATAATAAACAGACAAAATTATACCCTGTATATTCAAGAAAAACCTTGGATATACAGGGTTTTTCTTTGTTGAAATTCTATCTGATTTTGCTTACTAGTAACAAGATAGTAACATACTAGTAACAAGAATTTAGATATCTTCCGTAAGACTTTTGCAATCTTCCGTAAGATATGAAATAATAGCACTTCTGACATCCTTTTTAGTCCGGCAGTGTATAAGATGGCCGTCATTAAATATCACATCATAGCCGTCATGCATATTTCCGGTAATGCCGGATATTTTTTCTCTATTCTTTTCCGCTATCTGCATAGTATCAAACATTCCTTCCTGATCCTTTCTTATAAGGTCTATCAAGTAAGAATTTACAGACATTCCCTTAGTATTTGCCATAGATTTTATCATTTGTTTCATCCCTTTAGGTACTGCCAGCTCCAGCCTGTCATAGTGATTATCTCTATGAGTATTTTTATATTTAGTCTTATCCATATTATCCTCAAATCTTATTTATATCTTATTGATTGCTTCAAGCTTAATCCACTACGGCCTGCAGATGGCTAAGCTTAATATTTTTAAAAGTCATATTATATAATGCAGAACATATAGAGTATGCAGCATTATAGCTATTTGCATTCTTCATTGTTTCAAAGTGCTTATCGGACCACTTGTCATATACTTCTTTAAATGTAATTGTATCAGTCTTTAAGTCATAAGAATTATCATTATATCTTATATACCTATCCGAAAGAGTTGGGTAATCTTATAATGTTTACTTTCTAAAATTGAGTACAAAAATAACAGCCATTTCAAAAACGGCTGCTATTATGGTACAACATAGCCTGTTGAGGGCATATCGTAGTGAGCAACAGCTTGCAATAGTATGTTTTGCCATCTGGGAAAACAGGTGGCTTTTTAATTATTGTTGTTGTGGTGCTTCAAAAAGTTCAGGTATTAAAATCGGTTGCAAACCACAGGCTCCCATGAGAGAAGCTATCCCTGCTCTTAAGTGAGGAGCTATTGAAACTGTGATTAAATCAGTTACATCTTTTATATCCATTGAAGGATCATGGGTATAAAAATTTGCGGAAACATTATATTCAAGTGAGAATGTACGGTTGTCATTGGTCTCATCAGATCTTACTATATTGACTGTATACTCGCCATAAAAATAACTAAACTTGTCATCAGAAGTTATTTTATGTGTACTTCTATTTATTTCAACGTTTAATGCAACATCGTAGGCTTCTTCTATATTAACTATAGAAACCTTGGTTGTTTTTAATTGTGTGATAACTAATTTCTCCATCTAATTCTCCTTAAGCTCCATATTGAATTTTAAACTATCTTTCTTTTTACCTATCGGAATTACGTTGGAAGTTATAGTATCGTTCTTAGGTTTGTTGCTCTGCACATGTACTTTATTGTTATATGTTAAAATAGCATCATTTATATACTGGTTAAGACTTATTCCCAATTCAGCGGCTAAATTAGAAGCTTCTTCATGTGTAATGGGAGATATTCTAAGCGAAACTTTACCGCTATAAGTCTTTTCTGTTATGTATTCTTTGTTTGGTATAGGGATATTGAATTCCATGGCAGTTTCTAACCACTCTATTTCATTTTGTTCCAATTCAGAGATTGCTATTTCACATGAGTCTCCCTGTCCAACACATCCCTTTAGAGATTTACTTTCTGCTACCCAAAATATATGGTTGTCCACCTGCATTTGATATACTTTAAATGGATATTTCATTTGTTTTCCTCCTCCATGCATATGCTATCAAATAAAAGTTTTAATTGTTTTACATACGCTTCACCTATTGTCTTACCATGTATTGGAATTGGTATAACTGTACCGGAAGGAATGTGTACGATTTTTTTACTATGTTTACCACCGGTAGCAATTTTACAACCAAAATACAAAGCAAGAGCCTCAACATCATCAAATGTTATGTCGTTAGGAATAGGTTTTCTGTAAAATTTTTCGATTCTTTTTTCAATAGTGCTCATTTGTACCCCTTTATTATCAATAGTATCATATTTGATATCATAAGACAAGAAATAGAGTATTGCATCTTATACTTCTCTAACCTTGACTTTTTAAAACTTCCCTCTAAGCTCTACTACTTTACCTATGATATTTACCGGTAAATTAATTATATCTTTCTTGCTAAAAAACATAGGTTCATAGTCAGGGTTTAAAGATATAAGGCTTATGCCGTCATCATGTTTTTGGAGCCTTTTGCAACAGGGATCATCACCATTTACCTTAGCGATTACAATATCTCCCGAGTCTACATCTGACTGAACTCTTACGATTACAACATCCCCGGACTGAATCCTTGGAGACATTGAATTACCTTTTATACGAAACCCGAAGAAATCTCCTCGTCTTGCAAGGTTTTCGTCTATCTCCTCATAATCAATAATATCTTCTATGGGTATACCGACTGCTACATCACCAAGGACGGGAATTTTTACGCCTTTTGGTATGCTAATTGATTCAGATTTACCATTTGGCAAATCATCATTACTATTCCATCCCATAAGCTTAGAAGGAGTTGTTTCTAATATTTTGGCTATAGGCTCAAGTGTGCCTACCGGAAAATTCTCAATATTGTTACTCTCATATCTGTATACAGTTGCTCTATTTTTACCAAGTTTATCAGCCACTTCATCGACCGATAATCCAAGTTCTTTTCGTCTTTGCTTTATTCTTTCACCTATCGTCATCTTAAAAACTCCTTTTATTAGGATGGTGTAATTATACAAATTTATTTGCAAATATGCAACATTTAGATGTATAAGAAGTGAAAAATCGCATTTGACGAAAAAATAATATTAACAAAAAATGCAAAAAGATTTATTATGAACTTGTCGCAAAAATGCGATAAATAGAAGAAAAATTGACAACGAATTCAATAAAGATAGAAGTAGTAATAAGCTATATTTCTGATGCAAAAAGAATAGTTGGAGCAGTTAGGAAGTTAAGAAAGTCTAACCCTGACGAAACGTTGGTGGTTACAGTCAGGGTTGAAAAACCATTTACAGATATGAAATCAGTAAAAGGCTTATAGAGATGGATATTAATGTTTTATTCATAGTCATTTAATAAGGTGCATGCAGTCATAGACATACTACCTAAAGCTGTCCTTATATTTGATTTATCGTTAATTTCCGATAGACAGCCAGAGATAATACCGGCAGCAAGGAATCCTTGATTTTGGCATGGTGGTAAAAATGTCAAAGTATTGGACTTCCATTATTTAAAAAAATTTTTTTATTCCACCGTAACTGACTTTGCCAAGTTTCTCGGCTTGTCAGGGTCTAAGCCCTTTAGGAGACTTACCTGATAGGATAGAAATTGTAATGGAACTACCAAAAGACTTCCTGCAAAGAGAGGTTGGGTCTTCGGGACGCTAAGTATTTGTTCAAAGTCGTCTTCCTCTACTGAAATATCCTCCATGGTGAAAGCAAAGCAGTTGGCACCACGGCTTTTTACCTCGTGAATATTTGAAATGCTCTTTGCGGCAAGCTCCTCTTGAGAAAGAAGAGCAATCACAGGACTGTCCTTTTCTATTAAGCTGATGGTACCGTGCTTTAACTCACCGCTGCTGTAGCTTTCACAGTGAATATAGCTGATTTCTTTAAGCTTCAAAGCTCCTTCCATGGAGACTGCCCAGTCAAGACCTCTTCCAAGAAAGAAAATATTTTTATTATCCTTCAGTTTTTTTGCCATAGGCAGGGTGTCACTGTCAAGTGAAAGACATTGTTGAATCTTACCGGGAAGGCTGAAAAGCTCATCTTTGAGAATACGGACTTCTGCGTCATTAATTTTTTCCTTTGCTTTAGCTAACAGCAGTGAGAAAATATAGCCGGCAACAAGCTGGCAGCTATAGGCCTTGGTGGTGGCTACCGCAATTTCAGGTCCTGCCTGTGTATAAAAGACAAAGTCGGATTCACCGGCAATGGCTGAGCCGTTTACATTTACTATGGAAAGGGTTTTAGCCCCCAATTTTTTGGCTTCCTTTATTGCGGCTAAAGTATCCGCAGTCTCTCCCGACTGGCTGATACCGATTACAATTTCTCCGTCTTCTAATATAGGGTGATTGTAGCGAAACTCACTTGCAAGCTCTACCTGTACCGGAACTCTTGCCAACCTTTCACAAACGGACTTTAATACATAGCCTGCGTGGTAGGCGGAGCCGCATGCAATGACCCTGATTCTTGTAATATCTCGGAAATCCTTTTCGCTCATTGAGAATGCTTCATAGGAAAATTGATCATTGTCCTGATTGCAGGCATAAAGCAGAGTATCCTGTACAGCCTGTGGCTGCTCAAAGATTTCCTTTTCCATAAAGTGAAGATATTCTCCTTTATGAATCATACTGCTGTCAAGCTCTGCAATAGTGGAGGAACGCTTTACCTCTTCTCCGTTTTTGTTGTATATATGTATTTCATTTTTTGTAATGCTTAAAATTTCTTTATTTTCTAATTTATAGAACTCCTTGGTATAATCAAGAAAGGCTGAGACATCTGAAGCCGGATAGAATCCGTTTTCTCCCTTTCCTACAACCAAAGGACTGTCCTTTCTCATGGCATAAAGTGTATCAGCATCATCCTTGAACATAATTGCAAAGGCGTAAGAACCTTTCAACTCCTTTTGTACTGCGAGGAGTGCTTTTAAGACATTCTTTTCCTTTAGGTAAAAATACTCAATCAGATTTACAGCCACTTCAGTATCTGTGTCTGAATAGAAACTGTAGCCTTTTTCTTGTAAAAAGTTCTTTAAATCTGCAAAGTTTTCAATAATACCGTTATGTACCAACACCACTTCCTTATGCATTGACAGATGTGGATGGGCATTTTTTTCATCGGCCTTACCATGAGTTGCCCAGCGTGTGTGACCGATACCCATAGAGCAGGGAAGTTCACATTCTTTGGAAGCTGCTACCTTATTTTTCAACTCTTTTAATTTACCTACAGCTTTCACCACAGTGAAAGGTCTTGAATAAAGGGCTATTCCCGCAGAATCATAACCTCTGTATTCAAGACGCGAAAGACCGGACAGTAGAATACCCTTTGTACTCCCCTGCCCAACAAAACCGACAATACCGCACATTGTATTTTCTCCTATTTGATTGTTTATTGTGCGAAGAAAGCTTTTGTTACGATCTTGATTTCGCTTTTTGTCTTCCTCTTACGATACACTACTCCGAAACAGCATCCGCCGAATATTTCGATAACTGTTTACCTCGTCAGCTTGGGTTTATCCGAAGCCCCGGCGCTAATCTTCCTTTTTTCCTCAGAAAAGAAAAATTTGTGTTATGATAACACATCAAAAAGAACTTGTGAATGCTTTTTTGCAAAAATTAAAAAAATTTTATATAAAATATGGTAGAATAATATTATATAAATGCAGTAAGGGAAGGGATAAGTATGAGCGTCAGATTAATATTTATAGGGTTAATGGTATTTCTGGGATTTTGGTATGTTGCTATACTTCTTTGGTTGATGAACAGGCTTAACAAAAGTTCCGAGTATGGTATAAGCGGAGAGAAAAGTTCTAAAAGCGGTAGCGGCAAAATGAAAATCAGTGACTTGTTTTTTCATATTTTGGTTATAGCTATAGTATTTCTTACAGTAATAAAGCTGATGAGTTTTGTCGGACCGGCTTTTGCGTCCCTTGGAGGTATGATTGTAGCTATACCTGTCAGAGCACTTATAAATGCAAGCGGACGTAAGACCAACGTTATACTTACTCTTTCGGGGATGGCTTTATTATTTGTTTATTTATGCTTTTGGTATATTCTTATAGGCGTGCCGGTAAAGCCTCCTGTAATGACTATTGGAAATATGAAAGTAACAATGAGTAAAACAAGTGTTTCAGACCTCTTGGATAAAGGCTTTGACATATATATAATGAATGATGAGAATACATATGAATACAGTGAAATGCTGACAAGCGGCTCGTATACCAAATATGACGAAAATCAGGATATTAATGTAGAAAAAGGATATAGAAGTACAGGAGAGACCTTAAGGGGAGCACAATATTTATTGGCAAAAGATGATACACTTATAGGTGCAATAGATTTGTACGGAAGTCTTGATAAAGATGTGGATATAAAGGATGCCAAGGTAGTGAATTTCTATATGGATAAGGACTGTAAAGATGCACTTAAAAGTTCGGATATAGATGTCAAGCTTGGTGATTTGAGTTTGTTGGGTACATTTTATACAGATGATTTAAAAAAGCTTTTTAAAAAGAAACTTTGGATGATACCGGATGAATCCGATCCTACGGATTCGGTATATGGAATATCATGGCGTACCAACAGTGATTCTATATTCTGGAATGAGTATTATGCCTATATACGAATTGATGAAAATAAGAATATGAGAGCTTTTATAATATCAACAAGCGTTGCAAAGGATAAGCATTAAAGACAACTTAATAATTGCGTTTTTTTACTATTTAGGATATATTATTGTAAGTAAAATTATTTTATCAAGTATAGGAGATACAGATGGAATTAAAGCAGGAGCTTATAATTGTTTTGGACTTTGGAGGCCAATACAATCAATTAGTTGCAAGAAGAGTAAGAGAGAACAATGTATATTGTGAGATCTATTCATATAAAACCCCTTTAGAAGATATCAAGAAGAAAAATCCGAAGGGAATCATACTTACAGGAGGACCGGACAGTTGCTATCTGCCTGATTCGGCCACATATTCAAAGGAGCTTTTTGAACTTGGAGTTCCTGTACTTGGACTATGCTACGGTGCACAGCTTATGCAGCATCTGCTTGGCGGAAAGGTAGAGAGAGCAAGTGTAAGAGAGTACGGTAAAATAAAGCTTACAGTTGATAAGGCTGACAGTGCATTGTTTGAGAATGTGCCTAAGGAAAGCATTGTATGGATGAGCCATACAGACTATATAAGTAAAATTGGCGAAGGATTTGAGATTACATCACATAGTGATGATTGCCCTGTAGCTGCATATGAGAATACGGCAAAGAATCTCTACGGAATACAGTTCCATCCTGAGGTTTTACATTCAGAATACGGTTCTGTAATGCTTGGAAACTTTATAAAAAATGTCTGCAAATGTGAATGTAACTGGAAAATGGATGCATTTGTGGAAAACAGTATAAAGGCAATCAAAGAAAAGGTAGGCAACGGTAAGGTGCTTTGTGCGCTTTCAGGCGGTGTTGACTCATCAGTTGCGGCAGTAATGCTCAGCAAGGCGGTAGGTGAAAATCTTACTTGTGTATTTGTAGACCATGGACTTCTCAGAAAAAATGAAGGTGATGAGGTTGAGGCTGTATTCGGACCGAACGGCAATTATAAGCTGAACTTCATCAGAGTAAATGCGGCGGAAAGATTCTACTCAAAACTTGCTGGTGTAAGCGAGCCTGAAAAGAAGCGTAAGATAATAGGTGAGGAATTTATCAGAGTCTTTGAAGAAGAGGCGAAAAAAATCGGTAAGGTAGATTTCTTAGTACAGGGAACAATTTACCCTGATGTTGTAGAATCAGGACTTGGTGGAGAGAGTGTAGTAATCAAGTCACATCACAATGTAGGAGGACTTCCCGACTATGTTGATTTCAAGGAAATTATAGAGCCGCTTAGAGATCTTTTCAAGGATGAGGTAAGAAAGGCGGGACTTGAGCTTGGTATACCGAAGCATCTTGTATACCGTCAGCCGTTCCCGGGACCGGGACTCGGAATCAGAATTATCGGTGAAGTTACAGCCGAGAAGGTAAAGATAGTTCAGGATGCAGACGCTATATACCGTGAGGAGATAGATAAGGCAGGACTTTCACAGGAAATCAACCAGTACTTTGCAGCTCTTACAAATATGAGAAGCGTAGGAGTAATGGGTGATTACAGAACTTATGACTATGCCATAGCACTTCGTGCAGTTAAGACAATAGACTTTATGACAGCAGAGGCTGCAAGACTCCCTTGGGAAGTACTTGAAAAGGTGACCAACAGGATTATCAATGAGGTAGACCATGTAAACAGGGTACTCTATGATATCACCAGCAAGCCACCGGGAACGATTGAGCTGGAGTAAAGGAAGAAAAAGATGACAGATGAAAAATTAATTAAAGAAGGGTTGAATGGTAAAGATTCTTTGAAAATAATTTTGTCAGGTTATGTTGATAAGTCAGAAAATGAGAATACAGAAGAAAAAGTAGGTGTGGTTTCGGTAATGTTTGTATCTGAAAACAAGGAGCTTGTCGTAAAGAAAATTGAGGAATTTGAGGCGAAATATCCCGAAAGATATTTTATGGTTTACAGTGTTCCTTTAGATACTAACCTTGAGGAGCTGAATCATTATCCGTCAATTGCAATTTTTCAAAGTGATTTAAATTAGATTAACAAATTTAAATAATAGAAAGCCTTCCATCATTTTATGGGGAGGCTTTTTTGTAAATAGTGTGAAATAAAAAACTTTTAAACTCAAGGCGAAAGCAGATCATAGAAGAAATAAGAAACAGCCATTCACATTGAGAAAAGAAAGTCGTTGATTTTTGATATCAGATCAAAATCAACGACTTATTGTTTAAATATATTAATAGTTCAATAACATAGCGCCTGTATTCAAAATCTCTAAATATATTATTGGTATTCTTCATTTTCCGGAATAACTAAATGGTCTATATAGTCCATAACTTCTTCATAAGCGGGTTTACGGCCCCATTGCTCTTCAAGCATATTTGAAAGATTAAATACTGATTGAGAGTCAGACTTTATACTATCTCGCATAGCTTTGTTAGGGGCGGTTTCACATAAAGATATACCGACTTTTATAGAATCATCCGGGATGGTAGTATTGCTAACTCGTTTAGGCTTGAGAATAAAGAAATCCTTAACAATACAAAGTATTGAAACGATTATAAGCACTGTAGCAACAATATTTTCATTGAGCCAAGAAACTTTAGCAATGATTTCATCAAGCTTAAAAGCTAAGAATAATGCAAAGGAACCTGTACATAAAATAGCTATCAGATAGTTACCTGAAAGATTTAACAGTATCCCAAAGAGTGATGAGATTAAATATACTGCTGAAGCCATTAATAATCCACCCGTAACAGTCCCAATTTTGAATGCACCACGACTATAATCGTGGTATTGTAGATATACGAATACACCGAGAAACAACAGTATTCTATTATTTTACCACTATGCTTCTCCATAAAGTAACTCCTTCTTTTAAACTTAAAAACTTTCATTTTATTCATCAGCACTATATTCGACAATATTAGCCGGTGCATTTACCAATTTCCATGCGGTAAATTCTGCATCGTTATTAGTAAGAGATTTACTCACATGACCTTTTTTACTATTTCATAATTTTATTACTTTAGTATCATACTATCACCTCATCACAGAATTAAACATAAATTATAACATAAACTATAACATATATTTAACATCCTTTCAAACATAGACTATGTTTAGGAGGTGGTTATATATGGCAAATAAAGATTTGATTATAAAACCCAAACGAGCAAAAGGTGACGATGGATATAGGACATTCTCTATTCGCATTAAAGAAGAAATAGTTTCAAAACTTGATAATATTTCTACACAGACGGGGCATAGCCGTAATGAACTTATTGGTGTATTTTTGGAGTATGCAATTGAGAATTGTAGGATTGAGGAAAGGTGATTATGCTTTAGGTATTAATACTATTGAATAAAATTATTTTACAATTTATTATTCATAAACTGATGCCATAAAATATAAAGAACAACATTACTTATTATATTTTTATACTGGAATATGTACGTCAGTAATCAAAATTAGTATAATATAGTGTGGGAACAAAATAGAAAAATATCGTTAAAAAATACAATTAAAATAGGTGGAGTAAATAATATAATGCCACAAACTATTTAAATACAAGGATTTGTGGAGATTTAAGAGTGGTTTTAGTACAAATTAGAAGTTTTGGAGGATGACTTATGAGTGATGTTATTCTTGAACAGTTAAAATCAGATGATAGGGAGCAATTTATATTAGATAATCAGGAAGCATTCAATTATGGTGCAATGGTGGAGTTTGGTCTTAGAGATAACCACTTCGAAGAAGATGGACAAATTATTTCAAGAAAGACAATTGAACGCTCTATTGCCGACGGAAAGGCTTATCGTATCATTTACAATAATAAAAAAGTCGGTGGAATTGTAATAAATGTTAAGGGTGAAAAAGGTGAATTGGATTTGCTGTTTGTTGCTCCAAATGTTCACGGTAGGGGAATTGGATATGCGGCATGGCGTGAGATTGAAAAAATGTATCCTAAAGTAAAAATTTGGGAGACGGTAACCCCATATTTTGAACAACGCAATATTCATTTTTATGTTAACAGATGTGGATTTCACATTGTAGAGTTTTTTAATAAGCATCATCCCGATCCTAACGAAAAGGAAAGTATGGATGAAGAAATCGATTCACAATTTAGAGATGGGATGTTTAGATTTGAGAAGAAAATAGACTAGCATATGAACTATATGAAGCCGAAGAGCATATTCCACAGGTGGGAGAATATAATATTATTCCCAACGGCTCGGGAGAGCCTGTGTGTATTACTCAAACAAAGGTAGTATATATCATGCCTTATAACTTAATTACACCGGAACATGCATGGCATGAAGGTAAAGGTGACAGAAGCTATCGCTATTGGAAAGAGGTTCACGACAAATTCTTTTGTGAAGAATATAAATCGCTCGGCAAAAATTTTTATGAACAAGCCCCTATGTTATGCGAAGTATTTGAAAAGAATTATTAAATAAATCCCGGGTTGTATAAATCATTGAATGGTATAAAACAAGGCACATAACTTTAAGACTTATAATCTTTCAGATATGTGCTTTTTCTGTGCTTATTTATACCGAAAGAAACTTTTGCTCTGATACCACCTCTGTAGAACCTTACATTATTTTATTCAAAGGGAATACAATCTTTTCATACTGTCGGGATAGTTCACTTTTCAATACTTCTTTTGTAATTTCGTTATTCTTATAGTTTGATTTCATTTCCTTACAATTTTCAAGTATATCGTAAAAAAAATAGATGTAACTATTGACATTACATCTATACAGTGATAATATAAGTTCACAAGATGAAATAATAAAGGTTACATCAATACAATAGATCAAATTCAGGAGGAAATTATCATGGCAAACAAAGAGAAAGCATTGGCACTTATTAGCACATTTGCATCAGGAGATACAATGAAGGCAAGGGAACTTCTTGCAGAGGGTTATATTCAACATAATCTTGCTTATGGAACAGGAAGAGATGCCTTTGTAGGTGCTGTGGAATTTCTTGCTTCTGCCCCGGTTAAAACAACTGTTAATAATGTTCGTGCATTTGAAGATGGCGATAAGGTATTCTTACAGACGATATATAATTTTGCAGGAGCAGGAGAGCAGGTAGCATTTGATATTTTCAGATTTGACTCAGAAGGAAAGATTGCAGAACACTGGGACAATCTGGCTACAAAAACGGAACCTAATCCGTCAGGACATACACAGATTGACGGCAACTTAGAGAAGAAAGATGTGGATAAGGAAGATACAAGAAAGGTTGTAGAGGGATTTGTAGGAGATGTCCTTCGTGGAGAAAATCCTGATAGGCTCACTTCATACTTTGATGGAGATAATTATATTCAGCACAATACAGCAATTGCTGACGGACTTTCAGGGCTTGGTGCTGCACTTGAAGCGTTGGCAAAACAGGGAATACAGATGATATATAATAAGACTTATTTTGTATTGGCTGATGGAGATTATGCACTTGCAGTAAGCGAAGGAACATTTGGGGGTGTAGCAACATCATTCTATGATTTGTTCCGTGTGGAAAATGGGAAAATTGCAGAACACTGGGATGTTATGGAAACCATAGCTGACAAAACGACTTGGAAAAATCAGAATGGAAAGTTCTAATGTAACTTTTGATATTACAATATAACGTAGCAAGGGGTACAGGAAAATTATGATGGAAGCGAAGAATTATTTGAAATATATAGTAGATGAAATTCATACAGTCATAGTTGCTACTGTAGATAGCGAAGGTCTTCCGGTTACAGCGGCTATTGATATGATGGATGCAGATGATTCAAGTTTATATTTTTTGACCGCAAAAGGTAAAAACTTATATGATAGATTATCGGACAGGAGATTTCTTGCATTTACAGCGATGAAAGGTGAGGATACAATGTCACGAGTGGCGGTATCTGTAAGAGGAAAAGTTAGAGAACTTGGATATGAAAAAATCCCTGGATTATTTGAAAAGAATCAATATATGTATCAAATATATCCAACTGCTGAATCAAGAAAAGCCCTGACAGTATTTCAAATTTATGAAGGTACAGGAGAATGGTTTGACTTATCTAAAAAACCGATAGAGAGAGCAAATTTTTCTTTTGGAGCTGAAAAAGATGAAATGAAAGGCTATTTTATTACGGATGATTGTATCGGATGTGGTAAGTGTGTGGAAGTTTGTCCACAAGATTGCATTAACCAAGAGACCATACCCTATGTAATTGAGAATAAGCATTGTCTGCATTGTGGTAACTGCTTAACGGTTTGTTCGGTTGGTGCAGTGGATAGAGTGTAAAAGTGGAGAAAAAATTTTTATCGGTTATAACGATACTATAAGGTTTCTTTTGCATTATGAATAAAGGTAAATTCAGGGGATGTTTTGTCTTTAAGTACAGACGCCTTACTGTAGATACCGAATGGAGCATGAGGAGATTCTTCCCATGCAAAAACTTTCAAATCAGGATGCTCAATAATCTCATGTTCAGGGATGTAGGCATAGCCAAAGCCTGCTAAAAGAAGCCCATAAGCTTCGTTTGAATCAGAGCAAATTGCATTGTCTACATTATCATTTACAGGAAGAATACGGTGTCCTCTTGAAAAAAAGTTTTTTAAGAGATATGGAGGAATTGAAATAATTTGATGCATATTCCATAAATCCCTTGTTGTAACAGAAGTTTTACCGGAGTCTTTTAATACTTTAGCTAAGGGGAGATCATTTTTCATTACAACAAAAAAATATTCATCACGCAAATGTGTGAAAGCTATATCCGCATCTTTAAATTTCGCATCCTTCATACCTATAATAAGGTCAAGCTGATTGTTTACCAGATGGCTTAAGTTGGCATCTGTCTGATTATTTCTAAACTCAGGAATAACATTTGGATGAGATAACAGTACAGACTTAAGAATTTGACTGATAATATTTATAGTATGAGGGTCCATATATCCGATTCTAAGTGAGTGGCTTGCTTTTCTTTGAAAGCTTTTTATACGATCCATAGAATGATAATATGTGTCAATCATGATATTGGCATCTGATAAAAAGGCGGCACCTACATTAGTCAAAGTTACCGACCTTGTGGTTCTATTAAAGAGTTTACATTCAAGCTCATTTTCAAGGGCTTGAATCTGTTTTGTGACAGCCGGCTGTGTCAGTCCAAGTGTCTCTGATGTCTTCATGTAATTTAGTGTATTGGCAAGACTGATAAAACATTCTAATTGATCTATATTCATTGGTTAAACCTCTATTTACATTTATTCCTATTAGTTATAAATAATAACATATATTCATTTCACAGAGAAGTATATTGTTGTTAATATTATATTGCAAACAAAAAAAGCATTGCAGCAAGGCTGCAGAAAGGAAATGAAAATGTCATTAAATAATTTATTTGGATGGAATGAGAAGGAAGTAAATGCACAGTCAGCATGTGGAACAGCGTGTGGAGCATCTGACAATAAAACAGAAGCACAAGCAGCATGTGGAGCGGCCGATAAGCCTTCAGAAGCACAAGCAGCATGTGGAGCAGCCGATAAGCCTTCAGCGTGTGGAACAGCATGTGGAGCTTCTGACAAGTAAGTATTAGCAACAGTAAAGGGATGGAGGAGAAATCATGAAGCCATATTTTTCATTTCAGTGGCATATAACAGATGAATGTGATCAAAGATGTAAGCACTGCTATATTTTTTCCGGAGGCAATTATAATTGTCTAAAGTCTATGTCATGGCAGGAAATGCAAGATACATTTAATAATTGTTTGGACTTTTGTGAGACATATGGTCGTACACCTTATTTTTACTTAATAGGCGGTGATCCGATTCTCCATCCTGATTTTTGGAAGCTTTTAGAGTTCTTTAGAGAAAATAATGTCAAGTTTACAATTATGGGAAATCCCTTTCATCTAAACGATGATGTATGTAAGAAGTTGAAAGAGTATGGATGTGAAAAATATCAGATGTCTATTGACGGTATTAGAGAAACTCATGATTGGTTTAGAAAGCCCGGATCCTATGACTGTACACTTGAGAAAATAGGATGCCTTAATAAGGCAGGTATTCGAAGTGTTATTATGACTACAGTTTCTAAAACAAATCGCAATGAGGTTCCCGATATTATAGATGCTGTTGTAAATACAGGAGTTAATATTTTCTCATTCTCAAGATATGTTCCAAGTGGTGGAGATTTGGATGCATCTATGACTGCACAAGAGTATAGGGAAAGCTTGTCAGCTATTGATGCTAAATTTAAATACTATGAGGCTCAAGACTGTAATACATATTTTAATCGTAAAGATCATTTGTGGACGCTATATCAGTATGAGATCGGAGAATTTAAAATTCCCGAGTATGCACAGGAGGGAATGATTTACAACGGATGTAATTGTGGAAACTGCCATATTACAATTTTACCGACAGGTGATATATATGCTTGCCGACGAGTTGCACAGAGCAAGGTTGGTGATGTGTTTAAGGATCGACTGGCAAAGGTATGGGTCAGTTCACTGGATAACTATCGAGAATATGATAAGTTCAGTAAATGCAGTAAATGTGAGCTTCTTGCATGGTGTAGGGGATGCCCTGCTGTAGCAGAGGGCACAAACGGTTCATTTTATGCGGCAGATCCTCAGTGTTGGAAAGAAAAGAATGATTTGACCGGAGAATTATTGTAAGACAATGATATCGAAAAAAAAGACAAAAAATACAATGAGATATTTACAGTCACTTGATTATGAAGACGGTATCGGCACAGTTACTTCACTACTGAATTACTGGCCTATGCAATATGCAACAACACTTGGTCTGGACGGCAAACCAAAAATCAGACCGATTGAATATAAATTCGAGGAAGATGGAGTGTTGTATTTTGATACATTAGACTTTTATACCTCATATAAGGAGATGCAGGCGTATCCATATATTACACTTTGCATCGGAGATCAGGAAACAATGAGTTACCTGACAGTAACAGGAAAAGTAAATTTTGTATATGATGAGGACATTATAAACAGATGTTTTGAAAATAGCGAGGTCCTCACATCACAGTTTGGAAATAACAGATCCCATGTTATTGCATACTATCTGACTGAATGTAAGTCTGATTTTGCAATATTTGTAAAAGAACTTGGAAATCATCACTGGGATCTTTCTAATAAATTTGATTAGGTATATGAGCAAATATGAGAGCAGTTGTAATTGATAAGCCTACAAAGGCAGAGGATATATTTCTTAAGGAGGTTCCAATACCGAAGGTTAAATCCGGATGGGTTCTTGTAAAGATAATGGCTTTCGGTCTGAATCATTCTGAACAGATTCTTAGGGAATATGAAATAGAAAGAGATTATATAAAAAAGCCTGTTATTCCGGGAATTGAATGTGTCGGATTTATTGAGGACCCTTCAGATTCAGGATTGCCAAAAGGACAGAAAGTAGCTTCCCTTATGGGCGGAATGGGAAGAAGTTTTGATGGAAGTTATGCAGAATATGCACTACTTCCTGTCAGTCATGTATTTACAATAGAAACAAGACTTAGTTGGGAAGAGATGGCAGCAGTGCCGGAGACATATTATACAGCATGGGGGTCACTGTTTGAGGGACTAAGGCTGGAGTCCGATGATAAACTTTTGGTTAGAGGCGGTAGCTGTGCACTTGGGTATGCGTCAATTCAGATTGCCAAAGCATTGGGTTGCAAGGTTGTAGCGACAACACATAGGTCATCAAAACTTCAACTGCTAAAAGATGCAGGTGCTGATGAGTGTATTCTTGATAAAGGTGATTTGTCGGATGGCAGTATAAGAAATAAGGTAAGTGGAGTGACAAAAGTACTTGAGCTGATTGGTGGTCGTACTGTAGTTGACAGCTTAAGTTGTCTTACAAATGGTGGAATTGTATGTCAGACGGGAGTGCTTGGCGGGTTTGCAATACCTGAATTCTATCCTATCACACAGATACCAAATGGGGCATATTTGACAGGATTTCATTCGAATTACCCGACTGCAAAAGATTTGAAAGATATATTTGCATTTATAGATAATCAACATCTAAAGCCACTTATCGGTAACAGCTATAAATTTGAAAATATCAGAGAAGCTCTGATTGATTTGGATAAACATAGGACAAATGGTAAAATTGTTATTGTAGTTTGATGATATATAGAATAGGCTTGTTACCTTTATTGGGTAGATGGATACAGAAGTTCAGTTCATTTATTCCTCATCACTGTAGGCTATAGATTACACACAATTTCAACGACTGCTTAAGCGTCAAATAAAGCACACAGTTAAGAGTATACTCTCTTAATTATGTGCTTTTTTATGGTTCGATGTCAAGTGTTAGGGTGGTTGATTTTCAGCTCACTTTTTATATGTGGTTTGAGTGTTAATTTAAAGCTTTGGAGGAAGTTTAAATGGATGATAAAGTTAAAGAGTTTTGAAGAGTTTCTCTACAGACCAGGACTAAAAGATGGACTGAATATGAAAAGTAAAGTAAAATCTATAGTAGAAATGTTATCGGGAAATATTCGTGGAGGGTAACTAAAAGATGAAGAATGATATTGTATTATTTACAGATGGCGATATTAATATAGAAGTTCAAATCAATCTTGAACTGGAGACCGTTTGGCTGACACAAAAACAAATGGAAGTATTGTTTGATGTTAAACACGCTACAGTAAGCGAACATATTTCAAATATTATTGCTTCAGGAGAACTGGATGAGACTTCTGTCGGTTTTTCCGACAGAAGTACAGGTGGAAGGAAACCTAAAATTTATAATTTGGATATGATTTTGTCTGTCGGATATCGAGTTAATTCAAAAAGAGGTATAGCTTTCAGAAAATGGGCAAATAATGTTCTTAAAGAGTATATTTTGAAAGGCTATGCAATCAATGAAAAGCGTCTTCAAGCGCTTAAGAAAACAGTTGATATCCAGTCAAGGATGATTGCAGATGCACTTAATATAGAGGAAAAAGATGTGCTCAGAGCTGTGAATGAATACACGGATGCATTGATTCTTTTGGATCAATATGACCATCAGGCATTAAGTAAGCCGGAGGGAAGTACTCCGGTATACCGCATCACCTATGAAGATTGTGTTAAGATGGTTTGTCAGATGAAAGATTCTTTTGAAACAGATGTATTTGGTGTAGAAAAAGAGTCCGGCAATGTAGAAGGAATTATTGCAGCTGTTTACCGGAGTGTATTTGAGCAGGATGTGTATCAATCTTTGGAAGAGAAAGCGGCGAATCTATTGTATTTTATGATAAAAGAGCACCCATATGTAGATGGCTGTAAAAGAATTACCGCATCATTATTCCTGGAATTTTTAGACAAGAACAATGCCTTGTTCTTGGATGGAGAGAAGAGGCTAAGTGATGGAACTTTAGTGGCAACCACATTGATGATTGCTGAATAAAAACCGGAAGAAAAAGATGTGATGGTAAAACTTGTAATGAATCTGTTGAAATTATAGTGGTATGATATAGTTTTTACAGGACAAATCATTTAACAAGTGGGAATGTAGAGCAAAAGCACATAACTTTAAGACTTAAAATCTTTAAGCTATGTGCTTTTTTATGTGCCTATCTTAACGAAATATATCCCAACAAATCTATAAAATTTTTGTCTGTTATAATTCAGTTATTTTTATCGGCTATAACAATACCATGAAAATGATGGAGGTTAATCAAATGAGTATTATATTGGAAACGAAAGGACTGACAAAAAAATATAAAAATGGGATTGCACTGAATAATGTTTCAATTCAAGTGGAAAAAGGTACGGTATATGGTCTGTTGGGGCCTAACGGTGCCGGAAAATCGACATTATTGAAAATTATCACAAGAGCGATTCCAAAAAGCTTGGGTGAAGTGATGTTTGAAAATCATCTGTTAGATGCAGATGATGTAAAGAAGATTGGGGCGATTATTGAACATCCTGCTATTTATCCGAATTTAACGGCTTATGAGAATTTAGTGGTTATTACAACTTTACTGAATATTGACAGAAAGAAAATTTATGAAGTACTTAGCATGGTTTCATTGACGAATACCGGCAAAAAGTTGGCAAAAGAGTTCTCCCTAGGTATGAAACAAAGACTGGGTATTGCAATGGCACTGATTAACAGCCCGTCATTACTGATTCTTGACGAACCTACAAACGGGTTAGATCCTGTGGGAATACAAGAATTAAGAGAACTGATAAAAATGCTTTCGGGTCAAGGCATTACAATAATATTATCAAGTCATATTTTGAGTGAAGTAGGACAGATTGCGGATAAAATAGGTATCCTAAATAAAGGACGTTTAAGTTATGAAGGGCAAAATACCGATTCGTCTAAGTTGGAAGATTTATTTATGGAAATTATCAGAAAGGATGTGATGAATGATGATTGAGATGCTGAAAGTGGAATGGATTAAGGAAAAAAGAGCTGCCAATTCTACACTAAAATATATATTACCTGTTATTTTTGTACTATTTAATCTTTTTATGGTCAGTATTATGGGGCAAAGTCCTGTAGGAAGAAGTTATTTAATGGCTACAGCATTTAATTGGTATCCTGTTCTGATTTTACCTATTGTGTTAAGTCTGCTTGTAGTTAATATTGCCGGTAAAGAGAAAGAAGAGCATATTGCCTTGTTTCAAAGATTGAATAGACTCCCGGAAAAGATGTTAATTGCCAAGAACGGAATAGTTATTTTTGAATTATTTACTGTTTTGATATTGTCATCGACAGGAATTTATTTAATAGGTAGATTTTTATTACATGAGGAGATTAGTCTAAAAATCATATTATTAGCCACTTGTTGTTTATTTATTGGAAGTTTGCCGGTAGTTGCTTTATCTTTTTTTATTTACAAATTATTTCATAAAAGGTTTTTGGTGATTTTAATTAATTTTATATTTACCTTTCCGTCGGCAATTATTGCTATAACCTCGTATTGGAAATTTTTCCCTTGGGATTACAATTTAAGGATACTATGTCCGATTATTGAGGTTCATCCTAACGGCACTTTTTTGGATAAATCATCGCCTTTAACATCTATGAACGCAGTATATGTCGGATTAGTGTTAAGTGTCATGGTGTACATTCTAATAACAGCTATAAATTTAGTGATGGAAAGAGGAAAAGGTCATGCTTAATATTTTAAATTCTTACCGGATGAGAACCAAAAGAACACCGGCCGGAATGGTAATTATCTTGTGTCCTTTAATTTTTACCGGCCTTTTTATTGTATATCTTTTAAGTGCAACAGGTTTAAAAGGAGAAGAACTTGCCTACTTTTTTGGAGCGTATACGATTTTAGCAAGCTTTTCTGTCAGCTTTTTAATTCCCATGTTATATGAAAGCGATAAAAAAGCCGGGAACTATGCTAATGATTTGAGAATAGGAATTTGTCGAAAAAAATTGTTTTTTGTAAGATTTATCTTTATCTTTATTTTATTAATGACTATTGAAGGGATAGCGATCTTACCGTTTATATTGTTTTTACACTTTTATGGAATAAATATTCAAATATTGGATTTGGCAGTTTATGCTATGATCGGGTCTGTGGGATTGATTAGTATGGTATCTGCTTATCAATTTTTAAGTTTAAAATTCAATTATACAGGCTCTATTTTGGCAGGTGTTATTTGTACCTTGGCTGCAGTTCTTTTAGGCACAACGGATTTAGGAACCGGTATATGGTATTACTTCCCGTTTGTTTATCCGATAAAACTTATATATGGATATGTCAGTGGACTCTTCAATGTAGATACTGTTATTTTTTACCTTTTTATATCTTTTTTGCTCTCAATTGTAAGTGTGGGAATATTTTCATTTTGGTATAATAGGTGGGACGGAATAAGTAAAATGGAGGAATAAAGGGTATGAATCTTCTCATAATAGATGACGACAAAGATTTGCTGAAATTATTAAAGCTAACCTTTGAGAAAGAATATAATGTTGTTGTTTGTGATTCGGCACTGAAAATCCGGCCAAGCGATTTATATAAATATGGCTTGATTATTCTTGATATAATGATGGAAGAAATGTCGGGTTTTGAATTTTTGACTAAATACAGAAATATGATAGACATTCCTATTATTTTACTTACAGCGAAAGATTTTGAAAAAGATAAAGTTGAAGGATTTGCACTAGGGGCAGATGATTATGTGACAAAACCGTTTTCTCTTGCTGAAATTAGAGCAAGGGTAGCAGCACATATCAGAAGAGAAAATAGAGAAAAACATTCAAAACTTATAGATTATCCGATATCTTGTGATTTGCTTTCGAAAAAAATTTATTTTGATAATGTAGAGATAAGTTTTACAAATAGCGAATATGAAATTTGTGAGTTCTTATTAAAAAATAAAAATCAAGTATTTTCGAAAGAAAAAATTTATACGGAAATTTATGGTTATGATAAGGAAGGAGACAGTTCTACAACGATTACCGAAAGAATCAAATTAATAAGAAGTAAATTTGAGCCATATTGTATAAATCCGATAAAAACAGTTTGGGGAGTTGGTTATCAGTGGGAAATAAAAAAAGTTTAAGATATTTAATCAGCAAATATGCAATTATAGAGTTGGTATATACTTTATTTATCATTGTGCTGTTTTATGTCGGATTAAATGTATTATTAAATACCGGAGTAGTATATCCGGCTAACTATGCTGACATTCAGTCGGAAAAAGTGGAAGCAGGTTTTCAAACAAAAGATTGGACACCGGATGAAATACAATTTTATTATGATTTTTTATATTTGAAAGATGGGAAAATAATAGAAAATACCATTGATAAAAAGTATGATGATTTAGTACAGGAAGCCATAAAAAACGGAAGGGCCATCAGTGGTGAAATTATAGGATCGAATATTTTTAAGGCTTATACTAGGGGAAACAGACAACTGGTAATAAGATACAGAGTTAATGTTATATTTGCCAATAAAAAGCTTTATAAACTCTTTGAAAATTTTGAGTGTGGTTATATTGTTTTGATACTGACGATTTGGTTTTTGGGATTTGCTTTGCTTCTCATTCGCTCATCAAATATATTAAAAAGGGAAATCTACAAAATTGCTATGGCTAATGATAATATCAGTCGGATGGATTTGGATTATGAGAGAGAGTATTCTAAGTATAAAGAAATAGATGGAGTACTGGTTTCGATTGATGTACTGGCTGAAAATCTAAAAAAATCTCTTGGTGAGCAATGGGATATGCAAGTTAAGCAAAAAGAGTTGGTGGAACAACTTACCCACGACATAAGAACACCGATAACACTGATTAAAGGTAATTTAGAATTATTAAAAGAAGAGCATAGTGATTTATCATCTGAAAGATTTGCAGATATTTCAAACGGTATTGACAGGCTGGAAAAGTATATTGATAAATTGAAAAAATTTTCGTATACGATGGAAGGGAAAAAAGATGTTGTAAGTAATGAAGTGATTTTATATTGGATTGAGATAATGTCCGGGATATGTAGGTTAAACGGTTTGAATTTAGAGGTAATAAAAAGTGAATGTAGTAATATTAAGTTGGATAAAGAGGAAATAGCTGCAGCTCTGCAAAATATAGTTACTAATGCGGTTGAATATTCTAAAAAAGGTTCTAAAATAACGGTAGAGTTTAAAGATGAACCTGAAGAATTTATTTTGACAGTCAGAGATGAAGGAACAGGTTTTGATAAAGACTTATTACCTTTACTTACAGAAAAATTTGTTTCAGGCAAAGTAAAAGATAAGTCTTACAAACATGGTTTAGGCTTATGGGCAGTGAAGAATATTGTCTCGGCAAATAACGGCAACTTGTATTTGAAAAATTATACAGGAGTAAATGCAGGAGCTGAGGTTAAAATAGTCTTTAATAAATAATAATAGCACGCTATTGACAATATAATAATAGCGTGCTATTATACATGCAGTTGTGATACAGACTAATAATATACATATCACTGCAAGAAGACTCTTACGGTAGCATATGTATAACAGCGAATAAGGAGGGTATATGTTAAAGGAGTGTTCATGTGGGGTATTGATAAAACAGATTCATGATATTATGGAAAAGAATGCCAATAATGTTCTCAGAGAAGAGAAGCTGACAGTATCTCAGTCCGGAGTTCTTTCAATACTTGGTGAAAAGGAAGGGAAAACCGCAACATTTAAAGAACTTGAGAAAGAGTTCGGAGTATCACAGCCTACAATGGTAGGTATACTGAATCGCTTGGAGCAAAAGGGTCTGGTAGATTTTTTGGACGACTCTGAAGATAAGCGAATAAGAAAAGCTCATCTTACAAAAAAAGGAGAAGATAAATGTAAAGAAGGCTATAAACATATGAAAGCCGCAGAAGAATTACTTCTGAAAGGCCTTAGTGATGATGAAATAACCGAGTTTAACAAATTGCTTTTAAAGGTGAGAAAATCTTTTGAATGAAATACGGCATGCGAAAGCATGCAAAGTTTTTGAACATAATAATAGCTTGCTATTAAAAAAGGAGGATTATATGAAGGATAAACAAACTGATTCTTTGGAGATTTTTAAGAGTGCACCCGTTAGTCAAGCTGTATTGAAAAATACAATTCCTGCTATGGTGGCTATGATGATGGTATTGATTTATAATCTTGCAGATACATTTTTCATAGGAATGACAAATGATGCATTGATGATTGCGGCAGTTTCTCTTGTTACTCCCGTATTTTTGCTTTTCATGGCTGTGGGAACCGTGTTTGGAATAGGCGGTACAAGTGTGATTTCACGTGCTATGGGTGAGGGACGAAAGGAGTATGCCAAGAAGGTTTGTTCTTTTTGTATGTGGAGCTGTGTCATAGTCGGAATTGTTATGGTGATTGTGATATTTGCTTTTATGGATACTATTTTAAAAATGCTTGGAGCAAGTGAAGATACAATAAAATATGCAAGAGAGTATTTGTCCATTGTTACAGCAGCAGGACCTTTTGTACTTATATCCAATTGCTATGCAAATATTATACGTACTGAGGGAAAAGCCGGTATGGCAATGTTCGGGCAGTTGGCAGGAAACTTGTTAAATGTAATACTTGATCCGATTCTGATATTAGGTTTCGGGTGGAATGTTGCCGGTGCAGCCATTGCAACAGCCTTAAGTAATCTTATCAGTGCGGCTTACTATGTAGGGTATTTTAAATTCGGTAAGTCCATGCTTAGTATCAGCCTGAAGGATTTTTCTGTTAAAGATAATATCTTAAAAGGTGTTCTTGCAATAGGTATACCGGCGGCACTCGGAGATGTTTTGATGAGTTTATCAAGTATTGTGCTGAACAGTCAAATGGCAAAATATGGTGATATGGCAGTTGCAGGAGTAGGTGTTGCCATGAAAGTTACAATGATTACAGGTATGATTTGCATTGGTTTCGGACAGGGAATACAGCCTCTGCTTGGGTATTGTATAGGAGCTAAAAATCTGAAGAGATATAAGGATTCGCTACGTTTTTCTGTGATTATGGGATTTGGGCTCAGTGCATTTATGACAATCATCTGTTATATATTTAATAATCAGATAGTAGGTATGTTTTTGTCGGAATCGGAAGCATTTAATTATGGTGTGGAATTTTCAAGAATTTTACTTACTACAAGTTTTTTATTCGGTATATTTTATGTATTGTCAAATGCCCTACAGGCTATGGGAGCATCAACTTCTGCATTTATCATCAATATGAGCAGACAGGGCTTGATTTATATTCCTGCAGTATTTATTTTACAGACTGTAGTGGGGATAAAAGGACTTTTGTGGGCACAACCCGTTGCCGATATTTTGTCTGTAATATTGGTAATTATTTTGTATAAAATTGAAATAAAGAATAGAATGGCAACACAGGAGTAGATGATTATCTGTTAAATTCTCTCCGGTACAGACTCTTTTCAAAACTTGAATTAGCTTACTTAGTTATATTATAATCATGTTTAGTAATTAAAGTAAATATTAATAAAGATAAATCCTACCGGGTGGGGAGGTTTTAATGAGTGAAAATGGACTGAAGATTGAAGAATAATTACGGTTAGGATACCCTTTTCCAATAAAAGTAAGGAGGCTAAATGAACGAATTTGATAAGTACAAATTATTAAGCGAAGGTAAAGCATTTGGAGATAGAGCTAAAATTGCTTTAGTATTACTTGATAGCAGTACAGTTTATGAAGAGTTAAAAGTGGAAGGTGCGCAAACTTCAGTTGCCGGAAGTTATAGCTGTGTCGGTGGGAAGCCGGCTTCAATACTTGAAATGATAATGATAGAATTGATATGCCGCAATCCTCGTGATACCTGGTATTTGCCTGACAATGTAAAATTTTGGGACAGGAGATTTGGCAGTTTGTTTGAAACAAAGTTCTTTTGTTATGATGACGATGTAGAAACTTGGAGCAAAATACTGAATAAATTCTTTATAAAGCTGCAGTGGAAGCCTAAAAGAGAAGATTATAGTTCAACAAAAGATTATAATAATGTCTGGGGATATTTTGCAGAGCTTTTAGCTGTTGTAAAAGAAAATAATCATCCTGAATTTAATACTTATTATGAGATTGCTACCGGGAAAGGAATGGGTGAATCAGTATTTGAGAGAAAGCTAAAAGAGTTGGCTGAATTAAAACAGTCATTTGAAAAGGATTAAATGTTATCATTTAATTAAGCCGACAGAGTTTGAATTCTGCCGGCTTTTTGAAAATTTTACTTAATTTCTTCTAAGGCTCTAAGCCCCAATATAAATTCTTCAAAGTTATCTGCAAGTACAATTATCTCGAAATCATCTTCTTGTATACATATTGATACCTTCGGTTCTCCGTCTTTGCCACAATCTCTGTAGTCTAAATATATCATTTCATGTCCACCTGAGATTGTATCGGCAATAATAACACCTACATTTCTTGGATAATCCAATTCATCATACCAAAACTCGTTTCCGAATTTTCCAAATATGGAATCTTCCTTTTTTTCAGATATACTGTAGAATTCCTCTAAATCAACACGGTACCTATTCTTTTCATCAAACCAAACATTTTTATTGGGTTTACCACCGTTTTGTGTTTTCATAAGCTCTATATATGATTTCGGTAACTTAACGCCCAGTCTTTTTTCAGCTTCTTGCACCATCTCATCTGTTAAATTCTCTCCGGTACAGACTTTATTTATATACTCACTTTCATTCCAAAAACTTTTGAAGTCAATATTATCAAACATTATTGATCCCCCACTTTTTCCAAACTTGAATTAACTTATCGACTTATATTATAATCATGTTTAGTAATTAAAGTAAATATTAATAAAGATAAATCCTACCTGGGGGAGGTTTTAATGAGTGAAAATAAACTTATGGATTTGAAACAACAAATGATAAAACTGATTGAACATTTAGGCAATGAAAATATTATTACAGGTGTAAGTGCAAAGGACAGTCAAACATTTGACGAATTAGTTATTTTACTGAGAGATACACTCAAAGAAGAATACCCGAAGACAAAGTTGAAAAGAATTATGAAAAGCGTTCATTATGCAAACGGTTTTAGCGATTTGGATTTAAAACAAAGTGCATTTATACTTGATGAAATTGAACAGTATCTTTGTATAAATAAATTCCTTAATCATGATAATTCGGTTAAATACTTCAATAAGCGTATAGTATCAAACGAGTTTGAAATAAAACCACAAAATATGGTTTTGGTTATGATAGAAAGCTTGCTTTGCAGTAAGAGTTAAGTATAAAATTATAAGAAGTTAGGAGAATATATGTATTTAGGTAATCGGAAATTTTTGAAGGATTCTTTGGAAGTGGCACATGAGTATCTTAAAACGGCTATGCAGGATGAAAAATCTGCGGTTATACTTGAGAGCAGGGAGCTTTATAATCAGGCTGCGTACTTTTATGTGCAGGCTATGGAAAAACAAATCAAAGCAAAAGTTGCTCAGATTGTGGATGTAACAAATGCTTATTATAAGGAAATGATAAAAAAGACTATCGGGCATTCACTTGATAAGTCAATTGAGATATTGGTGCAGATATACGGCAAGGGAAATACTATGGTTGAGGAAAGGTTGAGAGAGCAGCTGCTTATAAAGGTGCTAAAAGATATCAAATTTTCGGCACTCAACAATAAAACCAGATATCCGGATTTTGACGAGAATAAGAAAAAGTATGCTGTAATAGAGATGGGCAAAATAGATTGTGTAGAGCTTGCAAAAATGCTAAAAGCACTTAAGCAATATTTAACGGACTTGGAAAGATATACTGACTTATAGGAACGGAATGATTATGGGTGGTAAAAATATGTGTGATTATTGTTCAGATATTAAAGAGATAGAATACTTTTCCTCGCCCAAACTATATGGAGAAACCATAGAGTATATTAAAGAATTGGTTGAAAATAAGGGGTTTATAGTGATAGAAGGAAACTGTAAATTAGGGGAACATATAAAAGACGGATATTGGATTGATGATATAATTTACCATGTGATAAAATGTCCGAAATGTGGGAAGAAATTCACCTGCACTGTAAATACATATAGAGGTGGCGGGTCTTTTAAATAAAGGAGGAATTATGAGTTTTTTATTTGTGGCACTTGGTGGAGCTATAGGAGCAATGGCAAGATATGCGATAAGTCTTATACCGGTTAAAACAGGATTTCCGATACTTACACTTATTACAAATATAGCAGGTGCGATATTGATCGGTTTTATTGTCGGGTTTACAAGTAACAAAGACAATATATCAGAAAATATAGTATTGTTTTGGAAGACGGGTGTATGTGGCGGATTCACTACATTTTCTACATTTTCACTTGAAGCGTTTAATTTGCTTGACAATAAGCAATATACATCAGGCGGATTATATATTGTATTAAGTGTTGTATGCTGTATATTCGGTATCTTATGCGGAAAGAGGTTGGCTTCGGTGGTAAAGTTATAAGTAATGAAGTCTTGAAAAATTGTCATAAGGGAGAACTCGTATATTTGACTAAGAAGGGCATAGGAGGTTTTGTAGTTATGGATATTGAAGATTATGAGCGTGATCATGCAGAGAAAAAGCTTTTGATGAAGTTGCAGGAGGCTGAAGAGGTTGTAAAAGATGGTGAAGGTTGGTTGAATTTGGATGAACTGAAAGCACCGGTGGAGGAGTAAGATATGCTGTTGGATGCAGAAAGATATGCAAGTGTTATCGAATACGGTAAGGATGCAGTAACTAAAATCAACGAAGGCAATTTAAAAGAGGGATTTGAAATTGCGGATAAAGGCTGGAGTGCATTCCCGGAGTCCGGAGCCAAGTGGAATCAGGGCTATGGGTATGCCAAATCTTTCTTTAATAAAGCTATTGAAAATAATGATTTGGTAAATGCCAAAATATGGCTTGACAGAATGACTGAAAATAATGATAATCTACATAATTTTGATGAAGAATTGGAGCATATGAAGGGAAAGTATGCATATGAAAGCGGTGAGCTTGATAAGGCTTTTGAAATATGGCAGAAACTAGTAAAGATAAAGGCTGTAAGTTACAGATACTTTGAATATGACGATCCTAAGTATAAGGAATTTTATAAGTCAAGGAAATAAAATATAAAGCACATAGCTTAAAAAATTCTGCTATGTGCTTTATAATATTATGAGAATCTGCCTTTAGCCATCTCATATGTCTCATCTGCAAGAGACATTGTAGATTTTCTATGTGAAACCAGTACGATAGTCTTTCCTGCGCTTTCCTCTGAGAGTGACTTTAAGATAATACCCTCATTCAGTACATCAAGATTGCTTGTAGGCTCATCCAAAAGCAGGAAGTCACCGTCATGCAGGAAGGCTCTGGCAAGCCCTATACGCTGCTTCTCACCGTCTGATAGTGAATCACCCAGCTCACAGACATTGGTGTCATAGCCGTTTGGAAGACTTGATATAAAATCATGTATACTTGCTTTTTTAGCTGCAGTTTGAATCTCTTCAAGAGTTGAATTTTGCTTTGCAACTCTTATATTATCTGCAATAGTTCCCTGAAACATCACAGTTTCCTGAGTAACATATCCTGTCATTTCACGAAGATCCTCGGTGTTAGCATTTTTAATATTCTTACCTGAAATATGAACTTCACCTGTATTTACGTCCCAAAATCTCATTAAAAGCTTCAACAAGGTGGATTTACCGGATCCGCTTACACCGTGTATTCCAAGCACTTTACCTTTTTTGATATCCAGTGAGACATTTTCAAGTATATTCTCTTCACCATATGAGAAGTTTACATTATCAACATCTGCACCTTCAAAGGATGTAGTTTCTTTACCTGATACTTCTTCTACAGTAGGTTCTTCCTCAAGCAATGATAATACACGTTCACCACTTGCCAGAGTTTGACTAAGATTGTTTGAGAGAGAAGACAGTGCTGCGGTAGGACCGAATGAGCTGATCATAGCCAATGTTGCAAGGATAAGTTGAAGAAAACCGGATATTTTGTTCATATACAATATGAGCATAAAAAAGAACATTCCCCAAGAAAAAAAATGAATAACAAGATTGGTGACCGCTTTTTGAGAACCTTCAAATACACTTAGATCTTCCTGAGTGTAATATAGGTTTTGCAATCTTTCATCCATCTCATCCAATCGCACCGACCCTTGATTATATTGAAGTATTTCATCAATTCCATAGGTACTGTTGATAATGAAGTTATCAAGCTCGCCCAAATTGTTTCTATAATTCCTACCGCTATCGGCACTACGTCGACGGTTCCAAATCGGAAGAATTACTCCTACAGAGATATAGGCAAATATTGAGAATACAGCTGCAAGAGGATGTTGGTACCACATGAATACAACCATTATAACGGATGTTATAAATGCTATTGCTATAGGCGATACGGTATGTGCAAAAAATACCTCCAACAGTTCTATATCGCAGGTGATTACAGTAATCAGATTTCCTTTTTCTTTGTTCTCAAGTTTTGCGGGACAGAGCTTTCTAAGTGCCGCAAAAACCTTGTGTCTTATGATCGCAAGAATACGGAATGCAATATAGTGGTTGCAATATTGTTCACCGTAGTGGAAAACAGCTCCTGCCACGGCGAATACTATAAGTGCCGTCATAAGTACTCCTGAAGCATCATAACCTACTGAAAAGCCGCCGTGAATGAATTTATAAATGCCGTATATTATACAATAACCTCCTGCAACTGTAAGGAAGATAGCGCATAAAAATCTAAGTACTCCAAGTAAAATTCCAAGTAACATAATGCCTGTTAACGGCTTTATCAAAACAATCAAACTCTTCATAATTGACAGTCCGGATCTTCTTGTGTTTTTTTCCATTATCCTATTGCCTCCTTTTTCTTTGAGAAGTTCTCAAGATTCATTTGCTCTGTAAACAGCTTTTCATAAGGACCTTCATTGTTCATCAGTTCATCGTGACATCCGGATTCGATAATGCTTCCGTTTTCAAGCATAAATATTTCATCACTGTCAACTACATTGGCCAGTCTGTGTGATATAAGTATAACGGTTTTTGTTTTTGATAACTCATGTATTACATTCATTATTGTCTCTTCACTGTCTGCATCAATATTTGATGTTGCTTCATCAAAAATATATACAGGTGTATCATGAAGAAGAGCCCTTGCAAGCGAGAGCCTCTGCTTTTGTCCTCCTGAAAGGTTGCCCGCATTTGAAGTCAGGCATGTATCAAGTCCTTTTTGAGAGTTTATAAAGTCAAGAAGATTGACCTTCTTAAGTGCCTCATTCATTTTTTCCTCTGTAGCATTCGGGTCACCCATCAAAAGATTTTCTCTTACTGTACCTGCGAATATCCAACTGCTATGTCCTACTAAAGTAAAATGAGAGAGTATTGTTTTATTTGTAAGTTCAATATGTTCATCATGATTTATCTTAATACTTCCGCCGTAGTTTGAATGTCTTCCCATAAGTATGTTTGCTATGGTAGATTTACCTGAACCTGATACACCTACTATAGAAACAAAAGACTTCGGCTCAACAGTTAGATTTATTCCTTTCAATATGGTCTTACTTGAATCATATGAAAAAGAAAGATTCTTTAGTGATATTTTCACATCATTATCTGTTATCTCTTTATTACCTCTTTTTTGTTCAGGAAGGTCAAGGAATGCGAATATACGATCACTTGCTTTCATGCCGTTCATTCCTATATGGAAGAAGCTTCCAAGTGTTCTCATAGGAAGGAAGAACTCTGCGGCTAAGAATAAAACAATAAACGTATCCGACATAGTAATTCGGGCTCGGGCATTGTAAAACTGCGATAAAGCGCTGATAATTCCTGCAGCTGCACCGCCATATGCTATGAAATCCATAATGAGAGTACTGTTAAGTTGCATCATTAAAACCTTCATAGTTATTTTTCTAAACTTTTCAGACTCTTTGTCCATATCATCAGCAGCTTTCTTATCGGCCTGATAAATCTTAAGCGTTGTCATACCGTTAAGCTTTTCAAGGAAACTGTCTCCAAGACCGTAATATATATCAAAATAACGACTTAGAAGTTTTTTTGAAATCGTTATTACAAGCATAATTACTATAGGAATCAGAAAAACTGCAATAAGCATAACAGTGGCGACTTTAATATTAATCTTCATTATAACAAAGAATAGAGTTATCGGAGCAATCAAAGAATATAATAATTGTCCAAGATATTTGCTGAAATACACTTCAAGCTGTTCTACGCCTTCACCTGCCATTTGAACTATTTCAGATGTGTGAATCTGTTCTTTGTATGAAGGGCCGAGACGGAGTATTTTTTCGTAAATAAGATTTCGCAATACCTTTTTTACATTGGCACCTGCATAAAAGTTTTGGGTTGTGTAGGCATAATCACATAATGCCCGTACCAAAATATAACCGATTATAAAAAGAGCATCTATGATAATTTCCTTTTTTGACAGTCGGTTTATTGTAATCATTCGTATGCGATCGGTAATGTTAAATACAATAGATATTTGCATAATGAGTGATACCCATTGCATCAGAACTCCGCATAATATATGTTTACCGGAGCCTTTCAACAGACGAATAAGCCTCATACTGATCATAAAATAAAGACCTCCATGATTTCGTTGTATAGAATAAATATATCATATATGGAGTTAAATTTTAAATGAAAGTGTATTCTTTTTTATTTTACACAATGTATAATAAGTATGTTATAATGTACCAACAAGTAAGGTATTTACTGTATATAGTCATGGAGGTTTTATATGTACTATACAATTACATTGAATCCGGCTATTGATATGCTTACAAAGGTTGAAAATTTTGAACTTGGTAAGCTCAACAGGACCGGTGAGTCGAAATATGTCGTGGGAGGCAAGGGAATAAACATTTCTCTGTTGTTAAAAAATATCGGTAAAAAGAGCAAAGCACTTGGCTTTATTGCCGGATTTACAGGGTATTACATCAAAGAGGAATTAAAGAAGCAGCAAATAGATTCAGACTTTGTTGAAACGGACGGATTTACAAGAATCAATATAAAGCTTACCACAGAAACCGAGACTGAGATAAATTCACAGAGCAGCAGCGTAAATAAGAAAAATATAGATGATTTCTTTAAAACTTTAGACGGACTTTCAAGTGAGGACTGTGTATTTTTATCGGGAAACATTATACCGGGAATGGAAGCTGACGACTTTGTAAATATAGCAAAGAAAGTAAGAGAAAAAGGCGCCAAGCTCATAGTTGACAGTAATAAGGATATGGTACTGAATACTCTTAAATACAAACCTTTTGTAGTAAAGCCTAACGAGTTTGAACTTGGAGAGATGTTTGGTGTAAATATAGATACTGTTGAAGATATTGCAAAGTATGCAAGAAAGCTTCAGGAAATGGGCGCTTTAAATGTCTTGGTTTCAAGAGGAAGTAAGGGAGCAATACTCTTTACAGGTGAAGGCGAAGTTTTCAGTGCAAATATTGCAAAGGGAAAGGTGGTTTCAACAATAGCTGCAGGTGACAGTATGCTTGCGATGTTTGTAGCAAAGTATGATGAGACCAAAGACTATAAGCTGAGCTTACAGTATGCATCGGCGGCAGGAGGAGCGACATCATTTTCCGCAGGTGTAGGAAAAAAAGAGCTTATTGATGAATTATTGGTACAAATAAAAGTAGATAAATGTGATCTGTAAAGGAGGTTATATGACTTTAACAGAGTTGATCAGATTTGATTTGATTCAGTTCGGGTTCAAAGCTACAGATAAAAAGGATGCTTTGAACAAACTGACCGATATGCTCGTGGGAAAAAGGGTTATTACTACAAAGGATGAGTTTTTAAATGCACTTTTGGAGAGAGAAAAACTCTCCACAACAGGTGTAGGAGACGGAATAGCCATACCGCATGCCAAGGCAAGTTGCTTTGAGAAAGCAATGATTATATATGCAAAAAGTGATGATGGTGTGGATTGGGAGAGCTTTGACTCTCAGCCTGCAAAACATATATTTATGATCTGTGCTCCTGCAAACGGAGCGGACGAGCATCTTAAGGCGCTGTCCACACTTTCTACGGCACTTATGAATCCGGATGTGAAGGGCAGACTTGACAAAGCAACTACAAAGGAAGAGGTACAGAGTATATTTGAGGACTTTGTAAAATCGACTGAGGAGCCAAAAAAAGAGCCTGAAGAAGAAAGCACCAAGTCTGATGAGAAAAGAAAATATATTGTAGCCGTTACAGCCTGTCCTACAGGTATTGCGCATACATTTATGGCTGCCGAGAAGATAAAGGAAGCCGCAAAAGAGATGGGACTTGATGTAAAGGTTGAGACCAACGGACAGATCGGTGTTGAAAACAAGCTTACAAAGGAAGATATTGACAGAGCCGAGGGTATTATAGTAGCAGCTGATAAAAAGGTAGAGATTGCAAGATTTGACGGACATCCTACACTGTTTACAAAGGTTGCCGACGGTATCAATAAGCCTAAGGAACTTATACAGACAATACTTGACGGCAAGGCAAGCATATATCATCATAAGGGCGATGAGGGCAGCAGCGAAGGTGATGACGGCGAGAGCGTAGGAAGAAAAATCTACAAGTACTTGATGGACGGTGTCAGCAATATGCTTCCGTTTGTTGTGGCAGGCGGAATACTTATAGCCTTATCATTTTTCTGGGGCATCAATTCATTTAACCCTGAAGACCCGAGCTATAATAAGTTTGCCGAGCTTTTGTTTGTACTCGGTAAGTTGTCATTCAGTATGATGCTGCCGATACTTGCAGGTTTCATAGGAAGAAGTATTGCGGACAGACCGGGATTTATTGTAGGTATGGTAGGCGGTATACTTGCAGACCCTAGTATACTAGGTCTAAAGAGTGAAGCATGGTTAAGCTACACACCTTCAGGATTTTTAGGCGCACTGGTGGCCGGATTCTTGGCAGGAGGCATTATAATCGTACTCAGATATACATTTTCGTGGATTCCACGTTCAATGGACGGTATCAAGCCGATATTTTTATTCCCTGTACTCGGCTCACTTATAATGGGAGTGTTGATGTTGTTCGTAGTGAATGCACCTATGGCGTTTATTATGACGGCATTCCAAAAATTTATTGAAAGTATGAGCGGCGGTGAAAAGGTTGTATTAGGATTTATAGTAGGATCCATGATGGCTATAGATATGGGAGGCCCTATAAATAAGGCGGCATATGTCACGGGAACGGCTCTTGTTACTACATCAGGTACGGCCGGCAGTGATGTAATGGCGGCTGTTATGGTGGGAGGTATGGTACCTCCGCTTGCAATCGCACTTTCCGCTACAATTTCAAAAAACATTTGGTCACAGGCACAGAGAGGAAGCGCTTTTGTAAACTATGTTATGGGATTTTCATTTATAACGGAAGGGGCAATACCTTTTGCGGCAAGTAATCCTTTAAGGGTTATACCGCCTCTGTTTTTATCAAGCGGTGTGGCAGGAGCTTTGAGCATGGTATTTGATTGTAAATCAAAAGCACCTCACGGCGGAATGTTTGCAGTATTGGTAGGAGCAGTTTCAAATCCGATTATGTATATAATCGCACTGATTGTAGGTACGGTTATGGGCGCACTTCTTTTGATAGTGTCACTGAATCTTGGAAAAAAGAAAGAAAATTAGAACTTACAGGCTTATGGGTTTTACCATAGGCCTTTTTTGCGTTAAAATTGTATTCAGTAAGAATTATTCTATGATATAATTATTTTAAAGACTTATATAGTTTGAAACAGAATGGAGATAAGATGGAATTTAGAGCAATGAGAAGATTCAAACAGCAACTTTCAGAAGATGAGTGCGTTGAAATATTAAAGAGTGCGCCAAGAGGAGTTATAGCTATGAACGGTGAGAACGGATATCCATATGCCGTTACAATAAATCAATATTTTGATGAGACTGACGGTAAAATATATTTTCACGGCGCACTTCAGGGACTGAAGGTCGATCTTTTGGAAAAGGATAATAAGGTATGTTTTACAACTACAGATGAGGGTCATATAGAAGAGGGAGACTGGGCAAATACCTTCAAAAGCGTGGTATGTCTCGGACATGTAGAGGAAGTGAACGATGTGGAAAAGATCTATGATAGGTTGAGAAGGCTGGCAAAGGGATTTTATCCAAGTGAAGAATCCATTGAAAAGGAAATTGAAAAAGCAGGCAGCAGAGTAAAAATGTATGTGATAAATATTGATCATATGACGGGTAAACTGGTACATGAAAAGTAAGGAGCCTTTATGTGGTTTGTTTTTGCGCTTTTTTCAGCGATATTTGCAGCACTCTCATCAATACTTGCAAAGGTAGGTATTGACGGAGTAAATTCAAATCTTGCAACCGCAATAAGAACGGTTGTTGTGGTTTTTATGGCATGGATATTGGTTTTTATAACAAAGACTGAGAGCAATATATTTGACATAGGAAAAAAGAGTTGGATATTCCTTATTTTATCAGGGCTTTCTACAGGTGCTTCATGGCTTTGCTATTATAGAGCGTTGCAGATAGGAGATGCGTCAAAAGTAGTACCTGTTGATAAACTCAGTGTAATTATAACTCTTGTACTTGCATTCATTTTTTTGCATGAAAGTTTTACCTTTAAGTCACTGATCGGTTGTATACTTATAGGAGCCGGAACATTGATAATGGTGCTTTGATGTTTTGTAAGATATGAGTATGAATTAAATTTTGGAACCGGCGGAGAATACATATGACAAAAAAGCGACTTATATGTGTGTTGTTATTTATAATTTCGGCTGCAATAAGTATATACAGTTACTTGCTGTTGGCTAATCAGACTCAAATATTGGAATATATAGAAGAGTCGGCAACAAAAGAATTGTTTATTGAGCATTTTTTGCTTTTTATAGGATTTTATCTGATTTTTAGATTGGTAAAAAGAAAAGGTATAATTATTTTTACGGTAAGCTTTATATCAGGAACATATTTGCACCTGCATCAGGCCGCCACGGCTCTGATTATAGTCTTTATATATGTTAAGGCACTGATATGGCTTGGAGAGATATTGTTACTGTTTATAAGAAAAAAATATAAAGAGGAGAGCAATATAACAAGGGTGCTAAACAGCTTTGTTATCGGAAGTCTTTTTTATATTATTTCTGTTTGTATAATGTCTGCCTTAAATATAGCTTCAATAGAAGTGCTGAGAGTATATACACTTTTGCTTATAGCGCTCACTATAGTATTATATCTTTGGCTTAGAATTTTTAAAGTTATAGAAATAAAGCCCGATTCTATATTTGAAGAAGAGTTTGTAAAGCTTAGGGGTAAAAATTATTTCTGTGTAGGCACTGCAATAATGCTTTCGGCTTTGCTTTTGCAACTTGGCAGAATAAATATTGCACTTGACTATGACTCATTAAGATACGGGCTTAGGAGCTTGTCGGTACTTATCGGAAATACCGGAATCTATGACAAACTCGGCACTGTAAATGATGTATATGTGTACCCTAAGGGCCTTGAAATTCTTACACTGGCTTTGAACAATAAAATAACTTTCGGTTTTGTACTGAGCTTCAATTATATTTGTGCAATACTGATGCTTATATGTGTATATGAGATAATATCGGTATGCACTGAAAGTATAAATAAGGCATGGCTTGGAGTTGTACTTGTATCAGTGACACCTGCCGTTATGAATATGAGCATATCTGCAAAGACGGATATGATAACATTGCTTATGCAGCTTGTTTCGGTGCTGAATATCTGCCTTTATATCAAAAACAGGAGAAATTTGTATATCATATTTGCACTGACGGCATTGCTTGCAAGTATTATATATAAGCCCACAAGCCTTTTATTCAGTTTCGGAATAGGAGCGGCAAATCTTATTTATTTATTTTTTGAGCATATACTTAATAAAAATAATTCTGAGAGAGTAAAGGATAAGAAAAGTTTTGATATAAGTTTTATATATCTGCTTGCATTTCCTTTGCTTGCCATAGTATTTGTATACGCAAGGACATATATGCTTACAGGGCATATAATTACTTCGGTGTATTCATCTGTCTGGTATAAGCTTGGAATAGAGACGAAATATCCTTATACAATCGGAATATATAAAAGCGGCGGTATGAATATGTCATCCGGAGAGAGCGTGGATATGATTTACAGGTTGTTTCAGCTTTTTATAGCTCCGACTAAGGAAGTGCATATCTATATTGCGTCACCGACTGTACTTATAGCGGTATTATCAGGTGTATCAGTTATACTCTTTGTGAGATTTTTATTTAAGAAAAATAATAATAAGGAGATATTTGCATACATCGCTGTTTTATTGGTGGCGGATGCCTTGGTAAGTTTAATAAGCCTTTTTATATTGAATCAGATAGACGGCAATTATTTTATACTGCTTTTCACACTGATAATAACGGCAACCTGCTTTTTGGTTGAGAGAGATTCTCTAAAGTATCTCTTTAGAGGTCTGCTGCCCTGTATAGTTTTTGCATTTTTTATAACCGGTTTAACAAACTGGGCGGGAGTAAGAGGACTCAGTAAGACAGTAACTGACGGAAGTACATTTGGAATCTACAATCATCATAATAAGTTTTTAGACAGAGACTTGAAAGAGAGAAAAGAGTTTGCAGACGCATATGAGGATTTGAAGGAACTTGGCAATCCCAGAACGCTTTTATTGTCGGATGACGATTCACTGTCCGCTCTGGGACTTGATATCAGAACTTATACGGATATTACGGGAAGTGGCGGAAATCCTGCGGTGGTAAAGACACTTGACCACTTCAAAAGATACCTTGACTATGCACAGATTAAGTATATCTGTGTGGATAAGGAATATTTAAAGGACAGACAAAGAGCATCGGATGTGGTGAAATATATGTATGAAGAGGGCAGTACAAAAATTTATAAAAAATATGGTGATGTAGTGATATATAAAGTGGATGTGAAGCAGAACTAATCGGTAAATTTTAGGGAGAAGAGATATGATAAGAGGTTGGAAAGATAAGCTTGAAAAGTATGTAAATTTGAATGAAGATATCTGTGTGGATATGCAGATTTGCGGTAATGCGGAGTATGATTTTTGCTGTTTCGGAGTGGACCCGGCAGGGAAACTCTCAGATGACAGATATATGGTTTTTTATAATCAAAGGCAAAGCCCTGAAGGTGAGTTATCCTTAGAAGATATAGGGAACGGTGTTAGGTTTAAACTTAAGCTTTCAAAGTTACCTGAAAAAATAAACAGACTTATTTTTACTCTGAGTATAGACGGCGCTCAGACGGTAGGGGAGATGCAAAGCCTTACTACAAAGGTATATCAGGCAGGCAAAGAAAGTATAGATTTGGAGCTTACAGGAAAAGACTTCTCAAATGAAAGGGCTGTTATAGTTATAGAAATCTATCGCAAAGATACATGGAGAATCGGCTTTGTGGCAGGTGGATTTGACGGCGGGCTTTCAGCACTTTTGAAGCATTTCGGCGGAGAAGAGATAAAAGATGAAAATACTGATGATACTCCAAAAGAGATAAAGAAGCCTGAGGCTACAAACACCGGTTCTGAAGGTGTCGCGGTCAAAAAAGTATCGCTTGAAAAGAAGCTTGAAAAAGATCCTCATCTTGTGAGCCTTGTAAAGCCGCTTGTATTTGAGCTGAAGAAAAAGAATCTTGAAACCACAGTTGCAAGAGTAGGGCTCGTTTTGGATATATCGGGATCTATGAGTCAGCGTTTTAAAAACGGAACTGTGCAGGAGATAGTGAACAAGACACTGCCTTTAGCGGTACAGTTTGATGATGACGGTGAGCTTGACTTCTGGTATTACGGTACTACAGCCAGAAGAATGAAGAGTGTAAATCTTGACAACTACATGGAGGCGGTTCCGGCTGATTGGAAGTATCTTATGATGGAGCTTGGCGGAAGGAATAATGAGCCGACAGTACTTAAAATGGTGGTTGATGCCTATAAAAACACAAAGATACCTGCATATGTGCTGTTTATTACAGACGGAGGAGTCAACCATAAGAAAGAAATACAAAATATTATTACGGAGGCTTCACATCTGCCTATCTTTTGGCAATTTGTAGGAGTCGGCGGACAAAACTACGGCATACTTGAAAAGCTTAATACTATGACGGGAAGATATGTTGACAATGCCGGTTTCTTTGCACTGGATGATTTCAAGAAAGTATCAAATGAAGAGCTTTATGCAAGACTTTTGGAGGAGTTTCCGAAGTGGCTTGAGGAAATAAGGAAAAAGGGAATGATTTAGACGAGGTGATTTATGCCTTTTAAGATTATAAAAAATGATATAACAAATGTAAAGGCGGATGCAATTGTAAATACGGTAAATCCGAATGTAAAGATAGGTGAAGGCGTTGAGTATGCCATATATAATGCGGCAGGTAAAGATGAGCTTTTAAAAGCAAGAGAAAAGCTTGGGTATATGCCGCCCGGTGAGGTGGGTATCACACCTGCCTTTAAGCTTGATGCAAAATATATTATTCATGTAAGCAGTCCGGTGTGGACAGGGATTTGGTACGGAGAACGACCGCCTGAAAGTGTTTTTACAAAAGATACGATATTACTTGGCAATTGCTATATGAAAGCTCTTTATATGGCGGAAAAAAACGGATGTAAGTCAATAGCTTTTCCTTTACTTGCGACAGGTACATACAAATTTCCGAAAGAGATCGGTATGGCGGTGGCGGTAAGGGCTTTTACAGAATTCTTAAAAAACTATGATATGGAAATTTTTCTTGTGGTATTTGGAGAGGGTTCTTCTAATATCTCAGGAAGTCTGTTCAGAAAAGTAAAAAGATTTGTGGATTATGAAGCAATATGCGCCTGCGCCGAATTGGCTCCGAGAGACGATTTAGATTGGATTGACGGCAGTACAATTGATGATTCATACAGCTTTGATGACGGAAATCATTACTATTATAATGATGGAAGAGCTAAAAGCTATTTGGATATAGGTGAGGACGATGATGACGAATTATATTATGAAATTCCGTCAGGATTACATAAGTCACCTAAATCACATAAGCACCCTAAATCTTTAGAGGAGTCGCTAAATAAAATACATAAGTATTCATTTGCAGGCTATTTGCAGCAGCTTATAAACAAAAAAGGAATGAAAAATTCTGAAGTTTATGCTACTGCAAATATTACAAAGCAATATTTTTCAAAACTTATAAACGGTAAAGTAAATCCCTCAAAGGAGAAAGTAATCGCACTTGCAATCGGGCTGCACCTGAATATGGATGAGACAAAGGACATCTTGAAGATTGCAGGATATGCGTTCTCACCATATTCACAGACCGATATTGTAGTGAAATACTTTATAAATAATAAAGATTACAATGTAATAAAACTGGATATTTTACTTTATGATTTCGGATTGGATCCGATTTCAAGCTGATAAAGGTCGCCTCAGGGTTGACCTTTTTTATTTTAATTTGATGTATCATAAGCTTACAAAACAAATTGAAGGAGAAAATTATGGGTAAGAATTTAACAGAGATAGTTTATATACTTGACAGAAGCGGTTCAATGAGCGGACTTGAGGCGGATACTATAGGCGGATTTAACTCTATGATAGCAAAGCAAAAAGATACCGGTGAGAGTGCGTATATTTCAACAGTATTATTTGACACTGTAAACGAGGTGATCCATGACAGAGTACCTATTGAAAAAGTGGAGGAGATGACGGAAAAGGAGTATTTTGTAAGAGGAGGTACCGCACTTTTGGATGCGGTGGGAGGTGCTATACGGCATATAGCAAATATCCATAAATATGCAAGGAAAGAGGACAGACCTGAAAAGACCGTTTTTATTATAACCACTGACGGAATGGAAAATTCCAGCAGATATTATAATTATGAACAGGTAAATAAGATGATAGAAAAGGAACAAAAAGAGTACGGCTGGGAGTTTATCTTTATTGGAGCAAATATTGATGCGGCAAGAGAGGCGGAAAAATTCGGTATCCGAAGAGATAGAGCTGTAAATTATGTACCTGACGCAATGGGTACAGGTGCGGTATATGAAAGTATCTCAAATGTTACATGTGGTGCTATGAGAGCAAAGAGTGCAGGTGATATAGGAGCATTTTTAGATAGAGGTGAGTGGGGAAAAGTTATAAAAAGAGACTTTGAAAAGAGAGCGAAAAAGAGCATATAAAGCCCTTACATATGTGTTATAATGGAAGATGAGTAGAGTAAGAATGTATGATTATAGGAGAGATTTATGAGTTCAAACACATTGATAAAGAATAACAATGGTGTTACACAGGTTTCACTGCAGGCAAAATTTTTAGGTAAAAGATGTATAAGCATCAGCGGAGAGATAAATGAGGAGTCGGCTGTTGACTTCACAGATAAGATACTTGATCTGAATCTGGAATCAAATGAGCCTATAACGGTGCTTATAAACAGTAATGGCGGTGAAATAAACAGCGGACTTTTGATGTATGATGCTATAGTAGGCTCAAAAGCTCCTATAAGAATGATATGCAGAGGTAAGGCTTACAGTATGGGCGCGGTACTTTTTGCCTGTGCAAATGAAAGATATATGCTTCCAAACAGTGAACTGATGTTACATCAGCCTATGCTTGGAGGCAGGGTTTCCGGAAATGCCTCAAGTATAAAGAGTATATCCGACAGTATGCTTGAAACAAAGAAAAAGATAAATAAGCTGCTGGCAAAACATACAAAAAAGAGTGAAGAAGAGATTGATGAGGCTACAGGTTTTGGCCATTATTTTTCACCGGATGAATCTATAGAATTCAATCTTTGTGATGAAATAATAGAGTTTTCAAAAGTTATTGACTTTATAAAAGAGGTGGAGTGGTAATGAGCGATAAGGTAGACAAAGTAGTTTTGGGTGAAGGCTGTGTATACAGTACGGACAGCAATATAACCGGTATCAACAATAATATTTTGGTGGTAGGTGGCTCAGGTTCGGGAAAGACAGTTTCTATAGCTGAAGCATTTTTACTTGAGTCATATAACAGAAATATAATAACTACAGTGACTAAAAGAAGGATAGTGAAAAAATACATTCCGCTTCTTAGGGACAGGGGATACAGTATCTGGGATCTTGACTTTGTACATCCTGAAAACGGCAATGTAGGCTATGATCCGTTGGATTTTGTAAAGAGTTATCAGGATATAGTATTTGTGGCAAAGAGCATAATTGAGTCAAATAATAAAAAAGAAAACAGCACTGCGGATCCTTATTGGAATGAAGCAGCAACATCACTTTTTTCATCAATTATAGCGTATGTACTTATGAAAAAGCCGCATCCGAATTTTTCAGATGTGCTTGAGATGATTGACGGGCTTACATTTGAAGAGGACGGCGGTGAGATAACAACTAATTATGACTTTGATTTTTTTAAGCTTGAAAAGGCCAATCCGTCAAACTTTGCCACAGTGAACTGGAAATCTTTTAGAAGATTGCCGATAAGAACGGCAAGTTGTGTGTTCGGTGTACTGAATGCGGCAACCTCATTTGTATTCACTCCGGAACTTAGAAAAATATTCAGGTTGAGAAGGAAGATAAGCTTTGAGAGATTTGCAAGAGAAAAAAGAGCGTTGTTTGTAACAAGCAGCCCGGTAAATCCAAGCTTAAATACTTTTATAAATATGTTTTATGCTCATATATTTAAGGAACTATTTGAGATAGGAGAAAGAAGAGAGAGCGGAGTGTTGCCGAGGCAAATACATATGCTGGCGGATGACTTTGCAACGGGTTGTCCGGTGCCTTTATTTGATCAGTATATCTCCATATTCAGAGAAAAGGGTATATCAGTGACACTTTTGGTACAGTCGGAGTCACAGCTTTCATCACTCTATGGAGACGATAAAGCTACAACCATCATTAACAACTGTGATACCTATGTGTATATGGGCTCAAACGATTTGGAGACTGCAAAGAATATTGCAACCAGGGCAGGTATACTGACCGAAGAATGTTTGAATATGAAACTCGGCAATCAGATAATCTTCAGAAGAGGATCAAAACCGATATTTTCTAAGAGATACAATATTTTTGAGAATAAACTTTACAAATCCATACCGGAGAGTCTTAAAGACGAAGATATAATATGTGTCTTAAATGAGGAAAGAAGTTCATTTATAAGGGAGCTTAGAGCAAGTATAGGTGAGAATGAGTATGATTGTTTTGATGAAAACGGTATATTCAAAGTGACTAACAATAAGAACGGTACATGCGAATATGTTGACAGTGAATATTTTAAAAAATATTCGGACGGTTAAGAACGAGGGGGGATATAATGTCAAAATCGGATTCAAAGTCACAAGTGAAATTTATGTCTGCGATGTTTAAAGGAAAGGAGATATTTAAGCCTTTAAATACAGGTTTTATTGATGAAAGAGTGAGCTGTATCAGGGAATATGTAGCCAATATTTTCTTTTATACAAAGAACGGACATACGATAATGGTTGATGCGGGGTATAACTACGAAAAACTTGCAGAAAAGATGAGTTGGTTAAATATTGACTCTAAAGATATAAAAGAGATTTTAATTACTCATTTGGATACGGACCATGTGGGAGCTATTGAAAAAGACAGTGAAGGTATATTCAAAGACTCAACAATATATATCGGAAGAGTTGAAAATGAGTACTTAACGGGAAATAAGCGCAGGAAGGTCTTTTGGGGACTATATAAATTGCCGAGAGTGAACATTGATAATAAAAAGGTTTTAATTGATGACTCTCAGGTTATTTTTATCGGAGATATTAAGATAGAAGCCTTCATTGTGCCGGGGCATACATGGGGGCATCTTGTATATCTTATTGACGATATGTACCTGTTTACAGGTGATACGATTTGGTTCGGAGCTGACGGTGGATATGCATTTTTAAACACACTGGCGGAAGACGGAAAGCTTCAAATAAAATCTCTGAAAAGGTTGGAAGAAATCCTTAGAAAAAGGAATCTTAATTTAAAGATTATTACAGGTCATACAGGTTGGACTGATGATATAAACTTTGCCTTTGCCCATAGTGATGAAATTTGTAACTCGTTAAGAAGAAAACCGAAAGTCCATGATCCTAACGCACCTTATGACGGCTTTGATGAAAGCGGTGATAAGAAAGAAAATATAGAAAAAGTATTACCAAAAATATTGCAGAAGTAGTATAGTGTAAATATATTTTTATGCGAAGGAGATTATTATGTTGGAAGTAGGAATCAAAGGACAAAGAGAAACCGTGGTTACCAAGGAGAAGACTGCAACAGGTATCGGAAGCGGACTTTTGGAGGTATTTGCAACACCTATTATGATTGCACTGATGGAAGAGTCATCATTTATGAGCGTAAATGAGATACTGGATGAGGGATTTACTACAGTGGGTATTGCGGTGGATATAAGGCATATAGCGGCCACACCTGTAGGTATGAAGGTAGTTGCAAAGTCGGAGCTTATAAAGATTGACGGAAGAGAGTTGACCTTTAAGGTGGAGGCGTATGATGAAAAAGGACTTATAGGCGAGGGTATTCACAAGAGATTCATTGTAAATAATGACAAGTTCCAGGCAAAGACCGACAGTAAATTGGAAAAGTAAATATAAATAAGGAAAGTGCAAAGGCAAGAGCCGATGCACTTTTTTTATATTAAGACTATTGTTATATATAGTATTTTACTTTTATGATAAGATACATAAAAAGGAGGATACTATGAAAAAGAGATTGTTATATTTGATTCCTGCAATATTTTTGCTTTCAGGCTGCGGTAAGAGTGTTTCCATATCTATAAACTTACCCGGAAGTGAAAGTAAGATAAGTCAAAGCGGTGATACAGACGAAAGTGAAGTTACAGATGCTACAAAAGACATAGAGGCTACAAAAGAGAGCGTGAAAAAAGGCGTAGAGATGCTTGATGCAAATGTGTATTATAAGCCTCAGGACGGGTATCAACCGCCTGAAAATATTATACCGCAGATAAAAGCGGACAATAAAAATCTTGAAGATACGATAAAAAAGATAAATTCGATTTGGACAAGCGACTATTCAAAAATACAGCTTACAAGGTATGATTCCAATATATTCAGCCTGTTGATAGATACTGTAACAGTTGACAATTCAGCTTCAAGTGAGGAGTTAAGAGGGGTCAATATAAGCTCAAGTACAGGTAAGGAGCTTAAGATTACGGCTGTTTTAAAGGATGCAAATACTCTGTATGAGAAATTGATGAGTGATCATGATTTTGTAGATGATTATGATGATATTGATAACTTTAGTGAAAAACTGAAATCGGTTTTGACGGACCCGGCTGCTTTTACTGACGGTGAGAACAAAAACGGTGATGTTGCATGGTCACTTGGTAACGGCGCACTTATGATATATATGCTTGAAAATACAAAGTATGGTAAGCAGTCGGTGTCTATTCCTATAGACTATATAAAGTATAAGGAGTTTTTTAAGCCTGATGTACTTGCTTTACCGGATGATTATGCTTTCAAAATTATTCCCGACAGGGAGATGACTGTAAATATAGGCGGAATAGAGCGTGTTGTGGAAGTCGATGAGGACATTGATGAATACGGTGTATTACAGGAAGTCGAGCTGAAAATTGACGGAGCAAAGAGAGAGTATAAGGACGACAGCTACAGCTACGGTATTACTGATGCATATATTTTTAAAAAGGGAAATTCGGCATACCTATACCTTGAGTTGACCTATGATAATGACTATAGAAGCATTAAGGTGATTGATTTGAATAATGATGAACAGTCTGATATCAGAGAGTGTTTTGCGGATACCGCTCCTCTAAATCCGAATAAGTTCTACCTTGGTGAGAGGGTTGCGACTATAAGCACTGTGAATGTTGAAAGAAAGTACACCTTAGGCGAGGGCGGCAGTCCTAAGGCATTGGAAAACTACTATACTGTTGTTACTCCTGTAAGCTTGGTAGCTAAAACGGAGTTAAGCGGAGAGCGTTTAAAGGGAATAAACGGAAGATATGACAGCAGTATTACTATTCCTGTAGGAATATTACTCACACCTGTAGGCAGTGACAATGAAACTTTTACCGATTACAGTACAAGTAGCGGAGATATTATAAGAATCCCTATGCAAAAATCATCTGACGGTGAAATAACTATAAACGGCAGAGATGTAAGAGATGTATTTGACGGTACATTCTTTGCAGGTTGATATGAACATAAATCAGATTATTATTCATGTGGATATGGATGCTTTCTATGCTTCAGTAGAGATGAGGGATGATAAAACTCTAATAGGTAAGCCGCTTATCATAGGTTCAAAGCCAAGTGAGAGGGGTGTTGTTGCAACCTGCAATTATGAAGCCAGAAAATACGGTATTCGTTCAGGTATGAATATTAAAGAAGCGTATAATCGTTGTCCTAAGGGGATTTTCAAACACCCGAATTTTGACAAGTATAGGGCGGTATCAAACAGCCTGCATAAGATACTTGAGAGTTATACCGATATAACGGAGTATATTGCACTTGATGAAGGATATCTTGATCTGACAGAGAAGGTATCTTCATGGGAGGAAGCCGGAAAAATAGGACTTGAGATCAAAAAAAGGGTAAGAGAGGAGCTCTCTCTTACCTGTTCTGTAGGTCTGGCGTATTCAAAGACCGCAGCAAAGACTGCAAGTGAAGAGAAAAAGCCTGACGGATATTTTGAAATAAAGACAAGAGAAGATTTTGTAACATTGGTACTTGATAGAAATGTAAAATCATTATATACAGTAGGAGAAAAAACTGCCAAAAGGCTTCATTTATACGGTGTTGATACAGTAAGAGATTTACAAAATAAAAGTAATGAAGTGAAAATGTTTATGGTAAAGCAGGGTGAATATCTTGTTGATTTGGCTTTCGGATATGATAACAGAAAGGTGATACCCTACAAACAGGAGGATGCAAAGTCAATCAGTAAGGAATTTACGTTTCAAAAGGATGTATCAAGTTTCAAATTTTTGGATGATGTGCTTTTTATATTGGCTTTTCGTGTAGAGGAAAGAGCAAAAAGGCTTGGACTCTACGGGGAGGGAGTTTCTCTTAAAATCACCTATTCCGATATGAAGAGTATCACAAGGTCAATGCTTGTAGATGAATGCAGTAATGATGCTTATACAATATACGAGAGTGCAAGTATGCTTTTAAAGAATGTGAAAAAGGGTGAGATAAGGCTTATAGGAACGGGAATATATCATCTGAGAGAGGAAGAGGGCAGGCAACTCAGCTTTAACGATATTTTTTCCGGAGAGCGTGATATTATAAGCTAAAAAGTGGAAGATAAGTGGCGTGAATTGAAAAATTATTATAAAATAGATTTTGATAATATAAAAAATTCATCAAACAGGCTTAAGACTTATGAATATATAGAAAAAATGAGAGAAGTTATGGAGTCTATGTAACAAAAGGCTCAAAACATATAAGAAAGGATCATATATGAGAACTTTTGATGAGCAGGCTATAGTTTCTATAGCACCTAATGCGAATGCGGTTTCAAACGGCAGAAAGCTGTCATCAGGAAACAGTTTTGTAAAAAGAATGAAGTCGGCTGATGACAGTCTTTATTTTGGTGAGTGCAAAGGAAGTGGAAAGAGCAATTATAATGTTTCCATAGACTTTGAAAAAGAGGGTGAACCGGTATTTCGATGTTCTTGCCCAAGTAGACAGTTTCCATGCAAACATGCTATAGGCTTGATGTTTGAGATGAAAGAGGGCAAGAATTTTGAAACGGCTGAAATTCCTCAGGATATTTTGGATAAGAGAGAAAAGATAGAGGCAAGAGAAAAGAAAAAGGCCGAGAAGGAAATTGAAAAGGAGAAAAATCCTGACAAGCCGAAAAAAACAAGTGCAGCCTCAAAAGCGGCTAAAACAAAGAAGATAAAAAAGCAGATTGAGGGCTTGGATCTGTTAAAAGATGTTATGAGTCAAATAACCGGTTCAGGTGTGGCAGCCTGCGTGGATAAAGCATTTGATAAAAAATATGATGAACTGGCAAAACAGTTGGGAGATTACTATTTGCCGGGAGTACAGATAATATTTAAAAGATTTTTAAAATCTTTAAGGACGATAAAAAATGCAGCGTTTATAAAAGAAATAATAAATGATTATCCTAAGAGCTATATAGATGAGTTAAGAAACGACTATCCAAATGACTATGTTGAGGAGTATTTGTTATCTTTAGCGGTAAAGGAGCTCACAAAGCTTAGATATATCGAAAAGAGAGCAAGGGATTACCTTAATAAAAAGCTTGAAAGTGATTCTACCGACCCTGATGATAATATATTCTATGAGGCACTTGGCGGAGTCTGGAAGCTTGAAGAACTTGGTGAAACAGGTCTTAAAAAGGAAAATGCATCAATTGCGGAGCTGAGCTTTATATCAGAATATGATGATGTAAAAGCAGAATATATAGATAAAGGCTATTGGATAGATCTTGATACCGGAGATATAAATTATACAGCCAATTATTGCCCACTAAAAGCAAAGAAATATATTCAAAGAGATGACAGCTTCTTTGGTAAAAAGTTTATTGAAAAGCTGTATTTCTATCCTGCAAATGAGGGAGAAAACAGAAGAATCCGTTATGAGAGCGGCACAGATGAAGATTTGAATATAGATGATATTAAAAAGATAAGGAGCTTTGCAAAGAAGAATATATCGGAGTTTTTAAAGCCTGCTAAAAATATATTGAAGGCTACTTTATCCGATAATGCTTATGGAGTACTTTTTGAGTTTGCAAAGATAGGTACAAACGGCAGTGATGTTGTAGCAGAGGATAAAGAAGGAAAGCAGATCTTACTAAGGGCTATGACTAAGGATAAAACAGCTATGGACGCAATATTCAGACTTCCAAGTAAAGACTATCTTAAAAATCAGGTATTATTCGGACTGGCACATTATGACTCGATGTTGAAGCAGATTTGTGTAGAGCCAAGAAGTATTATCACGGAAAACGAAATACTCAGATTGGCATATTAAGGGAGGCTATTATGAATTTGGATATTTTATATAAATTACAGGAACAATTAAGAAACAGTGTAATTACAGGCAGCTCTCTTATAAAGGAAGATTTCAGACTGAAAAAATGTGTAGATGATATGGAAGCACTTTCAAAGGCGGCACCTGTTTTTACTCAGATTAAGAAGCAGGCTGATGAGCTGTTTGTATGTGATAATCCGGGTGAGAAGACTTTAGATCTGCTTGCACTTGTGGATGCGGTACTTGAAACTCAGGCAGGTATATATGAAAGCAGCGAGCTTTCAGATATTGAAAAAAGCTGTGGAAGGGTCAATGGAAATTATTCTTATAAGATGCTTGAGCCTGTTATTACCGCATTGACTACAACAGGAAGCGGAAGATGGGATATATTGGTGGAAGCAAGAAAAGAAAATCCGGATATATTCTTAGATTATAGAATATTGGCAAAGTATATTGCAGGACTTGGAGACGGATACAGTGAGATCTCATTTGCGATCGGAAGATGGATCATGCAAAACGGAAAGATGATGGTAGAGCCGCTAAAAAGAGGCTTTGATCCTATGGGAAAGAGTGAGATGTATCTAAGATTTGATATTATCGCTGATCTCGCAAAAGAAGAAGAAAATGATTTTTATTTGTCTGTTATAAACGGCGAGGCAAGGAAAGATATAAGAAAAAGAGCTATAAGGTCTTTGAAGTATAGTGAAGATAATATAGACTTTTTGATTGAGCTTGCAAAAACATCCGATAGAGCAAGTAAAACAGATGCTATAGAGACTTTAAAGACATTTAATAATGAAAAGGCAATCGAATTTTTAAAAACTGTAGTAGTTAAGAAGAAATAAAAGGTGATAGATATGAGTGAAGAATTACAAAGACTCCCTGCGGAGGTCATGTTCCAAAAAGAAATAGATGCACTTATTGCGGCTGAAAAAAATCCTGTTCCCACAGGATGGAAGATGTCACCGAAGTCCGTACTTACTTACATTATGGGTGGTGAGTGCAACGGTGTTAAAATAATGCCGAAATACATAGGAAATAAGAGAATAGTTGAAATAGCAATAGCTACTTTGGTAACAGACAGAGCGCTTCTTTTGATAGGTGAGCCCGGTACTGCAAAGTCATGGTTGTCGGAGCATCTATGTGCCGCTATAAACGGCAACTCAACCTGTGTTATACAGGGAACTGCAGGAACTACAGAGGAGCAGATAAGATACTCATGGAATTATGCTATGCTTATAGCAGAAGGCCCAAGTGATAAGGCAATTATAAAGAGTCCTGTTTTTGAGGCTATGGAAGAGGGAAAGATTGCCAGATTTGAAGAGATATCACGTTGTGCCTCCGAGGTACAGGATGCCCTTATTTCAATTCTCTCCGAAAAGAGAATTTCAATTCCTGAACTTGGTAAGGACAGTGCGGCTAAGAAGGGATTTTCCATAATAGCTACAGCAAATACAAGAGACCGTGGTGTAAATGACATGAGTGCCGCTCTAAAGAGAAGATTTAATATAGTGGTGCTTCCAAGTCCGAATACTCTTGAAGAGGAGATGGATATAGTAAAGACCAGAATCGAGAAGCTTTCAGAAGGTATGGCATTGCTTTCAAAGGTGCCTGAGGCTGAGGTAATAAAGAAGGTCTGTACAATATTCAGAGAGCTTAGACAGGGTGAGACACTTGACGGAAAGCAAAAAATCAAATCCACAGCAAATGTACTTTCCACTGCAGAGGCTATATCCTTACTTACAAACAGTATGTCTTTGGCAGGCAGCTTCGGAGACGGAGAGATAAGTGATGCGGACCTTGCGGCAGGACTTCAAGGTGCAATAGTAAAGGAAGATTCCAAAGACTCAAAAGTTTGGGAAGAGTACCTTGAGAATATAATGAAAAAGCGTGGAAAAGAGTGGATTGGACTCTACAATGAATGTAGGATGCTCAATGGCTAGGAGGCAGCCATGAAAACTTTTGGAATTAGACATTTTTCACCTGCAGGTGCATATTTTCTAAGACAGTTTTTGGATGAAGTAAAGCCTTCACTTGTGCTTATAGAGGGACCGGCGGATTTTGACTTTTTGATAGATGATATTGTCTCAAAAAATCTTGTTCCTCCGTTTGCCATTATGGCATATACAAAGGAAGCACCTATTGACACAATTCTCTATCCGTTCGCAGAATATTCGCCGGAGTATCAGGCAATTCTTTGGGCAAGGGAAAATAATACGGAATGTCATTTTTTTGATTTGGAATCCGATATAATTTTGGGACTTGAAAAAAGGGATGATGAAACTAAAGATGAGGAGATAATCTCAGAAACAAATCCGAAGAAAAGTATTGAAACGGATATGGAAGGTTTTTGGGAAAGAACCTTGGAGCAGAGTGAGGATATGCAGGCTTATAGAGCCGGCAGTGCTTTGTTTGGAGAAAGCATAAGAAAAGATACAAATGCAGATGACAAATCCTTTATAAGAGATATAGTCCGTGAAAGCTTTATGAAAAGAAAGATAAAGGAATATATAGAAAAGGGATTTGATACTGAAAAGATAGTGGCTATAACGGGTGCTTTTCATACATCAGCTATTGAAAGTCTTGAAGGAGCAATGTCTGATAAGGAATATAAGGCATTGGTAAGAAGAGAATCCAATGTTACATTGATGCCGTATTCTTACTACAGACTTAGTAAAAGAACCGGCTATGGTGCGGGAAATGCGGCGCCGGCGTATTATGAGTTACTTTGGCAGGGATTCTTAAACGGAGATATTACTTATCATGAAAGAAAGTATCTGAGCAGCTTGGCAAAGTATATGAGAGAGCATGGCGGAATCGTTTCATCCGCTCAGGTAATAGAGGCGACAAGGCTTGCAAGAGAACTTGCCGTTATTCGAGGAGGCTCTGTTCCCACACTTGAAGATTTAAAGGATGCAAGTATTACCTGTATGGGTGGTGGAAGCTTCGGTGAGATGGCAATGGGCTTTGCCGAAACCGATATAGGTAAAAAGATAGGTATTGTTCCACAGGATGCTATGCAGACTTCTATACAGAGTGACTTTACTTCTAAACTTAAGCAGTTAAAGCTTGAAAAATATAAGGAACTTGTAGCTACACCTTTGCAGCTTGATTTAAGAGAAAACTTAAGAGTAAAGTCAAAGGAGAGTGCTTTTCTTGATTTAAACAGATCGTTTTTCTTATACAGGCTTGTTGTACTTGGAATTGATTTTGCTAAGATTAAAAGAAGCAGTCAGGATAATGCAACCTGGGCCGAGAACTGGATACTTCAGTGGACACCGGAGGCAGAAATACAGATAGTTGAAAGTGTGTTAAAGGGAGACACTATAGCGGATGCTGTAGCTTTTGTGTTGAGTGAAAGACTATTAGAGGCTACGAAGATATCTGAAATAGCGGATGTTATAGAAGATGCGTTTAATTGCGGACTTCCTAAGATAGTTGAGGGTGCGAAAAGAAGTCTTGATGAGACAGCACGGTGCAATAGCTATGTGTGATATCGCGGATACCGTAAGTAAACTTTCAAATATGATTTTATTCGGCGATATCAGAAAACTGGACAGAGAACCTCTGATACCTATTGTCAAAAGACTTTGTATCAGAGCTTCACTTATGCTTGTCGGGGAGTCGGCATGTGATGATATAGCGGCGGCTGCATTGGCTGAGGATATTCAAAAAATACATAATGTTTTTATGGTACAGGACTTTTTGGATGAGAGCCTTTGGTTTGATAAGCTTACAGAACTCTCAAATAGAGATGATCTGAATACAAAAATCTCAGGACTTGCTACAGCAATACTGCTTGATGCAGGTAAGATAGATGAGCCGACTCTTAGAAAAGAGGTATCAAGACGTCTTTCTGTAGGTATGCCTGCAGAACTTGGTGCAAACTGGTTTGCCGGTCTGTCTATGAGAAATCATTATGCTCTTATAGGGAGACTTACACTTTGGGAAAGCCTTAGTGAGTATCTGGATACCTTGGATGAAGAGGAATTCAGACGTTCGGCAGTTTTTTTAAGAAGAGCTTTTGTAGAGTACAGCGCTAAGGAAAAAGATATGATTGCCGAAAATCTTGGTGAAATATGGGGACTCAATGCTCAGGAAGTAAGTGAAATAATAAACTCTGAGATAAAGGAAGTGGACACGGAGATTCTCGAAGACTTTGATTTCGGAGACTTTTAGGAGATATAAATGGATACAAATGACAGACTGAGGCGATGGAGACTGATACTTGGTTCTGAAGCACAAAAAAGAATGGAAGGCATGGGAGACGGACCGGATTTAAGTCAGGAAGATCTTATGATGGATACGGCACTTGATGCCATCTATAACAGGGATATGAAATTCGGCTTCGGAGGAGGAGCCGGGAAAGGCGCATCAAGTCCGCAGATAAGCAGATGGCTTGGGGATGTGAGAACACTTTTTGATAAGGATATTGTAAAGATAATTCAGTCCGATGCTATGGAAAGATGCGGCTTAAAGCAGCTGATATTTGAACCTGAGCTTCTTGAAAATATAGAGCCTGATATGCATATGGCAAGTATGATACTTACCCTAAAGGATCAGATACCGAAGCAGAGTAAGGAAAATGCAAGAGAGTTTATAAGAAAAATAGTGGAACAGATAAATGCTTTGCTTGAAACGGATTTAAAAAGGGCGGTTACGGCAAGTATAAACAGAAAATTGCATTCTCCCATTCCTTCCGCATCAGCACTTGATTTTCAGACTACTATAAGAAAGGGTATCAAAGACTACAATACAAAGCTGAAGAAAATAATCCCTCAAAAGTATTATTTCTTTGAGAGAAGCGCAACAACCGCCGCCAATAAATATACTGTTATTTTGGATATTGACCAAAGCGGTTCTATGGGAGAGTCGGTAATATATTCATCTATAATGAGCTGTATCCTGGCAAGTATGAGTGCTATAAAGACTAAGGTTGTGGCTTTTGATACCAATATCGTGGACTTAAGTGAAAAATGTGAGGACCCTATTGATTTGCTTTTCGGATTTACTCTCGGTGGTGGAACAGATATAGAAAAATCAATAAAGTATTGCACTAAATATATAGAGAACCCGAAGAAGACGATTTTCTTTTTGATTTCAGACCTTGAAGAGGGCGGAAACCGTGCAGGACTTCTCAGAAGATTGACACAGATGAAGGAAGACGGTGTTATTGTGATTTGCCTGCTTGCCATATCAGACTCAGGCAAACCTTATTATGATGCAAATATGGCACAAAGAATTGCAAATAACGGTATTCCCTGTTTTGCAGCCGCTCCGCAGATGTTGCCGAGACTCTTAGAAAAAGCAATGAAAAATGAGGATATGAGTGAGTTTGCAACCGGTAAATTCGGTGTGGAAAAATAAGGAGATAAGAAAATGAGAAGATTATTTATTATGACACTTGGTTTATATTGTGCAGTTGCACTTATGGGATGCAAAGCCGATGCTGCAAACACTTCAGAGTCTAAGACCGCTATAGAGTCACAGACAAGCGTATCGGAAACTACAGATGCAAATTTAGCTCAGAGTAGTGAAGATGCTCCGGTTGTCGGCGGTTGGAGTATAAGTGAGAAGCTTTCACCAAGTGATAACAGTGATGCAATGAGAGCCTTTGATATGGCTGTCAAGAATTTGGAGGGTTATTCATATGAGGTTGTAGCCGTACTTGGATCGCAGACTGTATCAGGAACAAACTATTCATATCTTTGTAAAGGGATAGCGGCGACACCTGATGCCAAGGCTGAATATGCTGTTGTCAATGTATATGAGGATTTAAGCAAAAATGCAAAGATTACAGGAAGTTTGGAACTGTTGGAAGGTAAAGAGGGCTGGGAGTACAATGAAGGAAGTGTAAAGCTGGAGGATAATGCCGACGTAAAGACAGCTTTTGATAAGTCTCTTGAGGCCTTGGCAGGTGCAAACTATGAGCCTATAGCCTATATCGGTAAAAAGGATAATTCATATGCGATACTTGCAAAGATTTCAACAGAGGGTTCCGATTCACAGACAACAATATCAATGGTTTATGTAACTTCTACAGATTCGGGAGCGATGATTGATGATATCAAGGATGTGGATATATCTATGTAGGATACAAAGTACCTAAAGAGCAAATAGAGTATCTTATAGGAGTTGTAAAATAAATAATTAGGGGGAAAATATGAATTTCAGATTTGCGAAAAGGGAGGATTGCGCTTTAATACTTTATTTTATAAAGGAGCTGGCGTCATATGAGAAAATGCTTGATGAAGTGGTTGCCGATGAGAAGATTTTAGAAGAGTGGATCTTTGATAAGCAGAAAGCGGAAGTTGTTTTTGTAATGGAGAATGAAAAGGAAGTCGGGTTTGCACTTTTCTTTCACAACTTCTCTACATTCCTAGGCAGAGCGGGAATATATCTTGAGGATCTTTTTGTACTGCCTGAGTTTAGAGGAAGAGGATATGGTAAGGCTTTATTAAAGAAACTGGCCTCCATCGCTGTAGAGAGAGGCTGTGGCAGACTTGAGTGGTGGTGCCTTGATTGGAATAAGCCGAGTATTGACTTCTACCTGTCCCTCGGTGCCGAACCGATGTCGGACTGGACAACATACAGGATAACAGGTGATACATTAAAGAGAATGGCAAAAGTATAACTTAATGATAACTTAAAACATGGTACTGTAAAATCTGATTTATAACGATTTTGCAGTACTTTTTTATTTTAAATTATATAGGCAAAAAATCAGTGGTACAGGCGATATTTGGCTACTTTTACATAGTATTTAGAATTTTTTTGTTATATAAGTAAATCAGCTTATTGTATAAAAATAAAGGAGGAACGTGATAAAAAATATAGAACAGAATGGTGGTATATTGTTAAAAAATAATGATTTTTGAGGGAAGGATATGAAAAGAAATATTTTAAGATGCTTTATGGCATATATTTTAAGCTTATTGCTGTTAAGTAATAACTTGGAAGTATTTGCAAGTACTTTGACAAACGGGATAGAGATAACATCAGAAACCGAAGAAAGAAGTGATACCGTTATTTCAAGGGCAACGGATTCAAATGCAAGAGAATGGAATTTTACGTACTTTGGACCTTCTACATCTACAATTACAAATACAGTAAATGATGATGCAGATATAGATGGAGAAGTGGTTTTAAAATCGGCAATATATAAAAAAGACGGAAGTATAAATAAAAAAGGTGGAAAGTTCGTGTCTTCCGATCCTGCTGACGGAATAAGTTTATATTATACAAAAATAGATCCGAGTAAAGAAAATTTTATTCTTGAGGCGGATGTAAGGATTGATTATATGAATCCGAAACCTGACGGACAGGAGGGATTTGCACTGATGGTAAGAGACTCTATAGGTGAAAAAGGAGATCCGGCAAGTTCGGAATCAAATTTGGTATCTATAGGTGCAACACAACTTCCTAAGGGAGAACTCAATTCTACAACTCAAGTAAAGGATATGCTTGGAGTAAGGGCATACACAGGTATTGATAATAAGATAAAGCCTAATCCGGATACATTTAAAGTTTACAGATTAGGATTTGACAAGGACGGAGGCAAGGTAAGCAGTGGAGATACTTACAGAGTCAGGTTGGAGAAAAATTCTTCAAGCTATGTTGTATATCAGCTTGCTATGGACGGCTCTGAGCTTTATAAGTATGAAATTCCTATACAGGCAAAGGATATTCGTGCAAACAGTATAAGCGGGTATGAAGAGTTAAATGACCCTATGAATATACAGGATCGTTTTGCATATGTAGGATTTGCTGTTGCAAGAGGTATGAATGTCACATATTCCAATATAAAATTTGAAAAGAGTGAGTTTGATGCAAATGATTGGAGACCTCAAGAAAGCAGATATATAGATTTACAGGCTAAGATTACAAGTCCTGATACTGCCGCAGAAGAAAATTATACACTGGTATTTAAAGCCAATGCAAACGGATCGGCTAAAATTTATCAAGATAATGTACTTAAAGACAGCGTGGAAGTCGTTAATAATGAGGAACTTAAGAAAGATTATGATTTATCATCAGGTAAAAACTTCAGTGTTGAGTTTACTCCAAAAGCAGGTTATGAACCTGAACCTTTTGTGAAGCTTAAATCTTATGAAACTGTTACATTAAATAAAAGTGTATCATTGAGGACTATAGGAAAAGACTCTTATATATATGTATCAAATACAGGCTTGGATGGAAATGACGGTTCAGGGTATGATAATGCAATAAGCTTGGAGTCTGCAATAAAGTATGCAAGGCCGGGGCAGACAATATTATTGAAGCCTGAAGTTTATGATATGTCAAATAAGTCTCTAATTGTACAAAAAGGAAGAAACGGAAGAGAAGATAATCCCATAAGAATACAGGGAGACGGCGGTTTTGCAACATTAGACTTTAAGAGAAGCGGCAAGGGATTTAGCCTTGGCGGAGATTATTGGGAACTTAAGCAGTTTAATATTACGAATACTGCAGACGGATATAAAGGACTTGGAATCTCGGGAAGCCATAATATAGCGGAAAGATTAAATTTATTTAATAACGGAACAACCGGACTGCAGATTTCAGGGAGCAGCGAAGATTCTAAAGATAAATGGCCAAGTTACAACTATATTTTAAACTGTACATCAATGAATAATGCCGATTCGGCCATGGAAGATGCTGACGGATTTGCAGCTAAGATAACATCGGGAGTAGGTAATGTTTTTGACGGTTGTATTGCGGCATATAATGCTGATGACGGCTGGGATCTGTTTGCCAAAGTGGCAACCGGGTCTATAGGAGATGTAACTATAAAAAACAGTGTGGCTTATAGAAACGGATATATACTGATAAAGAACGGCGGCAATAAAAAGAACTTTGAATTTGCACCGGGAACAGTGGATGAGTCCGGAAATGTATCATTTGATAAGCCTAATATAATGTTGGATGCCGGAAACGGTAACGGATTTAAAATGGGTGGATCAAATGTATATGGTGCCCATAAACTTGATAATTCAATTTCATATGAAAATAAAGCAAAGGGAATTGATTCAAATTCAGGTCCGAATATAAAGATTTCAAATTCAACATCATATAATAACGGAAGTTATAATGTGGCTTTGTATACAAGTGATAAAACATTAAAAACAGAGTTCAGTGCTAAAGGCATATTGTCATTTAGAAAGGGAACAAATATAGGAGAGCAGCTTTCTTTGCAAAGCCAAGCCGTTTCTGATGTGATGGACGGAACAACTTTTTATTGGAATAAAGATGAGAATATTTCAAAAAATACCGCCACAAAAGTAATTACCGTAGATGAAAATGATTTTATTAACCTTGATACTGAAAATAACCCGAAGCGAAACGAAGACGGAAAAATCAATATGAACGGACTGTTGCTCTTAAAGCCTGAATCTAAAGAAAGGCTTTCTTCAGGCGCAGGAGGCAGAGTCTTTGGGGAAGAGGAGAAATTATCAAACGAGGGCAGGCAGGATAATAATTCAGGTAAAAATTCTTATCCGGAAGTATCGCCTCAAACTGAAGTATCTGATAATAATAATAATCCGGTATCAGATGATAGTAGAGTCGTTATACCAAAGAACTCAAACAGCAAGGTGAAAAACCACAGGTCGAGTTCATCAAGCGGAAGCTCTTCTAAGGGATCTAAGAAAGTATTTCATAATACTTTTACAGGATGGAAAACGGAAACCGTAAACGGTCACAATGTTTGGAGATATGTAGAAAACGGTAAGAATGTAACATCTCAGTGGGCATACATATTTAATCCTTATACAAATAGAAACGCATGGTTTAAGTTTGATAAAGACGGAGTTATGGAGACAGGATGGATTAATGAAAACGGAACAGACTATTACCTTAGTGAGATTTCAGACGGATCTTTGGGAGAGTGGATTAAAAAATAGTATATAAAGCTTTAAATTTAAAAAGGGCTGTAGTAATCGAAAATGACTGCTACAGCCTTTGTTTATGCTATAATCTCAGCCCTGCTTCCGCCGGTCTTATCTTTTTTAACAATAATCTGTTTGTCGATTTTTTGCTTGAGTTCGCCCACATGGGAGATGATACCGATAAGCTTATTGCTGCTTGCAAGTGATGCAAGGGCATTCATTGCCTGAGCGAGTGAGTCTTCATCAAGTGAGCCGAAGCCCTCATCAATAAACATAGTATCAAGCTGTATACCGCCGGCTGAGGATTGAATCTCATCAGAAAGTCCCAGTGCTAAAGCCAAAGAAGCTTTAAACGATTCGCCGCCGGAGAGTGATTTTACACTTCGCTCAGTACCGTTGTAGTGGTCTATTACATCAAGGTCCAGGCCGCTTTGCCCCATCTTACTTGCAGCTTCCTTCCTTCTTACAAGATCGTACTGACCGCCTGTCATTATCACAAGTCTTGCATTCGCTCTTGAGATAATTCTGTCAAAATAATGCATCTGGATATAGGTTTCAAGCATTATCTTATCCTTTCCTGTAATGTTGCCGTTGGCCGTATCGGACAGAGACTTTACCCATGTATATTTTTTTTCAATATCTATAAGCTCTGAAGATTTCAGCTTTATATTGTCACAGTTTGACTTATTATTTACAATTCGGCTATGAATAGATTCCTTGTTTTTTCTAAGCTGGATTCTGTTTGATTCAAGCTCATTCAACTTGATTTTTTCGGCTTCAAGGTTAATTTCTTCCTTGCCCTCAAGTTGCTTTGAAAGCTCTGCCTTGGTGGCGGTGGCTGAAGCAAGTTTTTCATTGCATTCATTAAGCCTTTTTGTGGCAAGGTCTATAGCTTTTTGAATCTTTAAAACGGTATCATTGTTACTTTTTATCTTTGTATCGGCTTCAAGCTTTGAAGAGAAGAGCAGCTTACTCTTTAAAACTGCAATTCTTTCTTCAATTGCCTTGTTCTCGGAGGTATAAGTAGTAATAGTATTTGATATGGTATTGATACTGTCTTGAAGTTCTTCAAGTCGCTTTGTTGACTGTGGCAAAATCTTTTCTATACTGTCTTTTCTTGAAATATTTTTGCTTAACTGCGCAATCTCACTGTTAATGCTCTTTATTTTGGCTTGAAGTTCACTGATATTTTCTTTTGCAATATCTGTGGCACTGTTCATATTGATATCACCAAGCAGCTCCTTTATAGATGTGAGAGTGGCTTCCATCTTTTCATTTATAGCACCATTTAGTTTGCCGGCCGCCTGACTTGCCAGTTCCACTTCTTTATTGGCGGCTGAAAGCCTGTTTTGTAAAGTATCAAGTTCATCTTTTGTAGGAACATCTACAGGTTTTGAGGCTTTCTTAGGATGTGAGAGCGATCCGCATACAGGACATGGCATATCTTCTTTTAAGTTTTCTGCCAAAATACCTGCCTGTGCGTCCAGATACAGTTTGTGTCCCTCTTTGTAGGAAGCATCTAAGCCATCGACATTTGCCTGCTTTTCTTTGTAAATTTGTACAGCCTTTTTATGCTCCTCATGATTTTTCTTTAAAGCTTCCATACTCTGAAGTAATTGTTTAAGTTTTGAAAGCCTGTCATTAAGACTGAGTATATTATTTTCAAGTATTATTTTTTGTTCGCCGCATTTTTCCAATGTCTTTGCCTCGGCAGATAAGCTTTCAATCTGTGACTTTAAGGTATCTATATCTGTCTTTGTCTTATTCAGAGTCAGATTATTTTTTTCTATAAGAGAAATATTTTTAGCCAAGGCTGCCTGTTTTTGATTCAGCTCGTCATACTCAGGTAACTGTGCCGATATGGTAGCGGAATCCTTTGTAAGTTTTTCAATTTCAACGGATTTTTTATTCTCATCATCCAAAGCGGCGGCAAGTGTGATTTTTTCACTTAAAAGCTTTTCAAGCAGTGCTTGGGTTTGTTCAAGCAAAATCTTTGCCCTTGATATACTTTCCCCCTGTTGTATATTAAGCTTAATAGTGTCGGCTTGTTTTTCAATATTTGAAATTTCAGCAGCTGTTTTTTCTTCGGATTGTGAGTCGTCAGCCAGCAGATTTTCAAGTAATGATATACATTCATCTATAGGTAACTCGTTATTTTTGGCCTTTGAGACCTGTACACAATGTAGTGAAGATTCGTCACAATTTATACCTGCAATATATTGTGTGATGCTTTGCCTTATATTTGAACAGTTGTTATCAAGAGATGAAGCCTCCTGCTTTAACTTGTTTTGAAGGTCCGAATACAGCTTGGTCTTGAAAATATGTCTGAATATTTCTATTCTCTCCTTTGTGGGAGCAAGTAAAAGTTTTAAGAAATCACCCTGTGCAATCATTGCAATCTGACAGAACTGGTTCTTATCAATTCCCATTATGTTTTTTATGGCTGTATCCACTTCTTTTGTCTTTGTAAGTATCTTTCCGTCAGGAAGAGTAAGCTCTACACCGGCTGTTTGTTTGGTGACACCGGATCCTCTTTGTGAGGCCCTTTCATATTCGGGGTTTCTCTTGACGGTATATTCATTATCCTTATATTTGAAAGTAAGTTTTACAAAGGTAGGTGTTTCAAGGTCTGCATATTTTGAACGAAACATTGAAACTTCTCTGTTATTACCGCTCGGGTCACCGTACAGAGCATAGGTAATTGCATCAAATATAGTTGTTTTGCCGGCTCCCGTATCACCTGTTATAAGATAAAGTCCGCCTGTGCCGAGCTTGTCAAAGTCAAAATCCGTTTTGCCTGCGTAAGGACCGAAGGCTGAAAGTGTAAGTTTTAACGGTCTCATATTATTTCCATACTCCTTCTATAATATTTTCAAGAAAAACTCTCTGAGCATCACTTAAATGCCTGCCGTTTTGAATTTCATAGAAAGTATCGAAAAGTTCAAGCGGTGACATGGAGTCCACAGCATTTATAAGATTGATTTCAGAACTTTTCCTTGTCCTTTGATTGTCATAGTCAAGTTTCATAATATTTTTGTATATCACACGAAGCTTGGTTATAACATCAGGTATATCCTCTTCATCTGTCAATGTGATATGTACATAGTCGGTTGGAAGAGTAGTGTTTTCATAGAAGCTTTTAAGCATCAGTTCGTTGTAGCTTCCTTTTATTTCAACCATATCTCTAAGCGGTGTGAGAGGGATAAAGTCAAGTTTTATATCACCTTTTTCTTTTATATCAATAACGGTTATACTTTTTGTATCCTTTGATTCTGAAAAGGAGTATTTTAGCGGTGTACCGCAGTATCTGATATATTCACTATCACAGCTTTGAGAGCGGTGAATATGACCGAGTGCAACATAATCAAAGTCTTTAAAAATATCTGCATCCACATTGTCACTGCCGCCTACAGAAACATCCTCGGACTCGGTGCGTGAAGAGCCTGTAACAAACTGATGTGTTATAAGTATATTTCTTTTGGTACTGTCAATATTCATATCTGTGATAACGGTATTCAGGGCATCCGTATATGTGGAAATAGAAGCATCAGGGAAAAATCTTCTTACATGAACAGGTTTGATAAAGGGTAACATATAAAAATTGATATCACCGCATTCATCATCTACAGATATCGGAAGAATTTTACCGTTATATACAGGTGAGAGATATATACCGCTTTTATCAAATAATCTGGATCCGAAAGCAATGCGCTCCGCGGAGTCGTGATTGCCGCTGATTATAAATACATATAGATTTCTTTTTGACAGCTTATATAAGAAATCGTCAAAAAGTTCTACCGCTTCAGCAGGCGGAATAGGTTTGTCATATATATCTCCTGCGAGTATGATGACTTTAGGTTTTTGCTCATCTATAATATTTATTATTTCGTTGAGAATATAGGTTTGATCTTCAATCATGGAAAACTCATTCACACGCTTCCCAAGATGAAGGTCTGACAGATGCATTATTTTCATAAACTTGCCCTTTCATTGTAAAAATCACGATTACTAACTTGTTTGTCCAAATTTTCTATTAAAAAATAAAAAGATTGGCACTTTAAGTCTAAAAGTATATATGCTAATATTATAGCATAACTGTGATTGTTAGTAAAAATTTTTGACAAACATCAAAACGGACTGGGGGACTTTATGAAGACTTGGATTTTTATGTTGTTGGTTGATTTACTTATACCTGCCGTAATGTTATTTTTCGGACTTAGATTTGAAAAGAAGACACCGAAACCTGCAAGGAGTATGTTTTCGTTCGGTTATAGAACCGTAATGTCTATGAAGAGCAAGGAGACATGGGATTTTGCACATAAGACTGTAGGTAAGTTGTATGTTATTATGGGAATAATATTGGCTGTGTTGAGCATTGTCGTATTACTGTTTACAATAGGTAAAGACAAAGATACAATCGGATTTACAGGAATGATTATATGCTATGTTCAGATAGTGGGAATGCTTTTGCCATGTATACCGACTGAGCTGGCACTTAGAAGAAATTTTGATAAAAACGGAAAGAGAAAGAACTGATAATGAAAGAAGCCGCACTTTGCACACTGTGCTATATTGAAAGAGATGATAAATACTTAATGTTACACAGAGTGAGTAAGAAAAATGATATCAATAAGGATAAGTGGATCGGTGTCGGAGGTCATTTTAAAGATTTGGAAAGTCCTGAGGATTGTCTTATCAGAGAGGTAAGAGAAGAGACGGGATATGAGCTTTGTGACTTTGATTTTAGAGGAATTGTAACGTTCGTGTGTGGAAAGACGGGAGCGGAAGTAGTGGAATATATGCACCTTTATATCGGCAGGAATGTTGTCGGAGAGCCTATTGAATGTGATGAAGGGAAGCTTGTCTGGGTAGATAAAAAGGAAGTGTTTAATCTCAATCTGTGGGAGGGGGACAGAATCTTCCTAAGACTACTTAATGAGAGCAAGGACTTTTTCTCATTGAAGATTGTATATGATGAGAATGAGCAACTCAAAAGCGCTGTTTTAAACGGGAAGGCGATGGATATAGAATAGAGTTTTATGTGTTTTGAAAGTAAGGGGAGTTTATGGAAAAGAAGTTTCGCATAAGAGGTGAGATATATTTATTGTTGTCCGGATTTTTCTTCGGACTGCAGCCTTTTTTTGCAAAGATAATATATGCTCACGGTGGAGATGCATACAGTCTGCTGGTACTTAGGTTTTTTGTAAGCGGAATTGTATTTGCCATAATTTCCATGCTTATCGGTACAGGCATGAAACTTAGTAAGGATGAGTTTCTTTCCGTGTTGATTTTGTCTGTTCCTGAGACCGTTATGTGCATATTGCTGTTTGTATCATACAGTTATATATCGTCAGGACTTGCCTCAACACTGCATTTTTCATATCCTGCGGCTGTTATATTGCTGGAATTATTGATTTTTAGAAAGAAAATAAGTAAGATAAAGTTGTTATGTTTGATATTTTGCGCTATAGGTATAGGAGTATTTTATCAGCCTGACGGAAATATCAATATTCTCGGTATGGTCTTGGCACTTGCATCAGGTGTGGGATATGCAATATATATTATAGTGCTGACTCATGGAAAATCTTCAAGAATACCGGTAGTTAAGATGTCTGCATGGCTCTCTTTTTTGGTAGCTGTAGAGATAGCGATTATCATGGTAATTCTCGGCAAGGTAAGATTTGAGATGGATACTACAGCTGTTGCAATAAGTGTTTTCATGGCGGCTGTGATTTCCACATCCGCACTTTGTGCTTTTCAAGTAGGTGCACCTATGTGCGGAGCTCAGACTGCGGCACTGCTTAGTACTATAGAGCCTGTGAGCAGTATTTTGCTTGGAGTAATATTCCTTGGCGAAAATATGAATATAAGAATTTTTATAGGTATATGCTTTATACTTTTATCAATAGTTATTCAAATAAAGGAGAAAAAATAATATGAGATTAGCGGTTGCATTACAGGAGAGAGCGGACCTCAATATTAAAATAGACGATTTAAAAGACAGACTTGAAAGAAATGTACTGGTTCAGGAAGGCGAAGAGCCGACAGAAGAGCCTATGGCTTTGAAAAAAGAGCTGGATTCCTGTATTGAAAGATTGTCATATCTGATAGCGGCTATCAATAAAACAAATTGCGAGACATTTATTGACGGAAAGTCTGTTACTCAATTGCTTGCAAGAAAGGATGCTCTTTCAGTAAAGGTAAGTGCGTATAGAGATACCGTATATACAGGAAACAGTAATACTAACAGGGCGAGAAATACCGAGATAAAGATAATGCCTGCAATAGATGTAAAGGCTTGGCAAAAAGAGACGGATCTTATTTCAAAAGAAATAAGACTTATAGACAATAAGATTCAGGAAACCAACTGGACTACTGAACTTATAGAATAATATTTTTTAGACGGTAGCATATTCAGGGCGAGTAAAAACTGCACTTTGCACACATATCGACCTTGGGCAGGTCAAATATCATTGTTATGCCCCGACAGTGTACAAATGTATTATTATAGATAACCGTTATTACCGATTACTGACTGTTTGTGTGAGGGAGGGCAGAGGGATTTATGATAAGATTATCAGATTATTGTAAAGAAAAATTTGGAACAAAAGTGTACAGATTGGCACTTAGCAGCGGAGCCACCTGTCCCAACCGTGACGGAAAGGTTGGGGTAGGTGGCTGTAGTTTTTGCTCTGAAAAGGGATCGGGTGAATTTGCTATAGATGTTATGGATTTGGACTTGCAGATAGAAAGAGCTAAGGCACTTATATCAAAAAAGTTTCCAAACTCGATAAATACAGCCGACAGAAGGTATATCGCGTATTTTCAATCATTTTCAAATACCTACGGTGATACAAAAAGACTCATCGGTTTGTTTGAACGTGCAATAAATAAGGATGATGTGGCGGCACTTTCCATTGCTACAAGACCTGATTGCTTCAGTGAAGATATGTTAAATTCTCTTGAGAGATTGAATAAAATCAAACCTGTTTGGATTGAACTCGGTCTACAGACAATAAATGAAAACACAGCAAGAGCTTTTAACAGAGGCTATACTTTGGATGTCTTTGAAAAAACATATACCGAGCTTAAGAAAAGGAATTTTGAAGTTATTGTACATATGATTTTGGGGTTGCCCGGTGAGGATGAAGAGGATATGTATGCAACCGTTGAGTATTTAAGTAAAAAGAATATAGACGGTATTAAAATACACGGACTTCATATTTTAAAGGGAACAAGACTTGCAAGCGAGTATGAAAAGCATCCATTTAAGATAATGAGCCTTGAAGAGTATACAAGGGTGCTTATAAATTGCCTGAAGCTCTTACCAAAAGACACAGTTGTTCACAGAATGACAGGTGACGGAGATAAAAGAGTTTTGATTGAGCCACAGTGGAGTGCGGATAAGAAAAGGGTGCTTAATTATATCAATAAGAAGATAAAAGAAGAACTTTTATAAGGCTTGCAAGAACATATGTTTTGGTCTACAATGAAGTAAAGAAAAGTTTTTAGAGGTACTATGTCTACTATATATGATAAATTAAATGATAAACAAAAGCAGGCTGTTTTTACTACAGAAGGACCGCTTTTGCTTTTAGCAGGTGCGGGTTCAGGTAAAACAGGTGTACTTATGCATAGGATTGCATATTTGATAAATGACAAGCATATAGATCCGTACAATATAATGGCGATAACCTTCACCAATAAGGCCGCCAAGGAGATGAAGGAGAGAATAACCAATCTTATCGGAGAAGACGGAAACTTTGTTTGGGTTATGACCTTCCACTCAAGCTGTGTAAGATTCCTTAGAAGATTTATAGATAAGATAGGGTTTGACAACAACTTCACTATATATGACAGTGACGACCAAAGAACTCTTATGAAAAAAATCTTTAAAGAAAATAATATCAACTCAAGAGTTTATAAGGAAAGATCTGTACTGAATGCCATATCAAATTGTAAAAATGAGCTGATTTCACCGGTTGAGTATATGAAGTCAGCCACAGACAGCTATGAAAAAGGTGTGGCGAAGTTTTATGAAATATATCAAAGCACTTTAAAAAAGAATAATGCGCTGGATTTTGACGATCTGATTTGCAGGAGTGTGGAGCTGTTTGAGAACTGCCCCGATGTACTTGATTATTATCAAAACAGATTCAGATATATTATGGTGGACGAGTATCAGGATACCAATACGGCACAGTTCAGGCTTATATACCTTTTGGCACAGAAATACAAAAATATCTGTGTGGTAGGTGACGACGACCAGAGTATTTATAAGTTCAGAGGTGCAAATATTGAGAATATCCTAAGTTTTGAAGACAAGTTTGATAATGTAAAGGTTATTAAGCTTGAACAAAATTACAGATCCACAGGCAATATTCTGGATGCGGCAAATGCCGTTATAAAAAATAACAGAGGCAGAAAGGATAAGAGTCTTTGGACAGAGGGAGAGACAGGAGCCAATATAGAACTGCAACAGTTTGCAAATGCCAATGCCGAAGCGGATTTTATAATAAAGGATATAAGAGCCAAGGCAAATGACAATTTCAAAGATTTTGCCGTACTTTACAGGACCAATGCACAGTCCAGACTTTTGGAGGAGAGATGTGTAGCACTCGGAGTGCCTTATCAGCTTGTAGGCGGTGTGAACTTCTACCAAAGGAAAGAAATAAAGGATGTACTTGCCTACCTTAAGACAATTGCAAACGGAAGCGACGATATTGCACTGCTTAGAATAATAAATGTGCCGAAGAGGGGAATAGGTGCGACCACCATTTCAAAAGTGGTTGATTATGCCAATGAAAACGGTATCAGCCTATATGATGCTATGACTATCTGTGAAAATATAGGAATAGGTAAGTCGGCGGATAAAATCAAGAGCTTTATTGCAATGATTGAAGAATTCAGAGACAAGGTGGCACAAAAGGCGAATATTGCAAATATGATTGAAGAACTCTTGGATAGAACAGGTTATATACAAAGTCTGTATGAAGAGGGTGAAATCGAAGGAGAGAGCAGAAAAGAAAATATAGAAGAGCTTGTAAACAAGTCGGTTGACTATGAGGACGGTGAGCTTTCACTTTTTCTTGAAGAGGTATCTTTGGTGGCGGATATTGACAGAATGGATGAAAATGCCGACAGAATTACTCTTATGACTTTACACGGTGCCAAGGGACTTGAGTTTGATACGGTATACCTTGCAGGCATGGAAGAAGGACTTTTTCCAAGTGCTATGAGTTCAAACTCAAGAGAGGATTTGGAGGAGGAGAGAAGACTTGCCTATGTAGGTATTACAAGGGCTAAGAAAAACCTGATTTTAACCTCAGCAAAGCAAAGAATGATAAACGGTGAGACAAGGTATTCGCTGCTTTCAAGATTTGTAAGTGAAATTCCGAGGGATTTACTTAACAAACATGTGCTAGACAGTGAAAAAAAGTATACACAGAGGACTTATTCTTACGATGAAGCCCTGCCTTGGGAGAATAAGTCTAAGCCTGATAATGTCAAAAACACTTTAAATTTCGGAAAGCAGTTTAAGGTGGAAAGACCTAAAAGCCTTGATTATAAGGTTGGAGATACTGTAAAGCATATAAAGTTCGGTATCGGTAAGGTGCTTGAAATAGTGGACGGAGAAAAGGATTTTGAAGTAAAGGTGAATTTTGAAAAATTCGGCATAAAAAAGATGTATGCGGGATTTGCCAAGTTGGCAAAAGTATGATAAAATTCTTTAATTGAGTGGTTAAGCTTAACGGCTGACTTGATATGAAAATATATCTTTAAAGAGAGGTATGGTTATGGATAAATTTAATGATTTGAGTTCCAAGATGGAAGAATTGGTTAATGCTTCAAGACTTAACAGGCTGTTGACTAAGAAGGAAGAAGACGAGAAGAAGAAAAATACCATTATATGGGTTTTGGCTATTATCGGTGCTATTGCCGCTGTAGCAGGTATTGCGTTTGCAGTATATAAGTTCTTCACACCGGATTATCTTGAAGATTTCGAAGATGACTTCGATGATGATTTTGACTATGACTTTGATGATGACGAAAAAGAAGAATAATTTTTAGATGTAGATGGCGACCTTTTGGTCGCCATATTTTGTAAGAGGATAAATATTTGTAATATCTTGTGAGGTGATGATGAAAAAAGGTGATATCTTAAGCGGACAGATTGTGGAAAGTAATTTTCCCGACAGTGCATATGTGGACTGTGAAGGCGAAAAAGTGCTTATAAAAAAAGGTATCCTCGGTCAGACCGTAGAGTTTGCAGTTACAAAAAAGAGAAAGGGAAAGCTTGAGGGCAGAGTCTTAAATGTGGTGGAGAAGTCCGGGCTTGAAGACAATGAAAACCCTTGTATACATTATGAAACCTGTGGCGGCTGTATATATCAGACATTAAGCTATGAAAATCAGCTTAAACTAAAGGATGAACAGCTGCGAGCACTTATGGAAGGTGCTACAGACAATGATTTTTTGTGGGAGGGAGTTATTCCGTCACCGAAGTATCTTGCATACAGAAATAAAATGGAGTTTTCATTCGGTGATGAGAAAAAAGACGGAGATCTTGCACTGGGTATGCACAAGAGGGGCAGCCACTATGATATAGTAAATGTATTTGGATGTAAGATAGTTGACAGTGATTTTACTAAGTTGCTTGAGCTTACATTAAACTTTTTTAAGGAGAGAAATATATCTTATTTTCACAAAAATACTCATACCGGTTTTTTAAGACATTTACTTGTGAGAAGAAGTGAGTACAATAGTGAAATACTTATTTCACTTGTGACTACAAGCAGCTTAGGCTTTGTTGAGGACCCGAATGTGCGTAAAGAAGCATCAGTACTTGGTGATGCCGAGATTGTACTGATAAGAGAGTGGGCGGATTATATAAAGAGTGAGTGCGACAAGGGGATTTTAAACGGCAGTATCGGAGGAATTTTGCATACAAAGAATGATTCATATGCCGATGCGGTATTAAATCAGGGTACCACTTTGCTTTACGGTAAGGACTATATTACAGAGAGGTTAAACGGACTTGATTTTAAGATAACTCCGTTCTCATTCTTCCAGACAAATTCCAAGGGTGCGGAGGTGTTATACAATGTTGCAGGAGGGTATCTTGGAGATACTGAAGGAAAGTCGGTATTTGATCTTTATTCAGGTACAGGAACCATTGCTCAGCTTTTGGCACCGAAGTCTGAAAAAGTCTACGGTGTGGAAATCGTTGAAGAGGCTGTAGAGGCCGCTATAGAAAATGCAAGGAAAAACGGTCTTGACAACTGTGAATTTATAGCCGGTGATGTATTAAAGGTTGTGGATACATTAGGGTTTAATCCGGATATCATTATACTTGATCCTCCAAGAGACGGAATACACCCTAAAGCACTGCCAAAAATAATTGAATTTGGTGCAAAGAAAATAGTGTATATTTCATGTAAGCCTACATCATTTGTGCGAGACCTTAAGATAATGGAAGCCGCAGGCTACAGAATGGAAAAATGCGTGGGAGTAGACATGTTCCCAAACACAGTCAACTGTGAGGTGGTTGTTATGCTGGCCCGTAGGGAAGTGAGAGCATTACAAACCGGCCATGTGATAGTGTAAAATAGTGAAAAAATAGTGTAAATTTAGTGGAAAAAGAGCTGTGTAAAATTTTAGCAGAAAGGGGAAAGTCCTTTATTCTAAAGAGGAATATCGGATTGTGCGGATATGAAAATAATAGAAAACAATATGGTTTTTGCATTTGACGGGAAAAATAAATGTGTAGCGGAAGTTGAGGACGGTGAGACTCTGATTTTTCGTACACATGATTGCTTTGACAATCAGCTAAGTGAAGAAGGTTCATCAATCGGTAACCTGAATTGGGATTGTATCAATCCGGCTACAGGACCCGTTTATGTAAAAAATGCTCTTGCAGGTGATGTTCTGAAGGTTGAAATACTTGACATCAGACTTGAAAATCAAGGTGTGATGTGTGCGCTGCCTGATAACGGCGTACTTGGTTCTTTGGTAAAAGAAGAGTCTGTAAAGCGCTTGAAGGTTGAAGATAACAAGGTTTATTTTAATGAAAATATTGTATTTGATGTAAATCCTATGATTGGAGTAATAGGTGTAGCACCAAGGAGCGGAGCTATAAATTGCGGTACACCGGGTAATCATGGCGGAAATATGGATAATAAGAGAATAGCAAAAGGCGCGACTCTTTATTTTCCGATATTCCATGACGGAGCAATTTTTTCATTAGGAGATGTACATGCGGCCATGGGAGACGGTGAAATAATGGTCAGCGGAGTGGAAATTTCAGCTGATGTTACGGTAAGACTGTCTGTAATAAAGGGTGTAAGTATTGAGACACCGATGCTTGAAAACGATGATATCTGCGGTGTAATCTATTCTCACGAAGAGATTGAAAAAGCGGTATTTCATGCGGTAAGAATTACAAATGAGATAGTGCAAAAGGAACTGGGATTGTCATTTAATGATGCCGGTATGTTAATCAGTGCGGTCGGAGACTTGAGATTTTGTCAGGTGGTGGACCCTGAGCGTACGGTAATGATGTGTATACCGAAAAATATACTGAGTAAGTTGTTTTAATATTATAAGAACTGCGCTTATCACCACGGACGATTTGAGAGGAAAACTATGGCAATAGATGGAGTAAAGATAATAGACAGTGACGACGCCTATGATATTTATAACGATATTGTGGAGCGCTATAAAGACGGCACAGATGTAGATATTATCAAAAAAGATTGGCTGAATGAGGAGAGCAATTTTTGTACCGATGAGCTATATACGGAAATATATTGGACAAGTTTTGCCTATGCACTTTGGAAGATAGGAAGTCCGGATGAGGATGTAAAAAATAAAGCCTTAGATCTTATATCAAAAGGTGCAAGCGAGCTTTGGAACGAAATAGATGAAAAGGCTCTGAAAAAAAGGCAAAAAGCACTTAATAAGCTGGCCGACCAACTTCAAAGTGAGAATCCGAGGCCTGTTAAAAAATATAAGCCTGTAAAAGTAAGGAAGCCTTATTTTGAGCTTGGAGATGTTATGTCAATAAAGTTTGAGAATGAATATGGAATGTGTTTTGTCTCAGACCTGGATGTAAGACCGCGAAAGATAGAGTATCATTTGGCATGTACAAGAACCTTGCAAAAGTCTGAGCCTACAATGGATGATTTTTTGAACAGTCAAATCGCCTATAAAAAAATGAATACCAAAATTGCACTTGAAACAGACAGATGGTTTAATCATAAGGATTTGGGAGAATTATTACCTCATTTAAAGAAAATCGGAAATGTAAAATTAAAGCCGTATATTTTGGGCGTTTTGGCACCTGCCGGAACTCTTGAAGATTTCTTGGATGATATTACCAATGATCCGAGTATTTGGTGTTTTAGAATAACGTATACTAAGGAACTTATAGAAGATGATATGTTATCAGGACATGAATAATATCTTATAATAAAAAACGTACCGAATCGGTACGTCTTTTTATTAGTAGCTTGAAAGCTTATCTACATTTTGTATTATCACTATCTTTGTATTGGCGTCTACGCCGTTTACAAGTTTTTTCATATAATCTTCAGGGATTCTGATACAACCTGCCGATGATGTGTCATTGTCAGTCTTTGTACAGTGGATAAAGATGGCTGAGCCCTTACCCGGTACGGCTTCGGTGTTATAGTTCAGTGCCAAAGCGTAGTTGTAGAAAGGATAAGCCGCCTTAAGGTCCTCGGCTGAAGCCCAGTCTTTCTTCACTTTGGAGGTATTTACCCAAGTATTATAGTAGGCACTGTTTGAGTCGTCCACCCAGTAGTCACCGTCGCCGATCTTTCTGTATTCAAGCAGGCTTCCCGGATTGTCCTTAAGTCCGAAGGCGAACATAGCATTGAATACGCCTTCAGGAGTCTTTTTATCTCCCTCACTCTTTTGGGTAGATATACCGTTGGTACCGGCGATGCCGTTGACATACCAGTTCTTTGTCCATTTGCCGTCGCTTGACTTTGTATAGTCGTTTACGGTTACCTTATTCTTATTGTTCTTATGTCCGACAATAAGTATGATGTGATTTGCAGTTTTTGATACGGAAAGCTTTTCCACAGGTAAGGCGGCATAGGCACTTACACTTGTGCTTGCAAGCAGTGTGGACATCACAATAAATGCCGCACATATTTTTTTGATAAGTTTCATATTCTTCCATTCTTTCTTAAAAATTTAGTTTAAATACAATTTTATAATGCTTAAAGCGGCTTAGTCAACTGAAAAAGAAAAAATTAATATTTGTTTCAAAGAATGTAAAAAACAGATGCATATTTTACTGTATTGTGGTAACATACTAAAGTATAAGGAGAGGTAAGATATGTTAAATACTATAACTGACTTTTTGGGAAAGATTGACAATTTCGTTTGGGGCTTGCCGCTTATCATTTTGATTTTGGCAACAGGACTGTTTTTGACTGTAAGACTTAGAGGATTGCAAATAATAAGATTTCCTCTTGCAATCAGATATATGTTTTCTTCAGATGAGGAAGACGGAAGCGGTGAAGTATCAAGTTTTGCAGCGCTTTGTACTGCACTTTCGGCTACGATAGGAACCGGAAATATTGTAGGTGTCGCAACGGCAATAGTTTCAGGCGGTCCCGGAGCATTATTTTGGATGTGGATGGCTGCCATTGTAGGAACAGCGACAAAGTATGCGGAATGTCTGCTTGCGGTAAAGTACAGAGTTGTAGAAAAGGACGGACATATAATAGGCGGACCTTTTTACTATATTGAGAACGGAATGGGAAAGCAGTTTAGATGGCTTGCAAAGATTTTTGCCGTTTTCGGTATAATGGTCGGACTCTTTGGTATAGGTACTTTTACACAGATAAACGGTATTACAAGTGCTGTAGGTAATTTTTTTGATGCTGACAGTGTACATTATATAAATCTGTTCGGAAGAGATTATTCTATTACAATTGTTATCTCAGGTATTATACTTACCGTATTTGTGGCACTGGTTTTGATCGGCGGATTAAAAAGAATATCAAATGTAGCACAGGTGGTAGTTCCTTTTATGGCGATTGTATATGTTTTGGTGGTTCTTATTATACTTGGATTAAACATTACAAAGATACCTGCCGCATTGATAGAGATAGTGGAGGGAGCATTCGGACTTAGAGCCTTTGGCGGAGGTATGTTCGGAGCCATGATTGTTGCTATGCAAAAGGGAATTGCAAGAGGTATTTTCTCGAATGAAGCCGGACTTGGAAGTGCGCCGATTGCAGCGGCTGCAGCACAGTTTAAGGAAGAAGTTCGTCAGGGACTTATATCAATGCTTGGAACTTTTATAGATACTATTATTATATGTACAATGACAGGTCTTTCCATAGTTATTACAGGTGCATGGGACATGGGACTTGAAGGTGTAGCTGTCACTACAAAGGCATTTCAGATGGGATTGCCTTTCCCCGACAAAGTAGCGGCTTTTATACTTATGATCTGTTTGGTATTTTTTGCTTTTACCACTATCTTAGGTTGGGATTATTATTCAGAGAAATGTCTTGAGTATATAATAGGAAATAAGCCTAAGGCAATTACCGCATACAGATGGATTTATATTGCCTGTATTTTTATCGGACCATATATGACTGTTCAGGCGGTTTGGACTATAGCCGATATATGTAACGGACTGATGGCAATACCGAATCTTATAGCTTTGATTGCACTAAGCGGGGTAGTGGTCAGTGAGACGAATTCCTTCTTTGAAAGAGGTGTACATAAGCAACTTAAATAATTTTTAGCGGCGGCTAAAGGCTGCCGCAGGAAAAACAGCTTGAAAGAAGTGTACATTTGTTGTATAATTTTTATGTTGTAGAAATTCAAATAGCAGTTCTCTTAGTTAAATGGATATAACGATAGCCTCCTAAGCTGTAATTGTGGGTTCGATTCCCGCAGGGAACATTTTTGGCGGTAATGACTTGTGATAAATGCTTGTTATTATCGTTTTTTGTTGTTTATAAAAGTTTGATTTTTATTGAATAACTATTTATTATATGAGAGAATAATAGCGAACAGTCAAGTTTAATCTTGATTATAAAAGCAAAGATAAAAACGCAATGTACATTTATTGTGCTATAGCCGGTAGGTAGCCCGGCAGTCCTATAATTATATAGGGTAAGTAACCTGCCCCTCCGGGTTGTCCGTTCTTTGTAAAGAAATTGGAGGGATGGCGATGAATGATATAAATGTCAAATTAACTGTGTTTTTTGAAAATCCGTTTTGGGTAGGTGTGTTTGAGCATGTTGAAAACAACTTTCTTGTTGTATCAAAAGTAACTTTCGGTGCAGAGCCTAAGGGCTATGAGGTATTAGACTACATAATAAAAAATTACTATGGTTTGGTATTCAGCCCTGCTGTTGAAACGAAGATAAAGAAAGACAAAACAAATCCGAAGAAAGCTCAACGTGATGTAAGAAATCAGATGCAAGTATCCGGTATAGGAACAAAGTCACAGCTTGCATTAAAATCGCAACATGAACAGAATAAGAAGGAAAGTAAGATAAGAAGGCGAGAAGAAAAAGAGGCGGATGAACTTAAGAGATTTTTATTAAAACAGTATAAGAAAAGAAAAAAACATAAGGGACATTAATATTAAGTACAAGTATTTGTAGGTGAAAGCGGGTGTTTATATGTATGAAAATGAGAAGACTAAGCTTCAAAAAATTATTGATGACAGTAACAATATAGTGTTTTTCGGTGGGGCAGGTGTGTCTACCGAGAGCGGTATTCCGGATTTTCGAAGTGCGGACGGACTCTACCATCAAAAGTATAAGTACTCTCCCGAACAGGTGGTAAGTCACAGCTTCTTTATGAAATATCCTGAAGTCTTTTATGAGTTTTATAAAGAGAAAATGATGTGCCTTGATGCAAAGCCGAATGCTGCACATAATAAACTCGCGGAGCTTGAACAGGCGGGGAAACTTAAGGCTGTGGTGACACAAAACATAGACGGATTACATCAGGCCGCAGGAAGTAAGATTGTGTATGAACTGCATGGAAGCATACATAGAAACTACTGTATGAAATGCGGCAAATTCTATGATGCAAAATATGTAAAGGATTCAAAAGGAATACCTTATTGCAACTGTGGAGGTATGATAAAGCCTGATGTGGTACTGTATGAAGAAGGACTTGACAGTAATGTAATAAATTCTGCTATAAGAGCTATAGCAGCGGCAGATACACTTATTATAGGAGGAACGTCACTGGTGGTATATCCGGCGGCAGGCTTTATCGACTATTTCAGAGGAAAGCATCTTGTAGTAATCAATAAGTCGGATACCGCAAAGGCGGTGAATGCCGAACTTTATGTGAATGCCCCTATCGGAGAGATAATGAGCGGGATAGAAGTATAATAAAGATAAAGGAGTCATTATGGCAAGGGGGAGCAATCAAAAGTTCAAATTTACATACCTTATGAAGATAATGTCCGAAAAGACTGATGATGAGCACAGTATGACTATGGCACAGATACTTGATGAACTTGGTAGATGTGGTGTAAGTGCCGAAAGAAAGAGTATCTATGAAGACTTTAAGGATATGGGAGAATTCGGCATTGAAATATTAAAAGAACAAAAAGGCAGAGAGACTTTTTACCATATAGCAGGCAGAGAGTTTGAGCTGGCGGAGGTCAAGCTTTTAATAGATGCCGTGCAGTCGGCCAAGTTTATTACACAAAAGAAGTCAAAGATACTTATTGCAAAAGTGAAAAACTTTGTAAGCGAGCATCAGGCAAAGCAGTTGCAGAGACAGATTTTTATAAATGACCGTGTAAAGACTATGAATGAGAGTGTGTATTACAATGTGGACGATATACACACCGCAATCAATAAAAACAAAAAGATTAAATTCAAGTACTATAAATGGGATATTGATAAAAAACTGGTTGCAAGGCATGGCGGCAGTTTTTTTACAGTCAGTCCGTGGGCGCTGCTTTGGGATGATGAGAACTACTATATGGTTGCCTTTGACGACTGGGACCACAAAATAAAGCATTATCGTGTGGACAAGATGATGAACATTTGTATATGTGAAGAGGAAAGAGCCGGCAAAGAAGAGTTCAAAAACTTTGATATGGCAAAGTACTCGAAGGCAACATTCGGTATGTATCATGGAGACAAGAAAAAGGTATGTATCAGATTTGCAAATCATATGTGCGGAGTATTCATAGACAGATTCGGAAAAGATATACTCTTTATGAAAGTTGATGAAGACTATAGCGAGTTGGTAGTGGATATCAATGTAAGCTTGCAGTTTTTCGGCTGGATTTTCAGCCTCGGAAAAGATGTGACGGTTATTTCGCCTAAGGAAGTGGTGGATGAGATAAGGGAGTATACAAAGGAATTTTTGAAAAAATATGAGTAATATCTTCAATGGTATTTTTAACGGACAGCTTAAATGATATATTTAGGCTATAAAAAATATTCGATAGGAGAAGATTATGGGAAAGGTTTATATCACACTGACAGGAACAAGGCACTACTTCGGAGATGAATTTTTGGAAAGGGGTATGAAGCTTGTATTGGAGAAGGAGCCTGACAACGAGTTTGACAAAGAAGCTATAAAGGTGCTTTGTGAGGGCATAGGCAAGATAGGTTATGTGGCGAACAGCCCGTATACTGTAATAGGGGAGTCTATGAGTGCAGGCAGGCTGTATGATAAGATAGGGGAGTGTGCAACTGTAAAGGTGGTTTTTAAGACGGAGAAAGGTGTTATTTGCAAGGTTTCAAAGAAGTCTTTGATTGATTACATATAGACGTAGGTTACGTTTTAAATTATTTGTACTAAGGAGTTTTTATGAGTCTTTCGGGGAATATTTTGTGGCTGATTTTTGGAGGCTTTTTAAGCGGTATTTCTTGGATACTTGCCGGATGCTTATGCTGTATTACCGTTATCGGTATACCTATCGGGCTTCAGTGCTTTAAGTTTGCAGGTTTGGCATTTAGTTACAACATTCTTAAATTATTATTGGCTAATTGAAAAAAAGTTATATTTGATATATCATTGGGTTAAAAGAATTAGTGAAAATAATGTGTTGTTGTATACAACAGACAACAACATTATATATTCAGGAGGTTAGTATGCCAATTAGTTTAAAAAAGGGACAAAAAGTAAGTCTTACAAAGGGTAATCCGGGTCTTAAGAATGTAGTGGTAGGTCTTGGATGGGACACAAACGCATATGATACAGGTTCGGATTTTGACCTTGATGCGGCTGCATTCTGTCTTACAGATTCAGGCAAGGTTTCAAGTCAGAATGATTTTGTATTCTTCGGTAATCTCAGTCACCCTTCAGGTGCTATAACTCACCTTGGAGATAATCTTACAGGTGCAGGTGACGGAGATGATGAGCAGATCAAGATTGATTTATCAAAAGTTCCGGCTGAGATTACAAAGATTGCATTTACAGTTACTATTTATGAGGCTGAGGCAAGAAGACAGAACTTCGGTCAGGTTTCAAACGCATTTGTCAGAATTTTTGATGAGAATACAGGTGAAGAGCTTTTAAGATATGACCTTGGAGAGGACTTCTCAATAGAGACAGCCGTAGTATTCGGAGAGCTGTACAAAAACGGTGACGAATGGAAGTTCAATGCTATAGGCAGTGGCTACCAGGGCGGACTTGCAGCACTTTGCAATATGTACGGCATTGATGCGGAATAAAAAATATTGATACATTTTAGGGCCGGGCGCTTATGTGCCGGTCCTTTTTTATAAAAGTATTTTTTGTAACAAATAATACTGAAAAAAGTCTTATATAATATTATAATTAGGGCATACTAACTTAGATAAGAAGGAGAAATGTATGAGTAAAATACTTGATTTAGATAAACCGGTTTATGAACTTGCAAAGGAGTATCCTGATTTTATTGATATATTTGCAAGTCTGGGATTTGCGGATATAAAAAATCCTGTGATGTTGAATTCTATGGGCAGAATTATTACAGTGAATAAGGGTTCCAAGATGAAAAAGATTCCGCTTGAGAAGATAAAGGAAGTCTTTATAGAGCATGGATATGAGATAAAGGGAGACTCTAAAGAAAGTAAAGAGGAAGATACGCCAAAAGCAGCAAAAAAAAGTCCGGATGTGGCAAAGGATGATGCAAGCAGTACCGAGCTTATAAAGCAATATCTTTTAAGACTTTCAAACGGTGAATCACTTGAGTCCGTTCAAAAAGATTTTAAAGAAAGGTTTGAGTCTGTAGATTCAAGTGAGATAATGAAAGCCGAGCAGGAACTTATGGAGTCCGGAATGCCTTATCAGGAGGTGCAAAAACTTTGTGATGTTCATTCGGCACTGTTTCACGGTTCTACTGAGAATGAGACAAGTGAGATAGAAAAGACATTGGATCTTGCAAGCGGTTCGGGGGCGGATACAAAGGAACTTGTAGATACCGTAGGGCATCCTCTTAATACTTTTACAAAAGAGAATAAGAATCTTGAAAGTTATATAGATGAGTTTGAAAAAAAGCTTGATAATAATACTGTAGACAGAGAGCTTTTGAAAAAGATAAGGGAACTTTCAATACATTATGCGAAAAAGGGAGATCTTTTATACCCGCTTTTAAAGACGAAGTACAATGTCACAGGACCTGCAACCGTAATGTGGTCTGTGGATGACGAGATAAGGGACGAACTTGCAAGGCTGTTTGCTATTGATAAAGAGGATGAGAAGTGGGTAGAAGATATAAAAGCTGTACTGACAAGAGCAAAGGAGATGATTTATAAGGAGGAAAATATATTATTTCCTATTTGTGCGGCCAATTTTACAGGTGAAGACTGGATAAATATATATCTTGACAGTAAGGACTATGAAAATTGTTTGGGTGTGGTGCCTGAAAGCTTTGAACTTGCAGAAAATTTGAAAAGAGAGTTTGACGATATAGACGGTGAGATAGTTTTGCCGGGAGGACATTTTACAAAAGAGCAGCTTATTGCAATGCTTAATACCATGCCTTTTGAGATTACATTTGTGGATGAGAACGATATAAACCGATTCTTTAACGAAAATGATGCTCCGAAAGCATTTAAAAGGCCTCTTATGGCTATTGACAGAGATGTGTATTCATGTCATCCGCCGAAGATTGAACCTATGGTAAGAGAAATCATCGGCAGCTTCAAATCGGGAACTCAGGATGAGGTATCTGTATGGTTGAAGAAAAACGGCAAGGATATGCTTATAAAATATATGGCGGTGAGAGATAAGAACGGTAAATACCTTGGAACTATGGAGATAGTACAGGATATGGATTTTGCAAGAAAGCATTTTGAAGAAGAAGCATAAAAATTTGGGGCCTATGAATAATCATAAGCCCTTTTTCTATGCGATAATATTTGTAAGTCCGCTCTGTATAAAGGAGTTTGTAAGTACGGCCAGCTCGTGAGGAGACATCTCAAATTCGCTGTCAACCCATCTGACAAGTAGACCTACAGTTCCCGATATGATAAAATCGTAGTACAATTCAAAGTACGGCATATTCTTTTGCTTGATAAATGCTTTATACTTATTAAAAACACATACACGAAGTTTACTTCTCAGCTCACTTGAAAAGCTTGCTTCCAAATCCTCATGTAAAAATATCTTTGACATATCTTTGTTCTTATATATGAATAAAAACAGCGCCTCAATAAAAGGAACAAGATTGTCGGTATCCGGAGCTATAGAGGTAAGAATACTTTCAAAATCCTTTAAAAGATCTTTTTGAATGTTGTCAAGCAGATCGTATACATCCTTGTAGTGCAGATAAAAGGTTCCGCGGTTTATATCCGCCATCTGAGCCAATTCTTTTACCGTGATGTTTTGGACTTTCTTAGTCTCAAGCAAGGTGCTGAGACATTTTCTAAGCTGTGCTCTGGTTTTTCGTACTCGTCTGTCCAGTGTTTGTTCGTTCATAATCCCTCCAAAATATATTGTACAATTAAATTTGATATTTATAAACAGATAACAAAATATCGTTGTTTAAAGTACTGATATCATTTAATTAACTATTGTACATAAATGTACTTAAAAGTATAATCACTTCCATAGAAAAAAGCAATAGTAAAATAGAGGCGGTTAGGATGAATAAGAAGAATATTAAAAGAAATATATTAAAGAAGACTAAAATGGGAATTGCGGTTTCACAGATTGCTTTGATGACATCTTTGAATATGTTATCAGGTCTTGCTGGTACGCCGCAGATAACTGTTGATGAAACAGTATATACAAACTTGGATTATTATGGAACAAGGAAGGATTTGAGCATTGTAAAGGGAGTCAGCTTAAACGGTTATACAGATTTTAGTGACTACGGAGATTACAGCAATGTTATAAATATGACTTCAGACAACGCACCGAAACTTGATGTAAATCAGGTGAGCTTTTCATCACTTGACAGTTCCAAGAAGTTTTATTATGAGGTAACACCGAAATCAAACGATTTGGAACTTCCTTGGAATTTTGACGTATCATATAAGTTAAACGGTGTTCCTACAAAGGCTGAGAATTTGGCAGGTGCATCAGGTATGGTTGAGATAAATATAAATGCAAAACCTGTAAAAACAAAGTCCGATTATTTAAACAACAATATGATTCTTATGCTTGGAACGGATGTGGATATGACAAAGAATCTAAGCGTGGAAGCTCCGGGAGCTCAGATACAGAGTCTGGGTAAGAATACTGTAGTTTTGTTTATGGCATTTCCGGGAGAGGAAAAAGATTTTACTATAAGAATAGGAAGTGACAGCTTTGAGAGTGCAGGCATTATGATGGCAATGGTCCCTGCAACTATGGATTCACTGGATAAGATAAAAGAAATAAATGATGCGAAGGATGATATAAAGGACTCTGTAAATGCCATATATAACAGTAGCAATGCACTGCTTGATGTGATGAACTCTATGGGAGGAGGACTTAAAAGCCTTAACGGAGGATTAAAGGAGTTGCAGTCTGCAAGAGCTACTATACATTCATACGGAGACAGCTTAACGGGACAGACCGATACGGCTATACAAAACCTCAATTCACTTGCAAATACAACCTCCCAAATGGTGCCGCATCTTGTGACATCAAAGAATGCATTGAACGACTTTAATAAAGATATAAATAAGATAGATAAAGGAGTAAGTGATTTAAAGCCTGTGCTTTATGATTTGACGGACAGTATGGGAGAGGTGGAAAGCTCTATAAGCCATATAGGCTACCTTTTGAATCAGGCAAAAACGGCCGAGGCGGCAGCTTCTATGAATGATTTGAGTGACAAGCTGATACTGTCAAAGAAAAAAGCACAGCAGTTGCAGCAGATGATAGACGGAAGCGGAGTGCTTGCCACAGCATCAAACGCTGCAGGAAATATCAATATCTACTCTATGGACCAAAGTTTGAGACAACTTTACGGAGGACTTGCAGGTGCGAATATGATATCAAGTGCAAGCGGAAACAGTGCTGAAAGCCTGTATTACAGATCGCTTCAAAGTGCGGTGGCTTCCACAAGTGCAATGTATCAGGGACTTGGAAAAATGCTTGGTGAAACAAATGCATATATAGATGCCTTAAATGCCGGTATTGCAAAGGACGGAGTAAATGCTGTAAAAAATATAAATGATTCAATACTTACAGGTAAGGATCTTGCCAACAATACTACAGATATGATTGATGACATACAGGTTACAACGCTCAATCTGACTGAGATTATTGATGATATGAATGCCCTTAACAAGACTGTAAATTCATATCATGACAGTACCTTGTCTGCTGTTGATACGGCAAACAATATAATAAACTCTGTAGATACCAATATAAATGTGGCAGCCGATACATTAAATACAATCAACAACATCTATAAAAACTCAAAGGATACCTTGAATGCAGGCACAAAGGACAGCCTAAGTGCAAGTATGGAGATTGTAAATAAGTCATTGGATGCGTTGAAAGTCACAGATACTATAAAGCAGTCAAATGACACTTTAAAGTCTGTTTGGGATGAAAAGGTTGACGAACTTGAAAATGACAGTAATATTTTAAAGATTGATACCGAGGCGACAAAGACCTCATTTACATCCGACAAAAATCCTGAGCCGAACTCCGTACAGGTTGTACTCAGAACACAGGAGATAAAAAAAGGTGACAGTGACGCCGTAGTGGATTTGGAAAATGAAGATGAAAATATGACACCTATAAAAAGAATCGGAAATATATTCAAGAAACTTTTTGATTTTATAAGATCTTTTGTATCAGGTAAATAAGATTTGAGAAATGCCGTTTTAACGATTGAAAAATTGTTAGAACGGCATTTTTTTAATAAAAATTATTTTAAGTAGAGCTGAAAGTATAGTATAATGCATTTGTGATTGTATCTTTACAATCTTAGAGAATGATGATGAATAAGGATTTTTATGAAAACTAAAAAATTTAGATATATTATATTTGTGTTTGTATTTCTGTTGGCGGTGACAGGCTTTTTATTGTACTCATTTTTGAGAAAGAATAAAGGTACTGCGGATATTGAAGAGGTTGCAAAAAGTGATGCCAATATACCGAGGCTTTACAATGTACTTGGAGATTATTATATAAACAAGATGTACGGTTACAGTGACGAGATGGATACAATGGCAAGTGACAATGTTTTATCACTTGTACTTGATGATTTCAGTATCAAGTTCAGGATTGTAGATGCAAATATTTCCGAAATAGAGGATTATGATTACAGTATCAGAACATTTGATACAAATGAACTTGTAGAAAGCGGCGATAAAAAGAAGGTGGAAGGTGATATACTTGATTTGCACCTTTCAAGCCTGATGGAAGAGAATAAGGAATATTTCTTACAATTAAGATTGTATACAAAGACAAATACATTCAATTACTATACCAGAATAATCAGAAGCAATACGGATTTTGCAAAAAAGCTTATAGATATGGCAAATACATTTTCAAATAATAACTTTGACAGCAATAATGCCAGAGAAAATACGGTGTATTTGGAGAGTGACGGTACAGGTAATGCAAGAGGGCTTGAATATGTTACATTAAAGTCCGACTATGAGATGATGAGCTATAACGGTATGAAGCTTACTCCTTCAGAGAAGGAAGTGAAACTTGTAAATTACAACGGAAAGATAGGAGAGATACACTTTGGCTTCACTGCGGATGCCGACGGGAAAAGCTATAATATAGAAGAGAATTTTATCTGTAAGGCGGGCGCACAAAGACTGTATATGCTTGACTATACAAGAACTATGAATCAAAGACTCTCAAAGAATCTTGAATATGCCAAAAAGCTTGATTTGGGTGTAGGAAATAAGGCTTCAAATATTATCTCAAATAAGAGCGGTGAAAAGATTGCATTCCTTGCAGACAATAAGTTGTTTTTATCGAATAATAAAGAAGGAAAGCTTGAGTTAGCTTATACGGCAGGTAATAATGACAGTATATTGCCGCTTAAGTTTGGAGACGGGCTGTATTTTTTAAGCTACGGATATAATGTTGATGATTCTCATATCGGTGATGTAGGCGTTAGTCTGTTAAAGTATTCGGATGATAAAAAGGTTTCAAAGCTGGCATTTGTAAAAGTCGATGTAGATGCGGCAAGCCTGAAAGAGTCTGTAAATGAACTGGCTTTTTTAAGTGACAGCGGTATGCTTTATCTGAAACTTCTTGATAAGGTGGTAGGTCTGGATATAGGCTCGGGAAACTACGTTACCGTTGCAGAGAATCTTGAAAACGGAAAGTATTCAATATGTCAGGATAAAAGTCTGATTTCATGGAATGTCGGAGACGGCTTAAATATCTACAACTTTGCTACCGGAGAGAACAAGCAGCTTGACAATGCGAATGAGGTAATGTTACCGATAGGATATATAGGCAGTGATTTGGTTGTGGCTATTGAAGCGCAGAATGTGTCAAGTACAATCAACGGAAAGTCTACAGGAAATATTTTTGAAAAGGTAAGTATATACAATAATCTTTTGGAGTTGCAAAAGGAGTATACTTATGACAACAGATATATTGACAATATAAATGTATCCGGAAATCGTGTGCATATAGATCTTTATCAGTATGACGGCACAAACTTTACAAGAGCCGGAGAAGATACTATTATAAGTAATAAGTCTATAACAAATGACACCAGAGTATCGTCATATACCGATAACTTCAGGTGTAAAAACTATGTTGTAGACACCACAAAGTATATAGAGAGTGAAGTTTCTTATGCAAAGGAACTTTCTGTAAACAGCAATAATGTTTTGTACAATATAGAGTTGAACAGAGCGTATTTGCAGAAAATGTACTATGTATATATAAATTCCAAGCTTACAGGTATATATGATGAACCGGCAAAGGCTATAGAGGATGCATACAATGATATGGGATTTGTCAGAAGAAACGGAATAATGGTATATGTGAGAGCTATGGTGGACACTTCGGCGAATACAAATTTTGACGTGTCAAAGGCGGCCGATTATGTGAACTATTGGGAGAATGACAAGCTTACAAGATTCCAAGGTATCACACTTAAAGAGGCTATGTATTTTGTGACAATGAAGAAGCCGGTATTTACATTTACCGCAATAAATAATCCTGTAATTATAATTGCATATGACTCTAAAACTGTCGCAGTATATGATATAAATACGGCAAGTGTACAGAAAATAGATATAAACGAGGCACAAAGTATATTCAATAATACGCAAAATGACTTTTCTTGTTTCTTTACCTTTAGAATGTAATGTGATAAAATTACTATCGTAATAAAAAAGAAAGAAACAGATTAAGATTTTTTTGTAACTTAGTGGTCAAAGTTTTTAAAAAAATTGTATTGTTTTATATAGAGGAGAAAAATGGCTCAGTATATAATGAACGGCGGAAGCCCATTGGTAGGAGAAGTTGCTATAGGCGGTGCAAAGAATGCGGCGCTTGGTATCTTGGCAGCAGCCATAATGACAGATGAAGATGTTTATATAGATAATTTACCTGATGTGAAGGATATCAATGTAATGCTTGAGGCAATCAAGGCTATCGGTGCAAGCGTTGACAGACTTGACAGACATAGTGTCAAAATCAACGCATCAAGTGTGAAGGATGTTTTGGTAGATGATGAGTTTATAAGAAGAATCAGAGCTTCATACTATTTTATAGGTGCACTTTTGGGTAAATATAAGAGTGCGGAGGTGGCTCTTCCGGGAGGCTGTAACATCGGATCAAGACCTATAGACCTTCATCTTAAGGGATTTAAGGCATTGGGTGCCGAGATAGAGATTGAGTCAGGCAGAGTAAAGGCTCATGCCATAGATTTGGTGGCATCGGATATTTACCTTGATACCGTGTCTGTGGGTGCTACTATAAATATCATGATGGCGGCATCACTGGCGGAGGGCAAGACGGTTATAGAAAATGCGGCTAAGGAACCGCATATTGTTGACGTGGCTAATTTCCTCAACAGTATGGGCGCCGATATAAAGGGTGCAGGAACGGATGTTATAAGGATAAAAGGCGTAAAAGCTTTGCACGGCAGCAGATATTCTATAATTCCGGATCAGATAGAGGCGGGTACTTTTATGTGTGCTGCAGCTATCACAAAGGGAGATATTACAGTTAAGAATGTTATACCGAAGCATATGGAAGCCATAAGTGCAAAGCTTATGGAGATGGGATGTGAAGTTGTAGAGTTTGATGATGCGATAAGAGTTATTGCAAAGAACAATCAAAAGTCTACAAATATCAAGACATTGCCGTATCCGGGATTCCCTACAGATATGCAACCGCAGATAACTACCGCGCTGGCACTAGCAAGCGGCAGCAGTCTTGTGGTTGAGAGCATTTTTGAAAACAGATTCAAATATGTGGATGAGCTTGCTAGAATGGGCACAAATATAAAAGTAGAGGGTAATACCGCTATGGTTATCGGTGTGAGCAAATTGAGGGGGGCAGCACTGAAGGCTCCTGATTTGCGTGCAGGTGCGGCACTTGTATTGGCAGGTCTTGCTGCGGAAGGACAGACTACTGTAGACGATATTAAGTATATAAAAAGAGGTTATGAGGACTTTGAGGGCAAACTTGCATCACTTGGTGCCGATATAAAGGAAGTGGACAGTGAAGTTGAAGCCAGAAAGTTCAATATAAAGGTTGTATAAGAATGTTTTGCGGACGGTGTAACTGTCCGCAATTTTTTTAAACCTATATGAGAGGATTTTGTGAACAATCATATGGAAAAAGAGGATTTATTATATATCTGTAAGGGCGGAGATTGGTATAACAAAGACAATGTCCTTTGCTTTAAAGGTAATGTATCCGGGAAAGAGATAAACTTTGATTTTTGCGGTTACAGTGAGGATGAGGTGTTATCAGGTTTAGGCTACTTTATTGAAAGGATAATAAGGGATTTTGAGAGACTTGATAATAAAGCAAGGGATATTATAAAAGAAAAACATAAAGATGAAGATACGGATATATTAAAAATTAGTGATATTTATTTTGATAAGAGTGGATGTTATGATTGCTTTGGAATGGGTTATTATGCGGGGGAATCTCATGCAGGTAAGCTGTATTTGAACGTAAAATTTAATGATAAGTTTCAAGCCGATGAAGATATAGTATATGAGGTGTATTAGAGGATATGTATTGATTTGATATTAAATATATTTGATATTGATAAGTGAAGATAAGGATGATATTCTGAAAAAAGTCTATAAATACAAGGCTTTGCCCCGGTGTAAAATTTTTTTGAAAAAATAAAAATAAATGCTTGACATTATTCGCTTGGTGCGATATTATAATGAGGCAGTTACGGAGAGGTATCGAAGTGGTCATAACGAGGCGGTCTTGAAAACCGTTTGTCCGCAAGGGCGCGTGGGTTCGAATCCCACCCTCTCCGCTGGCGGATCTTCGGATCCGACAATGATATATGGTTGAGAAATCGATCATGCTTTGGAGATGTACCCAAGCTGGCCGAAGGGGCTCCCCTGGAAAGGGAGTAGGTCGTTAACGCGGCGCGAGAGTTCAAATCTCTCCATCTCCGCTCGACAATTATCACAAACTCACCACAATGTCGCGTTGACATGCAGGAGGGAGAATGATAATATAGTCGGTGCACTGCGCAAGGATATTTCCGCAGGAGACAGAATAAAATCTTGACAGGAAATAACAGCTGCGGTAAACTATTCCAGCTGTCACTCGAGCGGGTGCAAGCAAGAACCTTGATAACTGAACAATGAAACAACCTTGAAAGATTCTAAGAGAATCAAAGCGAATCTCAGAGCAATCTGAGGACCTTAAAAACAGTAAAGGATTAGCCAAGCTAATTCATTCTGGGAAGCATGCGTCCGCGAAGAAGAATCATATGTGATCTGTTAGAGGATCTGTGTGATGGACTGAAAAAGCGGATGGATGAAGGACTTTTAACATGAGAGTTCGATCCTGGCTCAGGATGAACGCTGGCGGCGTGCTTAACACATGCAAGTCGAACGAGAAATGATATTACGATCTCTTCGGAGTGACGGTTTTATTTCGAGTGGCGGACGGGTGAGTAACGCGTGAGCAACCTGCCCTGTACCGGGGGATACCAGTTGGAAACGACTGTTAATACCGCATAAGCGCACGATAAGACATCTTGTTGTGTGAAAAACTCCGGTGGTATAGGATGGGCTCGCGTATGATTAGCCAGTTGGCGGGGTAAAGGCCCACCAAAGCGACGATCATTAGCCGACCTGAGAGGGCGACCGGCCACATTGGGACTGAGACACGGCCCAAACTCCTACGGGAGGCAGCAGTGGGGAATATTGCACAATGGGCGAAAGCCTGATGCAGCGACGCCGCGTGAGTGAGGAAGTATTTCGGTATGTAAAGCTCTATCAGCAGGGAAGAAAGAAATGACGGTACCTGAGTAAGAAGCTCCGGCTAAATACGTGCCAGCAGCCGCGGTAATACGTATGGAGCAAGCGTTATCCGGATTTACTGGGTGTAAAGGGAGCGTAGGCGGCAGAGCAAGTCTGATGTGAAAGCCCGGGGCTCAACCCCGGTAGTGCATTGGAAACTGTTCAGCTTGAGTGTCGGAGGGGTAAGCGGAATTCCTGGTGTAGCGGTGAAATGCGTAGATATCAGGAAGAACACCGGAGGCGAAGGCGGCTTACTGGACGATTACTGACGCTGAGGCTCGAAAGCGTGGGGAGCGAACAGGATTAGATACCCTGGTAGTCCACGC
>NZ_CALLVU010000056.1 GCF_938015485.1 uncultured Lachnoanaerobaculum sp. | reverse complement strand
TGAGATTACAGAGGCCGTACTGAAGAGATTCCAGAGTAACAACGGTATTGATGCGGACGGTAGAGCAGGAGCACAGACATTTGCAAAGCTCAATTCCGACGGACTTAGAGGACCTTCAAATAATGATTCCAAGTCAAACAAATCCGAAAAGAGCGGTAAGTCAAGCGGCGGTTCACATTCAGGCAGTGTAGGAAATATGATAAACATCGCATCTTCAAAGATAGGAAGTCCTTATGTTTGGGGTGCAAAGGGCTCAAACTCATTTGACTGTTCAGGCTTTGTTTATTGGGTTCTAAAGCAGATGGGTGTAGGACAGTCATATATCACATCTTCAGGCTGGAGAAATCCGGGAAGATATACAAGAATAAGTTCCTTCTCAGATATACAGGCAGGAGATATCGTGGTAGTTTCAGGCCATGTAGGAATAGCCGCAGGCGGCGGTGAGATCATAGATGCTTCATCTTCAAGAGGTAGAGTAAAGAGAAGCGGTATGTCAAGCTGGTGGAGAAACAACTTCATAGTAGCTTGGAGAATATTCTAATAAATTATAATTTGTGTAATAATATGGGTTTGCATACCCATATTACAATATAAGCCGAACTTTTCGAGGTTCGGCTTATTTTTGTGTATAAAAAGAGGATGTCACGCTGAATATAGTGTGACATCCTTTTTTAATATCTAATTTTTAAGGTAGGAAAGGGGGGTGTCCACTAAACGGGGTAAGTTTTTGTAAACAAAAGCTGTACAATTTGGAATGACAATCAATATACAGAGCTTCCGTCCCCTAAACGGGGATAGCTTTTGTAAACATTCAGCAGGAAGACCCACCGGAAATCCAAAGACTGTAAAGTTTCCGTCCCCTTATCGGGGTTATCTTTTGTAAACAAGCAGTAAGAATATGCCTACTCAAAGAGCAATGGAGTTTCCGTCCCCTTATCGGAGATAGCTTTTGTAAACAGTCTTCGGAAGGTGGAGCTTCAATCCGCACACGTTCAAGTTTCCGTCCCTTTACCGGGGATAGCTTTTGTAAACAGATTGCGGAATTACAACCAAAGGCTACTTACTATGATTGTTTCCGTCCCCTTATCGAGGTTAGTTTTCGTAAACATGACGAAGAATAATTGTCATCCCACACCTTCGGTTTCCGTCCCCTTATCGGGGATAGCTTTTGTAAATAAGCTGGTATTGTCATAGGCAAGTTGCCATTAGATCAGTTTCCGTCTCCTTATCGGGGTAAACTTTTGTAAATCGGGTAGAATGGTTTTTAATGGTGCCACTTTCGAGTTTCAATCCCCTTATCGGGGTTAACTTTTGTAAACACAATCCTTACGGTAAGTTTTATCACGTCACAGAGTACTTGTTTCCGTCCCCTTAACGGGGATAGCTTTTGTAAACTTTGATTGACTGGAAGGCAAACTTCGAAGACAGGGAAGAGTTTCCGTCCCCTAATCGGGGTTAGTTTTTGTAAACAAGGACGTTTTATAAAAACGATCTTTGATGAATGGTTTCCGTCCCCTAATCGGGGTTAGTTTTTGTAAACCAGTCTCAAATTGACGAACTATCAGAAAAGTTTGGATGTTGGTTTCCGTCCCCTAATCGGGGTTAGTTTTTGTAAACAATTGGGATAGTGAATTCTATTGTGATATGATACGAGGAAGTTTCCGTCCCCTAATCGGGGTTAGTTTTTGTAAACGGTTACTTGGATGATTGATCAGGATACACATCTTGGTTTCCGTCCCCTAATCGGGGTTAGTTTTTGTAAACAAAAGTTTAGTAAAGAAGATAGCATACTAGATTATAAACGTTAGTTTCCGTCCCCTAATCGGGGTTAGTTTTTGTAAACCCTACCCCCTTCAAACACTTATATTACAAGGCCTAAAAGGGGCTTTAGCGTGCCTAAAATTTAACAAGCGAATTTTGTCAAAAATTTCGTGATATTTGTTACCCGAAGTGCTGCAACCCCTTATTTTATGCGGGCCGTCTCAAAATCACAAAATTTAGAATATAAATCCACCTAAAGGTACAATTAAACAGCTAAGGCTAATCTCATTCCTCTATATTCATTTACTTAAGCCCTTTCATTCTACCACATACTTATACTTTGTCCAAGCAAAAATTCTATAATCAAAAACATCGGTTTTTGCTAAAATAAACTGCAAATAAAAAATAGAACATTGCATTGATGCGACAACCTTTTTGTGTAGCTAAAAGTGTCTTTATTATGTTATTATACAGAGTATATTTCTATATAAAATACATAATAACAGGAGGGTTGTATGAATAAGACAGCCATCAAAAACTTTGCAATACAGGCAAGGAATAAGCTGATTGCCGATATAAGCTACCGTGCAGGACTGATGGGAATAACTGCAGATGGAATAAGCGAGGCACTGCCGCAGTCTACACCGGGTACGGAGTTTTATGATATCGGAACCGATACACCATATTCTATAAGTGGAGACGCTATAGCTCAGAGAAGAAAGCTTGTAGAAGTCATTCGTCAGAAAGAAAGAGACAGTGATTACGCTACGGCATATAAATATATTATTGAAGAAGTAGCATATACATGGTTCAATAGATTGATTGCTATACGCTTTATGGAAGTAAATGATTACCTTCCTTCTCGTACGCGTGTGCTTTCTTCAATCAAGGGTAGGATTGAACCTGATATCATTGCAAGTCCTTTTGAAACAGGTTTTGAATTTACAGACGAAGAAAAAGAAAAAATCATACAATTAAAGACAGATAATCAACTTGATAAGCTTTTTTGTATTCTCTTTGTCAAACAGTGTAATGCATTGAATGAGCAGCTGCCGGCACTTTTTGAAAAGACAAATGATTATACGGAGCTGCTTTTGAATATTTCCGTTATTGACAATGACGGTGTAGTGTATAAGCTTGTTCATGATATATCGGAGGATGACTTCAATATAGAAAAAGGCGGACAGGTAGAGATCATAGGATGGCTGTATCAGTATTATAATACGGAGCCGAAGGCTGAGGTATTTGGAAGACCTTCAGGAACAAAGATAAGAAAAGAAGATGTTCCTGCTGCAACACAGCTGTTTACACCTGATTGGATAGTCAGATATATGGTGGAAAACAGCCTTGGCAGATTGTGGGTGGAAGGACATCCGAATGATGAGCTTAAGTCAAACTGGAAATACTATCTGGAAGAAGCAAAACAGGAGCCTGATGTAGAAGAAAAACTGGAGGAAATAAGAAAAGAGTATGCCGGACTGAATCTTGAGGATATAAAGATCATTGATCCATGTATGGGAAGCGGACATATTTTGGTATATGCATTTGATGTACTTATGCAGATATATGAAAGTGCAGGATACGGACAAAGAGATGCAGCAGTAAGTATTTTAAGGAATAATATCTATGGTCTTGATATAGATGAAAGAGCTTTTCAGCTTTCATACTTTGCTGTAATGATGAAAGCAAGGCAGTACAACCGCAGAATCTTAAACGGAGAAGACAGACCGAATCTGCATTCCATAGAGGAGAGCAACAGTATCAACAGGAATCATCTGAAATATTTCGGTATGGGACTAAGTGAGTATGACAGAGAGAAGGTATTATCTCAGATGAACTCATTACTTGATACTTTTATTGATGCCAAGGAATACGGTTCAATACTTACGGTAAAAGAGTATGACTTTGAGCTTTTGGAAAGATTTGTGTCCGACAGCGAACCTACCGGACAGATAAGTTTGGAAACAGTGGGTATAGAGGATACAAAGGAAACCCTGTCACAAATGATAGCACAGGGAAAGGTGTTGGGACAGAAATATCATGTAGTAGTGACAAATCCGCCTTATATGGCAATTAGTAATTCTAATACTAAACTAAACAGATATGTTAATAGAAAGTATATTGGTGGAAAAACAGATATGTTTTCTGTCTTTATTGAGAGGTGCTTACAATTTACAATAGAAGACTATTATACCTCTATGATTACAATGCAATCTTGGTTATTCCTAACTAGTTTTGAAAAAATACGTAATAAAATACTTGATAATGAGATAACTAGTTTGGTACATTTGGGTGCTCGTGGGTTTGAAGAAATTGGTGGAGAAGTTGTGCAGACAGTAGCATTTACTGTTAAAAAGATAAGTTTATACGGTAAATACAAAGGATTATACTCTAGATTATTGTCAGGAAATAGTGAGAAGGAAAAGAAATACTTATTTTTGCATAATAATAATCTACATATAAATAAAGGAGAAAATTTTGTAAAAATTCCTCAGAGTTTAATTGCGTATTGGATTAGTGATAATACTATAAAGTGTTTTGATTATCCTACTCTAGATGAGATTTTTATTACTAGGGAAGGTATGGCAACAGCGGATAATGAGCGTTTTTTGAGATTGTGGTCAGAAGTAATATTTAATTCGATAACTTTAAACTGTGAAACCTCAAAAAAAGCAGCAGAAAAAAATGTTAAATGGATTCCATATAATAAAGGTGGAAAAGAACGTGACTGGTATGGAAATAATGATTATGTGGTTAATTGGAGTAATGATGGGTATGCAATTAAGAATAATATAGACATAAAAACGGGAAGAGTTAGATCTCATAATTATAATGGAGAATATGGATTCAGAGAGGGTATAACATGGTCGGCTATAAGCTCAGGAAATTTATCAGTTAGGTACTGTCCAAGTGGTTTTTTATTTGATTCTAAAGGAGCAAAGGGGTTTATAAAAAAAGAGACAGATGATATTATGTGGATTCTGGGATTGCTTAATAGTAAAGTTAGTATGCAGTTCCTTCAGTTTATATCACCAACATTAGATTTCAAAGTGGGCGATATTGTTTCATTGCCACTTATATCAGATAAAGAAAAATTCTATGATATACTAGGTATATCTAGAGAAGCCGTATCTTGCTCAAAGTCTGACTGGGACGCCTACGAAACCTCATGGGATTTTAAGCACCATCCACTTGTAAATCATATAAATATTTATTCTGACAAACCTGCAACGGTTGAGGATGCATATAAATATTGGAAATCTGAGTGTGAGCAACGATTTACTAAGTTAAAAGCCAATGAAGAAGAACTTAACCGCATATTTATAGATATTTACGGCCTACAGGATGAGCTTACACCTGAGGTTTTAGACAAGGATATTACAGTACACAGAGTATTTGACACTAAGGAAGATGTGCCTGAGTCTATGAAGGGATCTGCTTATATCAGAACACAAAGAGATGAGATAGTTTCACTCATTTCCTACGCTGTCGGCTGTATGTTCGGACGCTACTCATTAGATACACAAGGTCTTGCCTATGCCGGCGGAGAGTGGGATGCGTCAAAGTATACAAGCTTTAAGCCTGTCCTTGACAATATTATTCCGATTACGGATGAAGTATACTTGGAAGATGACATTGATATAATTACACGCCTTTGTACTTGGTTAAAGGTGGTTTACAGTGAAGACACTTTGGAAGAGAATCTTGATTTTATTGCAAATGCTCTTGGAAATAAGGGAAATACAAGTAGAGAGATTATAAGAAATTATTTTCTGAATGATTTCTTCAAGGATCATTGTCAGACATATTCTGTTACAGGTTCAGGTAAGAGACCTATTTATTGGCTGTTTGACAGCGGTAAGCAAAACGGATTTAAGGCTCTTATTTACCTTCACAGGTATAATGCGGATACTGTCGGAAATCTTCGTATTGATTATTTACATCGTATGCAGCGTATATATGAGAGTGAGATTGAGCGTATGCAGGATACTATAGACCATGTTGCAAATGCAAGGGATGTGGCGACAGCCAAAAAACGTAAAGAAAAACTGCAAAAGCAGCTAAAGGAATGTCGCGAATATGATGAAAAGATTGCTCACTTGGCACTAAGCCGTATAGAATTGGATCTTGATGACGGTGTAAAGGTAAACTATAGGAAAATCCAAACCGGAGTGGACGGAAAGTTCTATGAAGTATTGGCAGATTCAAAGAATATTATGAGTAAAATAGAGAAATAAGTATTTTATAGTATTTATGGAGGTAGACTATGGGAATATTTGATTCATTTAAAAAGAACAAAAAATCAGTTTGGGAAAAGCTTGTAGAAAAGTATAAGCCTGGTAAGGAGCTTGTAAAGCCGTCAGATCATATAATAGGTGCCTGCAGGAGCGCCGGAGTGGATGAGCAGATTCTTGATTTTATTAAAGAATACGGTTTCGGTAACTACGGAGACGGTATTATAAAGCTTATAGATCCTGAAGACTATATGGATAGCTTTTATAAATGGCTTGGAAAAGAGGACTATTCGCGAATTCCGTTTATGATGACAGGATTTGGAGATTTGTTTTATTTCAGGAATCTCGGTGACGGCGAATATGACATATCTTTTTTGGATATACACTACAGAAATATTTCAGTAGCGGCATATACTGTGGAGGAGTTTGTAGAATATCTTATTGATAGTGAGGTTGAAGAAAAGATATTAAGGCGTAAACTTTTTGATGAGGCGAAAGCTAAATTTGGAGTTTTGCCTTTAAATGAGATATATTTCTTTGCCCCTGCACTTGTGACAGGAGGTACTGAAGAAATAAAGTATGTCAATAAAGGAGATGCAGCCGTACATCAGAGCATATTGTTTGATTGGGGCTAAGTATTTTGCATTATGTACTTATGTTGACGCTTACAGAAAAACTTTATCTGATGTCTTTGATAGGGGAAATTAGTAATTTAAATGCTTAAAACGCTGTATTGAATAAAATTATAGGTGTGGAAGGGTTAAGATGAGTAACAATACTGATAACGGATATAGATCAAAGCTTGTCTAGGGAGAGAAGAATGCTTTTATGGACTATTCAACATAAGGCTGCTTATGATATTTTACTTGAGACAGGTAGACTTATAGCAAATGAAAAACACCTATTATTTGAGGGTCAGTTTAGTTCTTCATATGATTGGCTTGTTGATCAGATGAAAAAACGTATAGGGATGCCGCCAAATGATGTAATATACCCTGTATGGGCATGGTATCAATGGGAAGGTGTACGAAAACGCTTGGATATGAGAACTCATAGATATGGTGGTGAGAGGGGAACACCTATAGTTTTGCTATCCATAGATGTACCCGACAATAGGGTTTTACTGTCAGACTTTGATATATGGCACGTTATACTAAATGACGGATACTTACCGCTATATGGAAAAGATGACATTGAAGATCCGAGTGAAGATGAAAAACTGAAAAGTTGGGAGAATGTTTTTTGTGTAGATATAGAAACCGACTGGTGGAACGCACCGAAATCTACTCAGGCAACATTTTGGGAGTTAAAAAAGGAATGGGTTTTGAAGGCGGAGCATTTTGTTTTAGCCGGATAAATATAATTTAAGGCCGGTGGTAGGAGGTGTAGGTGATAACAGATAATAATAAAGTAAAGTTTAATATAAAAGATAAAGAAATCACCCTATACAAGTCAACTGACAAAAATGCTCCTTTGATTGTTTTTAATACTTTTGAGGGTGACGGTGAGGGTGTATATAAAGAATTACAGAATATGGGTTGCACTTCCATAAATTTACTTGTAGTTGGAAATATTGATTGGAACCATGATATGTCACCATGGTATATGCCTTCGATATATTCTAAAGAGAAATCTTTTAGCGGCGGTGCAGATGAGTATCTGAAATTACTTATAGAGGAGATTTTACCGAAGACAGAGGAGCTGATAGAGGGAGTGCCTAAATTTACAGGGATTGCCGGATATTCACTTGCAGGACTTTTTGCTGTTTATGCTATGTATCAAACTGATGTATTTGACAGAGTGGCAAGTATGTCAGGCTCACTTTGGTTTAGTAACTTTATAGAATATTGCAAAAGAAATGAGTATAAGAGATTGCCTGATAAAATTTATTTTTCTCTGGGGGATAAAGAGGCAAATACACGAAATCCTGTATTAAAAACTGTGCAGGATAAAACAATAGAGCTTTCAGAGTATTTTAAGAACCTTGGGAGTGAGGTGATATTTGAATTAAATCTGGGTAATCATTTCACAGATACGATTCTTCGCAGTGCAAAGGGAATAAAGGCAATATTATAGTTTTTATTGAAGAATCAAAATGTAGGAAGATGTATAGAAAAAATAATAGGAGGTTTTATATGGAGAATACAATGAGTGTTGCAATGGATTTAGACAACATGTTTTATGAAAAAAACGGCAAACATATGGATGAGATGAGAATGCATAAGCTTATGTATTTTGCACAAAGAGAATCTCTAATGTATAATAATGAACCTCTGTTTGATGCAATTTTTTATGGATGGAAATATGGGCCGGTGCTAAAAGAGGTCAGATCTGAGTTTAAAAAGAAATCGGGTTTTGAAGATTCATTAAATTTGCAGTCTCAAGTCTCAGAGGATACAAAGGGTTTACTGAGAAGAGTCTTTAATAGATATGGAAGTTTGTCACCATGGAAGCTTAGTGCTTTATCACACGAAGAATTTTCGTGGAAGATGGCCAGATCAGGTCTTTATTATGAAGATAACGGTGATGTAGCATTATCACTTACTGCAATGAAGGTGGATGCTCAAAGAGAACTTATGAATAGAAAGTAGGGTGTAAGAAAACGTACTGATATGAGTACTCGTAGATATGGAGTAAAAAAGCTTAGGGGTGGCGTGACTCAAAATTAGTACGCCATCCCTTTTGTATAACTTTCATTTCCCGACAGCTAAAAAATTTATACAAATTTAGATACTTCTTTTATAAAAGATTTTATTCTATTAATAATATTTTCTTCTCTTATCTTTACTTCATCATAGTCCCATTTATCAAGTTTTGATAAATCTTGAATATCTGCAAACTTTGATTCTTCGTAGGCCTTCTTTTTCTTTTTGAAAAATTCATTACTTGCACTTATATTTAGCTTTTTCTCAAATGGTGCAAGGTTACCTAAAGTTTCCATTACTTCTTTTGCCTTCTGTTCATCCCAGTCATTATTATCAGACCACTTTCTTGGTAATATATGCTCTATTTCTATACTGTTACTGGAGTTTAAAATCAAGTCACAAAAATCTTCAACACTTTGTGATTTATTCAAAAATCCACTTAGTAAGACAATTCCTCTTTTACATCTACCCAAATCCGCGCTTTCAAGTTTGTCATAGAATATTTTTAAATCATTGCCCATATTATCTATATACTCAGACAGGTAATTATCATTATTTTCTATTTTTGCACATACCTTAAATGTTGTATCTTTTACAGTATTAACAGAGTTATACACAACACCTTTTACAAAGTAATATGCTGTCGTTAACATTACCAGCTTCTTATATTCTTCATAATGTTCTTCAGGTAAATATAACTCACCGTCTTCTTTCCATATCATATATTTATGTAAGAATACATATAAGGGATATCTCCAATATTGATTAGGATAATTTTCCAAAATATTCCATAATGAATCATTATAGCTACCTGTTTTTGTATCTATTATTGCATTTATTTTTTTTAAAGAAGCCATTACATCGCCTGGATTCTGTAGTCTACCTGTTTTAGATGAAAAATAAGACCTTAGTCCCTTTTCCCTGGAAATATCATTTTCCTGAGCTCTACAGATGTACATTAAAATACGAAACAGGTCTTCCTGATCATATAACTCATTCCATTCATCTATAAACTCACTTCGCTTTGAACTTTCAATTCCTGCATAAAGCTTTGACTTAAATATATCCGCATCGCTTAATGAAAGACCTCTGTTATTTATAGTCTCAAAAATATTCAAAGCATCATCTTCTGTTTCGCATAATATCGGTAATAATACTACATTGTCTAAGAATGTCAAAATAAGTTTATTTAATTCATCAGAAGTTTTTCCTTGCTTCCAATCTGAAACTTTCTTCTTGAACATATCATAATTGATATAAAGTCTCGAATTTTCATCATCGCAGCGGCCTTCTAAGATAATTTTTTCAAGGTTTTTCTTATCATTCTCAATAACATCTGAATTTAATCTTATATTATTTGTGAGCTCTGAACTTAGCTTGTCTTTTATCTTTAAACACTCCTCCAATGCTTTTACTGTACCCGCATTATCAAAAAGTGCTCTGATAAGCAAGAGAAGAGTTGTCAGTCTTTGTTGCCCATCTATAACTGAAAATTTTTCACTTTCATCAATTGGATGTACTACAATATTTCCTAAAAAATATTTATCTTTTTTATCTTTTTCATTATGAAAATCAATCAAATCATCCCAAAGAGTTTCGCATTGCTCCTGTTCCCATGAATATTCTCTTTGGAACATTGGAATCTGATATTCCCTTGAAAATATTGTTCTAATATCTTCAGGCTTTGCTGTTATAGTTTTCATTACCGTTTCTCCTTATATTTCATACAATAAAACACTTATTTTTCATGTTCAGATTATTAACATTAATGTTTGAAACTGTAGGGCAAAATTTTCATATTATATTATTATAATAAAATTGCCAAATTAAGGTTAAAATTACAAAACCATATCGGATAAAGTGTCTATATGAACTGTATAAATATGATTCTATGTATTTATGATATAAAAGTCAATATTAAATAACATTTTGCATTATGTACTTATGTTGACGCTTACATAAGATGCAGATATAATGAATCTAAATTTTAAAATTTGAAGGGAAAATAGTATGATTGATTATACTGAGGGAGCAGGAGTACAGTATCATATCGGAGTAGGTAAAGGAGAAGTCGGAAAGTATGTCATACTTCCCGGAGATCCGAAAAGATGTGAGAAGATTGCGGCATATTTTGATGATGCAAAGCTTGTGGCGGACAGCAGAGAGTTTGTTACATACACAGGGCTTATAGACGGTGAGAAGGTATCGGTGACATCTACAGGTATAGGCGGTCCGTCAGCGGCTATAGCACTTGAAGAGCTTGTAAGATGCGGTGCGGATACATTTATCAGAGTAGGTACCTGTGGAGGTATGAAGCTTGATGTATGCGGAGGAGACCTTGTTATAGCAAACGGTGCCATAAGGATGGAAGGTACGAGTAAGGAGTATGCGCCGATAGAGTTTCCGGCGGTGGCGGATTTTGAGGTATTGAGTGCGCTTAAGGAAGCCGCCGATGAGCTTAAGTTTAAGTCGCATATAGGAGTGGTACAATGTAAGGATGCTTTCTACGGTCAGCATGAGCCTGAGAATAAGCCTGTAAGCTATGAGCTTATGGATAAATGGGAAGCTTGGTTAAGACTTGGCACGCTTGCGTCGGAGATGGAGTCTGCTGCACTTTTCACTGTAGCCTCATATCTCGGAGTGAAAATCGGATCCGTATTTTTGGCGATTGCCAATCAGGAAAGAGCCAAAAAGGGTCTTAGTAATGAGCAGGTACATGATACAAGTGCCGCTATCAAGACGGCTGTGGAAGCTATCAGAATAATGATAAGGAAAAATAAAAATATATAAATCTTATTTAAATATAACAACTTGATTACAAATAACTTATGGTTTATACTTAAATTGATATTTTTTATTTAATGTTTGTTCATTTTAAGGAGGAAAAATGAAGAAAAGATTATTGGCTATCGCTATGGCAACACTTATGGGATTTTCACTTGTAGCTTGCTCATCAGGCTCATCAGAACCTAAGGTAGACGGCTCTTCAAAGGCTGAGGAAAGCAAGGATGGAGAGAGTAAGGCTGACGAGAGCAAGGCTGATGCAGGTGAGAAGAAGGCCGCAACAGAATTTAAGGTAGGTATGGTTACCGATGTAGGCGGTGTTAATGACGGTTCATTCAACCAGTCGGCTTGGGAAGGTCTTCAAAGAGCACAGAAGGAGCTCGGCATTCAGGCAAAGTACTTGGAGTCAAAGACTGATTCAGACTATGTTCCGAATATCGAGACATTGGTTGATGATGACTATGACCTTATTATCTGTATAGGATATCAGCTTGCAGATGCGCTTAAGTCCGAAGCTGAGAAAAACCCTGATAAGAAGTTCGCTATTGTCGATGATTCATCAATAAAGCTTGACAATGTAGCATGTCTTATGTTTGAGCAGGCACAGGCTTCTTACCTTGTAGGCTATGTTGCAGGAAAGACAACCAAGTCAAACACTGTAGGTCTTGTTATAGGTATGTCAACAGATACTATGAATGAGTTCGGATACGGATATCTTGCAGGTGTTAAGGATGCCAATAAGGATGCAACTATCTTACAAAACAATGTAAACAGCTTTGCAGATACAGGTGCAGGTAAGACGGCAGCCAACAATATGGTGGCAAACAAGGCGGACGTTATCTTCCATGCTGCAGGCGGTACAGGTCTCGGTGTTATTGACGGATGTAAGGAAGCAGGCATCTGGGCTATCGGTGTTGACTCCGACCAGTCTAAGGTTGCACCTAAGACTATCCTCACTTCAGCTATGAAGAGAGTTGACAATGCGGTATATGATGAGGCTAAGGCTGCACTTGACGGAGAGTACAAATCAGGTGTTAAGACTTATACATTAAAGGACGGCGGTGTTGATATAGCACCTACAACAGACAACCTTGATCCTGAGGTTTTGAAGGAAGTTGAAGATGTAAAGGCTAAGATCATTTCAGGTGATATTGTAGTACCTAAGACAAAGGCTGATTTTGAAGCTAAGTACGGTGATATCTACGAGCTTGACTAAACAATATATTCTATCGGGCAGCAATCTATTGCTGCCCCCTTAAATATATCTATGAATTTCGTAGGTATATTTAAGGGTAAACCCTTATAGAATGGAGTAATATGAGAGACATCAGCTTAGATAAAGTTAATGAAATCAGAGAGAGTATGCTAAAGACCGTAAAGAGTCCGAGCCTTACTCATGAGCAGAAAGTGGCTACCATGGCCAATCATGCAGACTCACTTCTTGAAGTGCTTGATTTGCCTGAAGGTTTGGATGAGCTTCTTAACGCGGAGATAGACAGCCAGTGTATTTGTGATTTGTTTGAGGGTCATGCACCGCTAAGACCGAGATATATAATACCTGACTATGCAAAGTTTATGAGAGAGGGAAGCAAGTTTTTACAGCTTGATCCTCCTAAGGATTTGTACGAAGCATTGAATTCACTGCTTATTTTCTATCGCCATGTTCCGAGCGTAACCAATTTCCCTGTTTATGTAGGTCAATTAGATGAACTTTTGGATCCTTTTGTACAGGATATGGACAGAGATTTGGCAAAGAAGATGATAAAACTGTTCTTTATAAATATGGACAGAACTATTTTGGACTCATTCTCACATGCAAATATCGGACCTAAGGACACATTGGCAGGAAGGATAATTCTTGAGGTGGAGGCCGAGCTTGAGCAGGCGGTGCCGAATATCACATTGAAGTACGATCCTGAGGTGACAAGCGACGAGTTTGCGCTTATGGCGATAAATACGGCACTTCACAGTGCAAAGCCTTCATTTGCAAACCATAAGATGTTTTGCGGTGAGCTTGGAGAAAAGTATGTTATTGCAAGCTGCTACAACGGACTTTTGCTTGGAGGCGGTTCATATACACTTGCAAGAATGATCTTGGGCAATATTGCAAAGAGAGCTAAGAATATCGAAGACTTTAAGAAAAACACCTTGCCTTATGTTATGGATATTATGGCAAGATATATGGATGAGAGAATAAAGTTTGAGGTGGAGGAGAGCGGTTTCTTTGAGAACAATTTCCTTGCAAAGGAAGGCTTTATAAGCAGGGAGAGATTCTCCGCCATGTTCGGTCTGGTAGGTCTTGCTGAGGCTGTAAATATTCTTCTTGAAAAAGAGGGTATAGATGGCAGATACGGTCACAGCGAGGTAGCCGATAAGCTGGCTGTAGAGATAATGGATATAATAGATGATTTCAATAAAAATCATTTCAATAAGTACTGTGAGGGTACAGACGGACATTTCTTACTTCACGCACAGGTAGGTATTGCAAGTGATGTCAAGGTATCACCGGGAACAAGAATTCCGATAGGTGAGGAGCCGACAAATCTTTTGGATCACCTTAAGCATTGTGCCAAGTTCCACAAGTATTTCCCTTCAGGAACAGGTGATATATTCCCTATAGACCTTACGGTACACAAAAACCATGAATATGTACTTGATATTATAAAGGGTGCAATGAAAGAAAATATCAGATACCTTTCATTCTATTCTTCAGACTCGGATGTAATAAGAATTACAGGATATCTTGTAAAGAGATCCGAGATTGAAAAGCTTGAAAAGGGCGAGAGTGTACTTCAGGATACTACGGCACTCGGTATGGGCGCAAAGCACAACGGCAAGATACTTGAGAGGAAAGTGCGCTAGTGTACAGTGCCTATGTCAATAAGATAATACCTTTCAGCAGTGTGGACGGACCGGGCAACAGAACGGCTATATTCCTACAGGGCTGCAATTTCAATTGTAAATACTGTCACAATCCCGAGACAAGAAATCTTTGCATAAACTGTATGGATTGTGTGCCTACATGTCCCACAGCCGCACTGAGCGTTAAAGACGGCAAGGTGGCATTTGAACCGCAAAAGTGTATAGCCTGTGATACCTGTATCAAGGTTTGCAGGCACGGCGCCACTCCGAGGATTGTCAAGATGACCTCTAAAGAGACCTTTGATAAGATATGTGAAAATGTACCTTTTATCAGAGGTATCACTTTTTCAGGAGGTGAATGCAGCCTGTATCCTGATTTTATGAGAGAGGTGTTTATTCTTTGTAAGCAGGCGGGACTAAGTACAATGATTGACAGCAACGGAAGTATAGACTTCAGAAAGTTTGATGACTTATTGGAAGTTTGTGACGGAGTGATGCTTGATATTAAAGCGTATGATTATAATGAGCATATAAAGGTTACCGATGTCGGAAATGATATTGTACTGAATAATGCAAGATATTTGGCGGGGATAGGCAAGCTTTTTGAAGTAAGGACTGTAGTTGTACCCGAGCTTTTTGACTTTAGAAAGACGGTTTATGATACTTCAAAGGAGCTTGCTCCTTTCCTTAAAACAGAAAATATAAGGTACAAGATTATCGCGTACAGGAAAAACGGTGTAAGAAAAGAATACAGAGACTTTAGAAGTCCTACAAATGAAGAGATGAATGAAGCTAAAGATATAGCAATAAAAAACGGGTTCAGTGATATTGTGCTGATATAGCAAATATATAAAAGACTTGATAAGGAGGGAGAATGGACACAGCTGTCGAAATGCAAAACATAGTCAAGAAGTTTGGCGATTTTGTTGCAAATGATGGTATCAATCTCACGGTAAAAAAGGGAGAGGTTCATGCTATTTTGGGAGAAAACGGTGCAGGTAAATCCACACTTATGAATATTTTATACGGTTTATACCATCCTACTTCAGGAAAAATATTCATAGACGGGAAGGAAACGGTCATCGGTACTCCGCAAAGAGCGATAGATTTGGGAATAGGAATGGTGCATCAGCATTTTATGCTTATACCGCCTTTTACCGTTACCGAAAATATTGCACTGGGCATGGAAGATACCAAGGGACTTGTATTGGATTTGAAAAAATCAAGAGAGAAGATAGTGGAGCTTTCCAAAAGATACGGTCTGGCAGTGGATCCGGACGCCAAGATTGAGGATATCTCTGTAGGTATGCAGCAAAGAGTGGAGATTTTGAAGGTATTGTACAGAGGTGCAAAGACTCTTATACTTGATGAGCCTACCGCTTCACTGACACCGCAGGAGATACTTGAACTTATAGATATCATAAAGAGTCTTACAAATGACGGAAAGTCGGTAATACTTATCACACATAAGCTGAAGGAAATAAAGGCTTGTGCCGATTCATGTACTATCATAAGACATGGAAAGTATATAAACACTGTGGATGTAAAGACTACAAGTGAGAGCGAACTTGCCGCCATGATGGTAGGTAGAGATGTTTCATTCTCTGTAGAGAAAGAAAAAAGAGAGCCGGGAGAGGTGGTACTTTGTGTGAAGGATCTTTGTGCAAAGGACTACAGAAAGGCGGATATACTCAAATCTCTTTGTCTTGATGTAAGAAGAGGTGAGATAGTGGGTATTGCAGGAGTGGACGGTAACGGTCAGTCCGAATTGGTTGAGATACTTACAGGACTGAAAAAGGCCGAGTCCGGAAGCGTTACCATACTTGGTAAGGATGCCTTTAATGTAACACCGAGACAGAGTTTTGATATGGGTATTACAAGTATACCTGAGGACAGACAAAAGCACGGACTTGTGCTTGATTTCAGTGTGGCTGAAAACCTTATACTTCAAAACTTTGAGAATGAGCCTTTCTCAAAAAGGGGTATACTCAATGAGAAAAACATAGAATCACATGCAAACAAGCTTATAGAAAAGTTTGATATCAGACCGAAAGACAGCGCCAAAAAGGCGGCAAAGACTTTATCGGGAGGAAACCAGCAAAAGGTAATTATAGCCAGAGAGGTGACTAACGATTCGGATCTTTTGATTGCGGTCAATCCTACAAGAGGTCTGGATGTAGGTGCTATTGAGTTTGTGCACAGATATCTGGTGGAGCAAAGGAATAAGAATAAGGCGGTTTTATTGGTATCATTTGAGCTTGACGAGATTATGAACCTCTCAGACAGGATTGAGGTTATATTCGGAGGTCGGATTACAGGTGAAGTCATGGGTGAGGATGCCGATGAGAAGGAACTTGGACTTTTGATGGCAGGAGGAAAAAAAGATGAGTAAGAAAAACGGTATACTTTCAAGCAATGCTTTTTATACTCTTTTATCAATAATATTGGGGTTTATAGTAGGTGCAATTCTGCTTTCGGTGGCAAAGATAAATCCTCTTGAGGCGTACAGACAGCTGTTAAAAGGTATCTTCGGCAAGCCTAAGTTTATGATTTGGTGTCTTATATATGCCGCTCCGCTTATATTCACAGGACTCAGTGTGGCTTTTTCATTTAAGACGGGCGTATTTAATATAGGTGCCGAGGGACAGTTTGTAGTAGGTTCTCTTACAGCCTGTGTAATAGGTATTCTTATAAAAGCACCTGCAATTATACATATACCGCTTTGCTTTATAGGTGCCGCACTTGCAGGAGGTATCTGGGGAGCGATAGTAGGGCTTTTGAAGATAAAAAAAGGTGTGAATGAAGTCTTGTCATATATTATGTTTAACTGGATTGCATTTTATCTGTCAAATTTTATAGTGAATTTGACTGTAATACATAAGGAAAGCGGCGGTGAGGCTACAAAGGATATTGCAGATACTGCAAGAATCTTGGCGCCTAAGTCTATAATAGAGGCAACCGGTGCATCAGCTGCAAACTGGGGCTTTATTATAGCTGTTGTATTTGCAATAATTGTTTGGTTTGTTATAAACAAGACTACACTCGGATTTAAGCTTCGTGCGGTAGGTTTCAGTAACACGGCCGCACAGTATGCAGGTATAGATACCGGAAAATCATTTCTTACAGCAATGGCGTTTTCGGGAGCTTTGGCAGGTATCGGAGGTGCGATACAGCTGATGGGTATGAGCGGAAGAATATCACAGTTTTCAGGTCAGGAAGGATACGGCTTTCAGGGAATTACAGTAGCCCTTATAGCTTCTTCAAATCCTATAGCATGTATATTTGCAGGTATCTTCTATGGCGCTATGAAGTATGGCGGAAGTAAGCTTTCACTTGTAAATGCACCTTCAGAGGTTGTGGATATTATAATGGGTGTAATCATATTGTTTATTGCAATATCAAGTTTGTTCAGAAGTATTTTCTTGAATCACGGAAAGAAGGGAGCGGTATAATGGAAGTTTTAATAAAGGATTTAGGGCTTTTGATAAATGCTATATTGATAGCGACTCCTCCGCTTCTTTTGGCGGCTCTGGGATCATGTTTTTCGGAGAGAAGCGGTGTTATAAATATCGGTATTGAAGGTATGATGACAATAGGCGCTTTTATAGGAGCCTGTGTAGCGTATTTCAGCGGCAACGGCTGGCTCGGATTTTTTGCAGGAGGACTTAGCGGTGCAATACTTGGTGTTATTCATGCGGTTGCCTGTATACAGTTCGGAGCGGACCAGACTATATCCGGTACAGCAATAAACTTTATAGGTCCGGGACTTGCGGTATTCCTTTGCAAGGCGATATTTGACAACTCGTCGGATTCACCTGCACTTGATACGGCTTCAAAGTTGCCTAAGCTTTTTGACGGAATGTTCCCTTCAGGATCTTTCGGATACAATGTTTTTTCAACATATATTGTAGCTTATCTTAGTTTTATACTGGTTGCCGTAGTGTGGTTTGTATTCTATAAAACAAAGTTCGGAATGCATCTTAGAGCTGTAGGAGAGCATCCGCAGGCCTGTGCCACTTTGGGAGTGAATGTATATCGTACAAGATATATCTGTGTAATACTTTCAGGCTTCCTTGCAGGACTTGGAGGAGCTTTTGTTACACTGGCTACAGTAAGTCAGTTCAGACCGGCGGTAATAGTCGGACAGGGATTCATTGCCATTGCAGCTGTTATTTTCGGAAAGTTTAAGCCGCAGGGAGCATTCAAGGCTTGTCTGCTCTTTGGACTTTGTAACGGTATCAAGGCTTTGCTCGGAGCGGGTAATGCGGTATCACCGAACCTTGTATCAATGATTCCTTATGTGGTTACAATACTTGCGCTGGTATTTGTAGTGGGAAGTACAAGAGTACCGGCGGCAAACGGTAAGCCTTTCTTAAAGGCAAGATAGGGGGAAAGATGTTATCAACAAAATTATTTTGTCCATCTGAGAAAAACTATTTTTTATCTGTTCTAATAATCTCTGGTTCTGTAACATTTTCATCTCCTAATTTTATTTTATATTTCCTAAAACTGTAATATTTTTTTTGATATACTGATTTTT
>NZ_CALLVU010000055.1 GCF_938015485.1 uncultured Lachnoanaerobaculum sp. | reverse complement strand
AAAAAAAAAAAAAAAAAAAAAAAAAAAAAAAAAAACCCAAAAAAAAAAAAAAAAAAAACCCTATATTATTTTTCAAAACTTTTTTAAATGTCTTATTTTTCAAAACTATTCTCCTTATAAAAGGGAGCTGTAAATATTACGGCCCCCTTTGTCAGATTAAAAATATTTATTTTGCAAACTTAGTTGCTTACTTTGCTGAATCCTTCAAAGAGCATCTTTGCTCCGTCCTCGGCACTGTAATCTCCATAGCTTACGCCGCCGAATACTTCTGTATAAAGTCCGCTTGAACCCTTAAGTGATGAATCGTCAAACTTAGGACTCATACTGAACTCTGCCGCTTCAAGCACCTTCTTATGTGCTTCGCCTGTCATAGGATTTATTTTATCTGCCTTTGTAAGCTGCTCAAGAGCCGCCTTTGAAGCCGGTATTCCTCTTTCTGTACCGATTATCTCTACACCTTCAGGATCGTTTACAAGGAAGTTAAGCAACTTTGCAGCTTCCTTCGGATGCTGTGATTTTGCAGATATTGCATAAAGCATTGATATCTTTGTGAATACACCTGTATTGCTTCCGTCGGCAAGATCCTTAAACTCTTCACCTACAACAAGTTCTCTTGCATCTCCCAATGCCTTTTTAAACTTGCTTGCCGAGCTGTCCCACTCTAAAATACCTGCATATTTTCCGCTGATAAACTTCTCGTTTACATCAAAGCTTGCCGCACCGTCGCCGTCTATAGTCTTTATTGAAGGAATAACATGGTCCGCTTCAAGTGACTGAATAAACTCTATACCGTCCTTTATCTGATCTTCTGTAAAGTTGAACTTTCCTTCATCACTGAAGATTGCTTCCTTATATTTAGCCTGAAGATAGTATGTCATAAAAATTGCTCTGTCATACTGACCCATTGCTAAAGGATAATAGTCATCTCCAAGTTTCTCTTTAAATGTGGCACCTGCCGCTCTAAGATCTGCAAGTGACTTCGGTGTATCAATTCCCGCCTCATCAAAGGTTGTCTTATCCCAATAGAAGATTCTTCCTGTCTCGGCTATAGGTATACCTGCAAGACCACCCTTTGAATCTTTTGATCTGTCAAGAAGTTTGCTGTCATACTGGGTAAGGTCGATAATATCGGATACGGTGTTTAAATCAAGGAAGGTTTCACCGTTTGCATCATAGTTGCTGATCCAGTCCATATTTATCTGTGAAAGATCTGCTGCAGTACCTGACTGGAACTCCAAGGCTCTTGCTGTCTCCCAATCTGTCCATGCACCGAAGTTTACTTCAACCTTTATATCAGGATTCTTTGCCATAAAAGCGTCTACAGCCTTTTTTGTTGCCTCATGTCTGGAATCTCCGCCCCACCAGTTAAATGTGATTGTAACAGGACCTGAAGATCCGTCTTCACTTTTTGCTGTTGTAGCTTCTCCGGTTTGTACTTCCTTTGAAACATCCTTACCTGCATTTCCGGTACATGCTGTTAATGAACCTGCCAATAAAACAGCCATTGCCAAACTTAACTTTTTCATCATAATTCTCCTCTTTTTTTATTATAAATATTTATTTTTATAATTTCTTATAACAAAGCAAATCACTGTCACAGACATCACTGTTATAGAAACATTGCTTACCATCATTACTATGCCTATACTTGCATCTTTTAAATTTGTAAAATTTTGAAGAAAGTAAAGTACCGGTATTCTGAATACGAAGACTCTTGACACATTTAAAATCATTGTTATCCTTGTCTTTCCCAAACCGTAAAGTAATGACATCACCGCCGCATTGACTCCCAGGAATAACGAGCCTACGGCTTCGTATCTGTAAACTTCTCTTATCATTTTTGCAAAATTAATATCTCCTCCTGCAAAAATATTACTTAAGAAATCCAGTCCCAGTAAAGTTGCCGTGCATATTATAAAACCCATTACGGTATTTACAATTGCAGTATTATAAAATGCGCTTAACACTCTCCTATATTTGCCTGCACCGAAGTTCTGGCTTATTATTGCACTGCTGCCGTCTTGAAATCCGTTTTGCGGTGATGTTGTAATTCCTCCAAGAGTATTTGATACTCCCAATGCTCCAACCATCAAAGCTCCGTATACGGTACTCATGCTGTTTATAAAGGTCTTTCCCAAAGAAAAGAATATCTTTTCCGCCACAACAGGAATTGAAAGCAGATACATATCATTTACCACATTTTTTCTAAAGCTTATAAACTTTAAATCAAATGAGAAAATACTTTCTTTTCCAAGACTGTTGTATATTGCAAATATAAGCAATATACTCTGAGACAATAAGGTGGCAATTGCAATCATATGCAATCCGCCGTTGAATATGTATACAAATATTGCTGTAAGTATAAGCTTTGATACCAGTACAAGCATATTCATCCACAGTATTCTTGATGTGTTCCCCCTTGACCTCTCCACTGCAATATAAATATTATTTATAAAACTTACAGCCATGGTCAAAATTTCAATACTGAAATATGAAGCACCGGCTTTTATAAGTACATCCGGTGTTGCCGCCAGTTTTAAAAACGGTTCTGTCAGCGGAATGAATACAGCCAACATCAAAACCGCAAATACTGCAGCTGTCAAATAAACAGTACTTACTCTTTTTTTGACCATATCATAGTCGCCCTCTCCGAATGCACTTGAAATCTTTATTCCGGCACTTACTGAAAGACCGCCCGATATGGCAGACAATAAAGCTATAAGCTGTGACAAATATGCTACCGCGGAAACCGATTCGGCATTTATATGGGCAGCCATTATTGTGTCAAATATTTTGAACAACTGACTGAGTCCCTGATATATCGCCAGCGGCATACCTGTATAAATAACCAATGCAAGCATATCACCATTTAAACTTCTCTCTCTAAATGCTTCATCCCTGCTACATTTGATACTTTCACTCATACTTTTGCCTTTCGTTTAAGTAATTTATACAACAGCTTAAGCCAAAAAACCAACTGAAAATAGTGCAAAACAAAGTAAACTACTGTTTTTTTGTTATTTTTAATTAAGTACTGTGTTATAATGTTTTTAATTACTGATTTAAGGAGGCCTCATGAGAGTATCAAATTCCGATATTGACAGAATTTATGTGAACATCGCGACCAGAAATAACAGCTATAAATTTAATATGCCTGACAATCACTTTCATATGTATTATGAATTGTATTATTGCAAGGCTTCAAAATGTACCTTTTTTATAGAGAATCAAATGCTTGAGATGAATACAGGAGATTTTTTGCTTATTCCGCCAAGAGAAATGCACTATACAAAATATACTTCCGATACTCCATGTGTGAGAATAAATATTTACTTTAAATACAGCGATCTTGTTGACAATATTTATATAAACAATGACACTTTTAAAAACTATTTTTCAAGCAAAGAGGTATTCCATGTGCCTGCAGCCTATCAAGGTAAAATAAATGAGCATCTGCAAAGTATGCTTACGGAGGATAAGCTTGATGATGAACACAGCTCAAAAACTCTCAGACTTTTATTGAAAGAATTATTCCTGTACTGTATCAGACTCTGCTCTTTTAACCGCTCTACACCGGCTATTATAAATACCACCGACGAGCATATGCTGACATTGGCAAAGTATATCACGGACAATTATGATAAACCTCTAACTCTTGATGATATTGCGGATATGGCAGGTCTAAGTTATACCTACTTCAGTAAAAAATTTAAAAATACTACAGGAATGAGATTTAAAGAATATCTGAACTATGTAAGGTTAAAGCAGGCCGCCACAAAGCTTGCCACCACAAAACTTACCGTAACCGATATAGCAATGAGTTGCGGATTCAATGACAGCAACTACTTTAAAGACGCCTTTAAAAAGACCTACGGTCTTTCTCCCAGACATTACAGAAAATCAAGTGATGCACAGATTGATGAATAAATTGGTTGTTTTATTAGGAGGATGAGTATATGAAAAATAAATCAAGTTTTTGTAAGGTAAGCGCAGGTATGTTGATATTTGCCCTCAGCACACCTGCCTTACTTGTAGGATGTTCAGGACCACAGCCTAAAACAGAAGGTGCAATTTATGATACCGGAAAGGTGGCTGAATATGCCACTCCTTATGTAAGTTATGATGCAAATTATAATACAGAGGAATACAATGCTGTTGACGAAAGTAACTTCAAAGCTGTAGCTACTTCACCGCTATCCACATTTGCAGCGGATGTGGATACGGCGTCTTATGCAAATATCAGGCGTTTTATAAATTCCGGAGAATTACCGCCTGCCGATGCGGTAAGGATTGAGGAAATGCTCAATTATTTCCACTATGACTATCCGCAGCCAAATGAGGGTGAACCATTCTCGGTAACTACCGAAATTTCCGCATGTCCATGGAATCCGGACACCAAGCTGATGATGGTCGGAATGCAGGCTAAAAGTATGGAGGAACTTGAAAAGAAACCTTCAAATCTTGTATTCCTTATAGATGTATCGGGATCTATGGAGGAACCGAACAAATTACCGCTTGTTAAAAATGCATTCTTGCTTCTTTGCGAACAGTTAAAAGAAAATGATACTGTTTCCATAGTTACATATGCAGGAAGCGATCAGGTTGTACTTGAAGGTGCAAATGGATCGGATTCAAAAGAAATAATGGCTGCTATAGAAGATTTGGAAGCCGGAGGAAGTACTGCAGGATCTGAGGGTATAAAGACTGCTTATGAAATTGCCGAAAAATACTTTAAAGCAGACGGAAATAACAGAGTTATACTTGCTACCGATGGTGATCTAAATGTCGGGATCACAAGTGAAGGTGAACTTACAAGGCTTATAAAGAAGGAAAAAGAAAGCGGTGTATTCCTTTCCGTTCTGGGATTCGGTACTGAAAATATAAAGGATAACAAGATGGAGGCACTGGCTGACAACGGAAACGGAAATTATTCATATATCGATTCAAGATTTGAAGCAAAGAAAGTACTTTCAGAAGAGCTTGGTGCAAACTTCTTTACTGTAGCAAAGGATGTAAAGTTCCAGTTGGAATTCAACCCTAAATTTATAAAGGGATACAGACTGATAGGCTACGAAAATCGTATCATGGATGATGAGGACTTTAAGGATGATACCAAGGATGGCGGTGAAATAGGCTCAGGCCACAGAGTAACCGTATTATATGAAATAGTTGACAATGATTCACCTATGGAAATAGGTTCAAACCTTAAATATCAAACCGGTGTCGCCAATGATTCAGACGATCTTTTAAATATTGCAGTAAGATATAAGGAGCCTGATTCCGAAACAAGTAAGGAACTCAACTATCCTGTTACAACAGAATCCATCAAAACCGAGATGTCTGATAATATGAAGTTTGCCGCCGCAGTGGCAGAGACCGGCATGTTACTTCGTGATTCGGAGTTTAAGGGCAAATCAAGTTATGACAGCGTTGTGTCATTACTTGATTCAATTCCGGATATCAAAAATGATACAAGTAAGTTGGAATTTTTATTGCTTGTAAAAAAGATGGCTACATTGGTGAAAGAACAATAAAATATAATTATAAAAGAGTAAAACCTTCACCATCGGTTTTACTCTTTTTTTACTAAACCTTATTTATATTGATAAATTTTCTCACCGTTCTTTTCTACAAATATCTCAAAAGCACAGTCGGCAAGATCGGCTTTTAGTACCGCTCTTTCTTCATTATTATTCCACTCCATAAATATTTTACTCTCATCACATTTCATAGTAAACTCACCGTCATTTGAAAATACCGCAAATGTGGAACGAAGCCTTAATAACTCAAGCTGCTTTTGTACGATTTCTTTTTGTAAACCGTCTTCCATCTCTTTAGCAGTCAGATTTGTACGATTGATCTCCTTATGGCCTCCGGCTCCTGCCCTCTTTACAGCTTCATGGTCGTTCTTTCCTGCAAATAAATCCAGATACCAAACCTGAGGCTTGCCCGGCATAAAGATTTGGATGGCTCTGGCAAGAAGCATTCTCTTATCATCATCTCCAAGTGCACTGTAGTAAGTTGCATTCACCTGATAGTATACATTCTTTTGACCGTGTAAATCCTTTACATATCCGCCTCTCTTTACCACAGTATCTATTACGGATTGAATCCTTCCTTCACTTATAAGTCCCTTAAGATCAAGCAAAGGTATTCCGTCGTGGCAACCTAACATATTTACTACCTGTATTTTCTTTTCCACAAGTTCATCGGCCCATTTTTTTAAGACTTCGCCTGATTGCTGTTCAAACGCATCTATTATAAGTCCCGGAAGGAAGAAATCATAAGTCATATAGCCTTTATTTGCTATCTTCTCATAGATTTTTTCTTCATAGCTTGCATGGATTTCCGGCAGCAATCTCACATTGTACTTATCTGCCAATTCTCTCACTCTTGTAAGTATATCCCAAGTGGCAGGCTCATTTAAAAAGTTTTTCTCACCGACTCCCTTTGGGGCATAGGCAAATGCGTCAAGCCTTACAATCTTGGCCCCGTAATTTGCCAAAGTCTTTAAAGTATCGTCATAAAACTCCCAAACAAGAGGCGACTTGATATTAAGATCCATCTGTCCGAGGTACTTTCTCTCAGACTCCAGTCTTTCACAAAGCTCTTTCTTTTTATCATCGCTTAGCTTATCTGTGTAGATATTTGACTCGTTTAAAATATTTGAAGGAGACTTTCCCTCTGATAAACCTTTATTTAATAAATTTGCCAATCCGTCCGCAATGCTGTACTGTACACCTGTGATATTTCTTATATCCACAGCATCCAAAGTCGGATACCTTACTTCCTGATAAAAGGTATTCCAATAAGGAACTTCCTTTCCGTCAGGGAAGCGAACCATAAGTATCGGAAGTCCCGGTTTTCTAAAGAACATATCCTTTATATACTCTTTATCAGGCTGTATATAGCCTTCTTTGGTCATTTCACCGCAGCCTTCCCAAAACTTGTTCCAGTCTATAAAGAAATCTCTATACTTTGACTTTTCACCGTTTTTTATTATATCTTGAAACTGTTTTGAGAGTACTGAAGCATGGTTTAAAATAAAATCAAGCTTTAAATCAATTCCAAGTTCCTCAAGTTTTTCCAAATCCTCTCTTTTTGCATAAAGTTCATTCAAAGAATAGTCAATTACCGAAAATCCTCTGTCCAAATCTGTATTAAACAAACTCGGAAGAATATAAAATGAAGAGAAAACATCCTTCAATTCTTTTTTACCGAGAAAATTTACAATATCACTTAAGCTTCCGCCAAGGCTGTCAGGGTACGCATTAAGCATAGGACCGTTATTATTTTTCTTCACTGAATTCACCTACATTCCTATATATTTACAATATTCTTCGTAGCTTAGTCTGTCACCGTTCGGCAGAATAATTATCTTTGCCTTATGTGCCTGTTCTACTAATGTTCCCTGTTCTATATTAAGTACCATAGCCGTAAAAGGGCTGTCTATTCCGCAGTCACGATTCCTTAAAAGTCTGTATTTCAAAGTTTCCTGTGGAGTGCTGTGTAAAAGTATCGGTATATCTACACCTTCAAAGTAATCACTGTTTCCATGTGTCCATTCAATCAGAAGAACTCCGATATCCTTGAAATTCACATCTTCATACCATATCTGTGTGTTGCTTCTTCCCATTCTCTTTAACCAGATTTTTTCTGCGCCTGATTTAAATTGATTGACAACATCTTCAACTTCCTTAAATGCAAGCTCATTTGCTGTACCGAGGTACTCCTTCAGCGCATTACGTCCGCCGTTTATATATGATTCATACCATGGATATTTTTTTATATTTTCAGGGTCTGCATCATTTCCGTCTTCCTGCAGCTTATGAACTATGTCAAAACGCTCTTTTGTATACTCACCGTCCTTCACCAGTCCTTTTAATCCGCCTTCTCTAAACAGGTGTAAACGTTCCGCATCATTGTACTCAGGGATTCTGCGCGGATAATTATCTCCTCCCAATATATAGCTTCCTATCCCGATATCATTTAAATAATAGGACAGAACTGCCGATATTCCCGACTTTCCCACACCTGAACATCCTGACACGGATACAACTACCTTTCCGTTGTCATTTTTACTCTTAACTTTTTCAATCTCCTCAAGTAAATAAGGAAAAATCCTTCCCGCTCTGTCAATATGATACTCGGTTATTACAACCTTACTTCCCGGCACATCAGCTTGCTCAATTTCCTCAGGCAGTACCGGCGGCTTCCAATTTTTTAAATCCTGCATATGTTCACCTCATATACCAAACTGTGCTGTAATGGACTGTACAAATATCCAAAAAAACACTCCGTATGAAAATCCTTTCACACGAAGTGTACCATAATATTGCTTGTTTTTCTATGTATTTTTAAACCAAGGTCTATCTTGCAGGATACTTTTCCTTAAAGTTTTTCAGCCAATCCAAGTATTTTTCTACATCCGCCTTATTCTCCGGAGCTTCGTCAAACTCCTTTGTCTCTACATTCACTCTCTCCTTATCATCATCCGAGAGTGCTCTCTGTGCAAATGTATAAACCACCTCGTCTTCTTTTCCGATATGCCTGTTTAAAAGAGTAGCATATCCTGAGGCATTTGTGATTATATCAAGCTTATTGAGTGTGGAAGGATCCTTCTCATATCTGTCTATCGCCTCTAAAAGCTCATTCATATGAAGTCTTCCAAGGTCATGCTCTACAAGCATACCGTTTCTTATAAGTTTATCCGCTACAGGTCCGAGCTTTTCAAGCATTACCTTAAAAAGAATTTTCTCCTCCTTACCGTGGTGAAGATGGTCTGCATAGTTCTTACCGAATGCTACACATGCCTTTACAAGATTTACATCTACATCTTCTCCCTCTATTATAGAACAGCACATAGACTTCATGCTTTTACAAAACTCTATTATATTTTTATGTTCTTCAACTAAAATATCTATTCCGTACATATCACTCCTTAACCAACTTATATGAGCCGTTGCCGAGGTTATAGTATGACAAATCACTGCCTGCAAAGACTCCCTCAATCATAGCATTTCTTATCTCATAAAATAATGCCACATCCACACCTACTTCATCCCAGTACTGCTTATGAATATCCACAGTCTCCTGCCATGTAATCTCATCGCTGTCTTCATTGACAACCATATTTACACCGTCACAAGGCATTCCGCTGACAAATGTATTCTCATAGTATTCAAATCCGTCTGCCGGAGTAGCATTAGCCTCTACCGCATTTTCTACACCGAATATCCTTGCACACTCACATATAACTCCTATCGCATCAGGATTGTTGTCTGTAAGAGTCTTTGTAACATATGCCAGTCTTCTCTCAACTATAGCTATCTTATCCTGTAACCAACCGTGGATATTGGTAGGGTCGATAATATTTCCAAGGTCACCCTCAGGAAGTGAAGAAAACTTCTCATCTATATCTGCAAGAGGGGCTACATTAAGCTCCTTATCCTTTGCTACGTCTATAATAGCATTTGTCAAATCATTCTGTATTTTAATCTTTCTAAAAAGCCAATGATGTATTGGTCCTAAAATTGCACTCATCTTTCTCTCCTTTTATCTCTCCAGCGGAAAAACCACTGTAAGCTGCATCTTGAAACTCTCTATCGCATGAACTGAATGCGGTTTTCTTGCCGGCATCACAAGGCTTTCACCTGCATTAAGTATATATTCCTTGCCGTCAACTATAAACTTTCCTGTGCCTTCAAGCACTGTCACCAAAGCATCGCCGTCAGATTCGTGAGTTGATATCTCCTCACCCTTTGAAAATGCAAAAACTGTAATACTTACATATTTATTCTGTGCCAATGTCTTTGAAACTACCTGTCCTTCACTTGCTTCAACCAAATCAGCTAATTTTAAAACTTCTTCATGATTTATATTCTTTAAAAACTTATCCATATAGTCCTCCTTTATGGTTAAATCCAAATCTCTATTGCTACTGTAGTATAACCCTTTTAAATATCTTTTTCCGTAACATATGTTAAATATATAAATTTATTTTAAAAAACCTGCCTTGGATTTCCAAAACAGGTTTTGTAAAAGTTATTTAGAACTCTTTTCCTCCGTTGACATCTATATCACCGTCAAAATGCTTATCAATAGCGGATATAGCCGCCTCAAGCCCTCTTCTTATGTCATCAAGTGCCATATAAGGAGCTACAGGTGTCCTTCTTGCTACCTGCTCAGGTATAAAAGGCACATGTGTAAATCCTCCCTTAACATTAGGATACTTCTTTGCAAGTGTATAAAGCACTCCATACATAAGATGATTGCATACAAATGTTCCTGCAGAGTTTGAAACGGCTGCCGGAAGATTGGCATCTCTTATCGCCTCAACCATTGCCTTTATCGGCAATGTAGTAAAGTATGCGTTCTCACCGTCTTCAAATATCTTCTTATCTATAGGCTGATTGCCCTCGTTATCTGCGATTCTTGCATCATCTATATTGATTGCCACTCTCTCAGGAGTTATTTCATATCTTCCGCCTGCCTGTCCGATACAAAGTACCACATCAGGCTGTGTGCTTTCAATAGCTGTTGCCACCGCCTCTATAGACTTTCCGAAGACTGTCGGTACTTCAAGCTTTATAACATCAAATCTTCCAATCTTATCCGCTACCAATTTTACCGCCTCAAGTGCAGGATTGACTGCATCCCCGCCAAACGGGTCAAAGGCTGTCAATAATAATCTCATAACTGTCCTTTCTATCTGAACGCACATATATACATCAAAATAATATGTGCTATAAGCATTGCTATTGCATATGGCAATTGCATCTTTATTATACCATATTTGTTCTTCGTCTCAAGCAGCGCCGCCGGCATAATATTGAAGTTTGCCGCCATAGGTGTCATCAAAGTACCGCAATAACCTGCTGTAAGACCCATAGCACCTACTACCAAAGGATTTGCTCCCTGATTGATAAGGAAAGGAATACCTATACCTACAGTAATAACTGAGAATGCCGCAAAGCCGTTTCCCATAATCGCTGTAAAAATTGCCATAGCAAGACAATATACTATAACCGCAATAAGTCTGTTGTTATGCGGAATTACCATCTCAATTCCCTTTGCAATAACATCACCTACTCCGGCAGCTGTAAACAATGCACCGAGTGCCGCCAATACCTGTGGCAAAAGTCCTACAGGACCTATATTGTCCATAAGTCTTGTTCCGTCCTTTATAGCATACTCTTTCTTGGAACCTGTTACTATAAATACAACTATCAACGCAATTATCGCCGAAAGTCCTACAGCATTGTTTGCACCGAGCTTTTTCCAAACTGTAGCGATAATCCATGCACTTAGTGCAAGCACCAAAGGAGCAATAAAAATCTTATTTCCAAGCCTGTTTGCATTAGCTCTTGTCTCCTCGGCTGTAGGCACATCACTGGCGCTCTGTCCCACCTTACCTATAGCTGTAAGTATCGCCATAAGCACTACACATACTCCTGTTATAAACTTAGGTACATAAGGACCTGCTATAAATGTAAATGCAACAACAAACCAAAATAATGCACTTGTATTTCTGTTTGCAAACTGCTTGTCGGCAAGTGCTTTTAATCCTACAAGGATAAAAACTATGCCTATGATTATAAAGAAAATTTCTGCAACAATTTTTGACATACCCCATGTTGCAATCTCAGAAAGTTTTAATACACTGTCCATTATTTACCTCCCAATGCTTTTTCAAGTTTTCTGTCATAAATGACGAAATATATAATTCCGAGTATTACAGAAACTATAGCAATAGGAATAGACCACATAGCTATTCCAAGTACGTCTACAGGCACAGGATTACCGTCCTTCATTACATTGACTCCCTGCTCTGTAAGTGTACTTACTATAAGTAGTGTACCTGAAGCTCCGAGGAAACAGTTCTGTCCGAAAAAGTTTCCGAAGTTTTCCACGCCGGCACAAAGTCCTTTGATATCGTCCTCCACTTCCTCACTAAGTTCTCCGTACTTTGCTACAGCCGCACCCCTTGACATCGGATGTATAAGAGGTCTGATAAACTGTATATGTCCGCCTATACGAAGAGAGGTAGCCGCTGCAAATACACGGATTGCAAGGTACAGTGACAAAATCCTTCCTGTAGTCGCATTTGCAATCTTCTTTATCAAATCTACAGCCTTATCCTTAAGTCCGTATCTCTCACAAATACCTATTGCAGGCAATGCAAGTACAAAAAGTGTAGATATTCTCTGTGAAATAAATGCATTTCCCAGTACCGTAAGAATATCCAAAGGTGACATTCCGGCTACGAAACCTGTTATAATTCCTGCAACCACTACAGTAGCCAGTGTGTCCAGTTTCAAAGCAAGACCTACTATTACTACCAGCACACCAATCAGTTTTAAAATCTCCATATGCTTCTCACTTTCTATTATTTTTGGAAAATATCAAAATACTCAGTCACTGCTTAATCAGTAAAAAATGATATATTCCTATAACAAACAAAACTATATATTTATGGATAAATATATGGTTCTTTATGTATATAATAGGATATTCGCTGTTAAAATGCAATATTTGATTACAATTTACTTACGATAATAGTATGAATATTTTAATGTTTATATAATAAACTCCCCATTCTCCATTATAACAACTTCATCAACAAATATATCGGGACTGTGTGTAACGATATCAAAATGTCCCCTTGCCTCATGTCTTCCGCCAAGCGCGATATTTCTGCCGAATCCTATATGAAATGTGCCGTATGTAGATTCATCCTCAATATAGCATATACCGTCACACTTTGACTTTGTATTAAGTCCGATACCAAGTTCCGCAGCACAATAAATCTCCTTGTCACCGAAACTCTCCATATATTTTTTTAATCTGAGAGCATCCTCTCCGCCGTTTATCTCTACCAGATATCCGGCTTCAAAGATAAGCTCTATAGGTTTGCTTATTTTTCCCAGATATCCAAGTGAACCGTCAGCTATTACTATGCCTTTTGTCGCAGTCTCTACAATCGGTACATACACCTCAAAACTTGAAGAGGCAATCTTACCCTTTCTTGTGCAACTTCCTGCAAATATGCCTGCATTTCTATTCTTTACAGAAAAAGCAACATTTGTTCCTTTCTTTGTTTTTACCACAACCTCTTTAGCGTGCGTTATACTTTGCGCTACAGGTTTTCCCATTTTCTTTGACTGCTTTGTGCTCATCCTTATAAATTCTCTTTCAAATATACAACTTCCGTCGTTGGTATGCATAGGAAAAGACAAAAATCTTGAGCCCTTTTTCAAAGCAAACTCCACAGCCTCCGTAGTCACAAATGAATAATGTGTAGCCCCCACTATCACATCCGAGTAGTACATGGTGTTTTTCATCTTGTCTATCACCTCTCCGGACTGCACTCCGTCCAAAGCGAGTATACTTATCTTCGGAACAACTCCGCATTCAAAGGCTGCCAGTTCAAAAATATCCGCCTCTTTTTTATGGCTTTCATCAGTTATAAAGTGTATTACTTCACTTTCTTTTGCCTCCAACCAGTTTTGTATAATACATCTTGCACCTGCCAGGGCATTTTCTATATCTTTTATCATCACATATTCCAATATTATTTTTATATATTCAACTTTGTCAGCAAGAATTTTTCCTCATAGCCGTCAAGTGAATCACCCTTTATCATTTTTGTGACTATGTCAATCATCTTTTCATCCTTCATCACTGTGCTTGGTGAATAGATATACTTGATATCTCTGACAGTCTTTAATGCATAGTCAGTTATTGTATCGTCAATATCGGATGATTCCACTCTGCTGTCACATATCCATCCAAGTGCAAGTATGCAGCTTGTGAGTGCCTCTTCGCTCAGCTTTCCGGATATTATGATATTGCAAATATCCTTTACTATCTTACCTCTTGCTAAGCTTGAAAGTATCTCGGTACCTGAATCTGATTTTCTGAGTGCTATTCCTATTGCATAGGCACTGAACTGAATATTGTTGCCGGCTCCCTTTAAGCTCTTTTTGGCATCCGCCTCAAATTCATCCTGAATCCACTGCAAATCCGACCTTGTCTTTGCGTGAGTGTAAAGACAGGCCTGTAAATATCTGGAATTAGAGTGTAATGCCGAGAGCTTACTGAGCTGATCCATACTGCCACACATACCCAGAGCATATATAGCCTGAATATTTGTAGAAATCTTCGGTCCTCCTGTAATTGAAAATCCGCTGATTTCAGCACTTATTTGGCTCATGCACAGCTTGGAGAGCTTTCTTTTTTCATCATCGCCCCAAGAATTTCCGATCTTTCTTGCAATGACAAACAATCTCTTTCTGGCTTCCTCAAGAGTGACATTTTTGAGTGCGTCAAGTATCACCTCTGCAAATTCATCTTTATTGGATGCATTACAGATACTTGTACCGCAGGAGAAAATCCTCTTTGCAAGATTGACCTTTTCAAGTTTATTCCTGCATTTCTCATAATTTTGGCATAGTTGAAGCATATTGTTGATTTCATCTTTCGGCTGCAATTTACTGCCGGTAGGCGCCATAATCTTTGACTTGGCTCCCGACTGTTCATTACTGTCAATAGTAATCTCCGTATATCCTTCCTCAAGCTTTGATTTGCCTGCAAGGTCTTTACTGGTCCACGCCTTCATACTTATTACTTTGTTCTTACCCATATGTATCTTAAACGCCACATATGCACCGTTATAATACTTTTGATTGAAGGTAATATTACCGTTTGCAATAGTTCTGTATGTTCCGTCAAGATTTTTACTCTTTATAGGTACTGCTATCAGATTCTGACCGGGCTCCACTCTAAAGCCGTTCATAGTACTTGAAAGGTACGGAAGTTTTGCACCTGTAGGAATAATCTCATGAACCGCACCGTTTTTTACTCCAAGGTACAAACAGTCATTCAAGATATTATCTCCCCACTCTATTGCCACCTGCGGCATGGTTCTCATCGTATTATTATTACTTTGAACAGATGATACGCTACTTGCTTCATTTCCAAGTATTCTCATATCATCCTTCATCTCGTCATACTTGTTCAAATAATAATGATATACGGCTGCGCCTCTTGCCACCGCCTGATCCGGATCAAGGGCAACAATAGGTTCAAATCCGAAAAATTCTTTCAATCTGTCTGTAACCATATAGAACTTGGACATTCCGCCGTTTACAATCACAGCATCTACAGATATATCATCAACTTTCAACTTCTCTGTAGCCTTTTTCAAAACATCAAGTATAGGATAAATAATATTCTTTGTATTCTTTATACTTTCAATTCTTTTATAATCTTCATATTTCAGGTCGGCTCCCATAAATACCGACAATATATCTTCCACTTCTTTTTGTGTAAATGTATCGTCATAGGAGTATCCTATACCTCCCATATTTCCGCCTGTGGAAATCTCTATATCTTCATCAGGATCGTCCCATCCCGAATCGTAGTCGTCACCGCATCTTTCATTTAATTCAAGTTTGAGATGCTCCGCATATACCAAAAGTTGCGGCATTATGACCTTTGTTTCTTTTTTCAGCTTATTTACAACATCAGGGTGACTGCCGTATTGTTTCAAATATCTTTCATACATAGCCCCCGCAATCACTTCATCAAAGTCGTCACCGCCAAGAAGCGTATATCTGTTGGTAGCTATCTCATCTACTTTTAATATCTCTTTATTGTCTTCTCTCCTCTTTATCTCATGCATTGTGATATCAAGTGTGCCGCCACCAAGGTCAAATACCAACACTCTCTTTTTCTCACTGAGATCAAGGATATGACTTGAAATTTCACCGTTGTGAATCTGATTTATAAGGTCGTAAATTACGGCATTCGGCTCGGACAAGAGTACAGCTCTTTCAGTGCCGTCATCATTTTTTACCTTAATACCTGCAAGTTCCGCCGCATCTCTTGTAGCCTTACACATAGCGGAGTCAAAGTTTGCAGGCACCGTAATCACCGCATCCTTTATATCACATCTGTAAACCTTTGACGCTTCTCTAAGCAAATGCTTTAAAATCCTTGCTGAAATCTGTGCAGGAGTCTTATCCGGAATATCAGGTGACAGCCCTTCCGCAACAGACCTGCCCATCTGACTCTTTATAGACTTTGCCACAAGATGCGGACGCAAAGGGTATTGCATCTTTGCAAAATCTCCCACAAGCGGCTCGTAATTTTTCTCCTGCCTGTAGTATACACATGACGGAAGCGTGGGCTTTTTCATAGTGGTAAGCTTAGCTTCACCCGATACGGCATTGTACATATCCACCGCTCTTGAAATCTCTACAACTTTACTTACAATATCACCGTTTGGCTTCTCATTGATAGTTGCAAGTACCGAATTGGTAGTACCCAAGTCTATTCCTACACATAAATCGTTCATGACTTCACCTCCTTTACTTTAGGCCTTGAAATCTGCAAATCCTTGTCCTTATATACCCATCCAGGAGATATTACCCTCACTTTCTTGGTTTTATCACTGTCAAAAGGTGAACCCTCATAATTACAAAACTCAATATCACAAGCACTCACTTCCTTTATGGAGTCTATCTTCATCATAGGTTCTATATGACTGTCACGCACAAACTGCACAAGCTTCTTTACCATAATAAGAAGCCCGTTTATCTCTATAGGCAACTCATAATTGCTCTTTCTGAGTGCATCCACTCCCTTTCTTACCACCAAAAGCTCATCCAGTATACAACCGTACTTTTCCGAATTGAGCATGGCAAAAAAATCCGCCAGTTCCTTTACCTTGCTCGCTTCAAGCTGTTCATCAAACTCATCTTGCAAATCCTGAAGCATTGTATTGGTCCTCTCAAGTGCACTCTCAAGCTGCTCCACTCTTCTGAGTGCCTGTTCATACGAAAGCTTATTCTTTTTCTCGGTTTGTCCGGGTCTGTTTTCTCCGTCATTTTCATTAAAAAAGTATACATTGCGAACGGCATCCACCATATCATAGAAAAAATACTTTGCCATTGTATTTCCAAGCAGATAAAGGCTGTTCTTATCATCAAAAATATCAATCTCAGGATAGTTTTCATATATCATTATCGCTGCAATCCTGTCCTGTGAATCGTGCTTCTTTCCGCTCTTTAGTGCCGGTTCTTTTCTAAGAATTTCAAATTTTTCAAACTTTTCTTTCTTTCCAAGCATTGCACCTTTAAAAAGCCTCGCAACATTGTCCGCCCATTTGAAAAGCTCTTTTCTCTCATTCGGATTTGCCATCTTCCTGTTCCTAAAAATCCGTATAACTTCTTCGCCGGTCATATCATATCCGTAGTTGCTGTTCATAAGCGAGGCAACCTTGGACGGTGCCAAGTCAAAATCACTGCAGATAATAGAAAAAATCCTGCTCTCCGTGATTATTTCCTCACTTGACTTGCCGCTTTTCTTGGCTTTTCTGACCATAGCCTCATGTATGTTCTGTACAACTTCATTGATTTTTTCTTCATTGATATTTAGCATAGTTCCCCCTTATTAAAGCCTGTATATCTCTTCTTCATCTGCAAATGTAAACTGTGTCCTACAATCCACATCTTTCATCATTTCCTGCTCAATAGTATCATCAAATACTGAATTTTCCTTGCCGCAGTGTACCACTATTGCATGCCTCGGATTTATTCTTTTTAAAAATTGCTTCATCTCGTTAAAATCCTCATGTAATGAGAAATCAACTTTAATACTTTTATAATGACCTGCCCACTTTGTATTCCTGTCGGATGTCAAATATATATGCGGCATTGGCGGTTTCTCATCACCCATCACTTTGTTGTATTTATTAAGAACGGGTACTGAGAGTTTTTCCATCTTTACCACCATATCCATAATGGAGCGGTCTATATATATCGGTACTCCGGTATTATTCCAATCGTTCAGTTTCTTTATAAATTCTATTCCTTTGCTTAGCTGCGGTATCTGACAAAGCAGAGATTGGCGGTTGTCTTTCACTGTGTGTAGCACATACCCTGCCTGTTTATATATCGCGTCCGACTTTTTGGTGTAGTCAGGATGCTTGGCATGCAGTCCGCATATTATAACGGTATCTATTTCAACATCCTTAGGTATCATGCATCCCTGTGTCAATGCGGTATTATTCAATGAATAATCTCCTGTATAGAGTATTCTTTTCTTTCCTGTTTCAAAAAGCATCATCATCGCACCCGGTATATGCCCTGCCGGATAGAATGTAACCTTGTACTTTCCAAAATCCATAGTCTGCATAAAGCTGACAGTCGCAATTCTTTCCAACAGACTTCTTGCCGCCAGTCTTGTATTCTCATCTCTTGACTTACCTATAAACAGTCTGTCATAAAGTTGATATTCCGATAAAACTTTTGTAATCTCCGTCATATATACACCTGCATAGCTTGTCTGATTCATAAGCTTCAGCAAGTATCCTACATGATCCATATGTGCATGGGATATAAAGATATTGTTGATCTGTGTCATTGATTGTATAAAAGGTGTCCTTATAAGAAACTGAAAATCCGGTCCGAACTCAAGTCCGTCGTCAATGCCTATTCCGGCATCCAAGATGATATTGGCATCTCCAACTTTTAAGTAGTAGCAGCTTGCTCCCACTCTCTGTCCTCCGCCAAGAGGTATAAATATTATATCTTGTTGCATCTTCCCCCCTTTAACTATTTACTTGTCTTATATAATTATTTAGTAAAACTATATAGAAAACACACACATCTATGCCCTAATTAAAATTTTAGACATTAGCTATATAAAAGTCAACCTAAGAATTTTACAAAAAACTTGATTATTTTTGCAGGAAATAAATTAGGTGGGTTTATAGGTAACCCCCCC
>NZ_CALLVU010000054.1 GCF_938015485.1 uncultured Lachnoanaerobaculum sp. | reverse complement strand
CAAAATATAGCATAATTAAAGGTAGTATTACTATTCTCTTTTCAAAAATTTGAACAGCAATACTACCTTTTTATAAGGCTCTATGTCAAATAACGTTGGTGATAATTTAAATCAATAAAATCTATTAAATTATGCGGCAGCATCCATAGCAAACTTATAGCTATGGATGTTGCCTTTTTGTATCTTATACCTTTCCATTAGCATTATCCTTGCCTTAAAATTCCTAAAACTCCTATATCCGTAGGATACTCTTTTAATTACCTTTATCTTATTATTTTTACCCTCCACCATAGCATTCGTATAGTCATATTTGAGTGAATTTACCACATATTTTCTAAGCTTTTTAAGGGTTTTTATACTCTTCCTAAAACACATCGGTATTTTATCAGTCCTAGTATTTAGAATATCTTCAAGCATAGCCACATCATTATTAGATATACTTAATAGGAAGTTTTGATAAAAATCATAGGCTTCTTTTAAGTTGGGGAATTTTCCTAACATGTAGTCTAATATGTCAACTGAACTAGTCATATTTTTAAAGTGTCTATTCTTGTAAAAATATATACTGTTTAACTCCCAGTTCTTTGTAAGTGGTATTTTCCAGTATCTCTTCAGTATTTTATACTCTTTAGACCTGGTATTAAGCTTCTTCATCTCGTTTATTCTTAGCTTGTTTAACTCCCTTGTCAAGAGCTGTACTATGTGGAATTTATCGACCACAATATTGGCATTTGGAAAGACCTTCTTGGCAAGATCAATATATGGCTTATACATGTCTGTAGTCACATATTCTACCCTTTTTCTGACCTTCAAGGGATAGGAATTAAAATACTCAAAGAGGTATCTTTGTCTTCTATCTGCCAGGATATCAAAAATATGACCGCCTTCTAAATCGGTTAAATTTACACTCATAGACGCATCAACTGTATTTACTGACTTGAATTCATCTATTGATAGAATCCTAGGAAGATAATTTTTTCTTCTCCTATCTTCAGTTAAACGGAGTATTCTGGCAACACTAGTAGGAGATACACAGTGTTCTCTTGCAATTAAGTCCATTGACTTAGTCTCACATAGGTTTAAAACTATAGACCTCTTAACATCATTCGATATGAAGCACCCCTTATCTACGATAGGTGTTTTAGCCATAAATGTTGACTCGCAATGCTTACAGAAAAATCTCTGCTTTTTAACCATCAATATCAAAGGGTTTGTATTAACCCTATTAAAAAGTATTTTTACAGTCTGACTCCCATTTCTAATAATGTCATAATTTTCATTGACTATACCACACTTAGGGCAGCAAGCTGGCCTATATGAAAGCTTTCCCCTTAAGACTGTATATTCTATCCCCTTAATATTTTCTTTTTTGTTCCCTAAAATTACTAAATTTTTATCGTTAATTCCTAAGATTTCTGTTATACTAGCATTAGAACACATATCATTTCTCCTTGTTTTTTATTTTGTGCGATTTAAATTATATACGAGATTTGATGTGTGTTCCTATTTTTTTGCAAAAATTTAGCGTTGGGAGAGAATTTTTTCTCTCACCAACGCTAAATATTATACAACCACTTTTCCTTAAAATAAATGTATGAATCTATCTATCTTATCTACTCAAATAACTAATGTATGCATATTGCTACTACAAGAGGACCTAAGACTGTAAGTAAAATATTTCCCATTGCATATCCTGGTGTATATGCTATAGCAAAAATACTTGAATCATATTCCTCCACAACTCCGTTAAGTGCTGCTGTACACGTTCCAGCACCACATAGAGCACCAATGATATCTACAGCATCCAACTTTAACACAAATCTTCCAAAGTAAACGGAAGCAATATGAGGCAAAATGGTTACCAAAATACCAATTAATAGTACCTTTAAGCCCATAGATTGCAATGCAGATATGAAGGAAGCTCCAGACATAAGTCCCACAATGGCTATAAAGAGATTTAATCCAACACTCTTACAAAACCATCGGGTTGCTTTCGGCATCAGTCCATAGTTAGAATGTCTATCTTGATAATATCCGAACAGAAGTCCTCCAATTAAAGCTCCTCCACCAGATCCAAGTGTAATCGGAATTTTGGATACAACGAAGCTGATTGCACCTATTAATAGACCAACTACAAGCCCGATGCTGATAAAAGATATATCTGTCTCAGTTCCTGTATCCTTCACATACCCAAGTTTCTTTACAGCCTTAGAAATAGCAGCTTTTGGTCCCACCAATATCAAGTGATCAAGAGCCTTTAACTCCTCCTCTTCAGGGAGAATATTGTTATCTCTCATCCTTTCTGAAATGACGATTCCATTTTCTGAAAGATTCTTTATAACATCTAGAGAGAAATTGTTAGTTAAAACTATTTCTTGCTTTACCACATCTAGCCTAAGAGCTTCTGAATCATTAGTTTCCTCCATGCCAGAAGCTTCAAAATTTAATACTGCATCAAGAAGTCCTATAATCATAACTGTATCCTTCTCAAGAAGCTGCACATCCGGTGCAAGATTCACCTGTTTACCATCTCGAAGAATCTGAATTATTGTAAGAGAATCATCGTACTGTTCTTCAATGGAACCGATTGTTTTGCCAATAAGTTCTGCACCTTTTTCTAAGCAAAATGCACGTGCTTTAATATTTCCAACCACAGTGTTTTCCGAAGAAGACTCATGGAAATTTGTTTGCTCAATTTTCTTCTTAACTGTATCTGTCAAATTTGCACCAATTAACTTCGATGCACCATTTCTCAAAAACACAACTACCCCAATCGTTCCAAAAACATAGGTAAGTGCATATGCAACTGCCATTTGACTTTCAGCCGTTTTCAGTTCTGTTCCTGAAAGCATACCCTTCATAGTAGAATCCGCTGTTCCTATGATT
>NZ_CALLVU010000053.1 GCF_938015485.1 uncultured Lachnoanaerobaculum sp. | reverse complement strand
ATAACGGTTGCGGCACCTGTAACGGCATCACCTCCGGCGAATACACCCTTTCTGGATGTCTGTCCTGTCTTTTCATCAGCTTCGATACATTTCCACTTGTTGATATCAAGACCGTCTGTAGTCTTTGCGATAAGCGGATTCGGTGAAGTACCAAGAGACATGATTACGGTATCACAGTCAATAACAAACTCACTGCCCTCTACAGCAACCGGTCTTCTTCTTCCGCTTGCGTCAGGCTCACCAAGTTCCATCTTGACAACCTTCATTCCCTTTACCCAACCCTTTTCATCTTCAATGATCTCTACAGGGTTTGTAAGAAGGTCAAAGATAATACCTTCCTGCTTTGCATGGTGTACTTCCTCCGCTCTTGCAGGTAACTCGGCCTCACTTCTTCTGTATACGATATGTACTTCCGCACCGAGTCTAAGAGCTGTTCTTGCAGCATCCATAGCAACATTTCCGCCACCGACAACGCATACTTTCTTACTCTTGATAATAGGTGTATGATAGTCGTCTCTGTATGCCTTCATAAGGTTGTTTCTTGTAAGGTACTCGTTTGCAGAGAAAACTCCGTTTGCATTCTCGCCCGGAATACCCATGAACATAGGAAGTCCTGCACCTGAACCTATAAATACCGCATCGAATCCTTCTTCATCAAGAAGTTCATCAATAGTAACGGTCTTACCGATAATAACGTCAGTCTCAATCTTTACGCCAAGGTCGATAACGTTTTGTATCTCAGGAAGTACCACTCCGTCCTTAGGCAATCTGAACTCAGGGATACCGTAGATTAAAACGCCGCCCGGCTCATGTAATGCTTCAAATATGGTAACTTCATATCCGAGCTTTGCAAGGTCTCCGGCACAGCTCAGTCCTGCAGGACCTGAACCTATTACAGCTACCTTCTTGCCGTTTTTATTAGGATTTGCCTTAGGCTTGATGCCCATCTTTCTTGCGGTATCCGCCACATATCTCTCCAGCTTACCTATAGAAACGGCTTCACCTCTGTTTCCTCTGATACATACGCCCTCACACTGTGTTTCCTGCGGACAAACTCTACCGCATACTGCAGGCAGTGAACTTGACTGTGCTATAACGTCTGAAGCACCCTCAATATCGTCCTTTAATATCTCCTGAATGAATGCAGGAATGTTGATTGATACGGGACAACCCTGTATACATTTTGCATTCTTACAGTTGAAGCATCTTGCAGCTTCTTCCATAGCTTCCTCTTTGGAGTATCCAAGACATACCTCATCAAAATTCTTAGCTCTTACCTCAGGGTCCTGTTCAGCAACAGCAACTTTCTTCCACATATCCTGTGCCATTATTTGTCACCTCCACATACGCCACATCCACCGTGATGTGTTTCGCCTTCTATAACCTTCAAAAGTTCCTTGCCCTCTTCCGTCTTATATATTTGCAATCTTTGAAGTGCCTCATTGAAATTGATCTTATGAGCATCAAACTCAGGACCGTCAACACATGCAAATTTGATTTCATCACCGACAGAAAGTCTGCAGGCACCGCACATACCTGTACCGTCTACCATAATGGTATTCATACTGGCAATTGTAGGTATACCAAGTTCCTTTGTGAGAAGTGATACGAACTTCATCATAATCATCGGTCCTATAACAACACAATGATCATATTTCTTTCCTTCATTTTGTACAAGGTCTTTTATCTTGTCCGTTACAAGGCCCTTAAAGCCGTAAGAACCGTCATCTGTACATACATAGAGATTGTCCGATACAGACTTAAGCTCATCCTCAAGTATTACAAAGTCCTTACTCTTGGCACCCTGTACAACATCAGCCTTAATACCTCTTTCATGAAGCCACTTAACCTGCGGATATACAGGAGCGGTTCCAAGACCTCCGGCTACAAAAAGAATCTTCTTTTTCTTAAGTTCTTCTATGTCCTCCGATATAAGGTCACTGGGATTTCCAAGCGGGCCTACAAAGTCCATGAACTCGTCACCTTCTTTGAGGTCGTCCGCTATCAGTCTGGTTGAGCCGCCAATAACCTGAATAACGATTGTAACAGTTCCGGCTTCTCTGTCATAGTCACAGACAGTCAAGGGGATTCTCTCACCCTGCTCATCCTGCTTTACAATAACGAATTCGCCGGGAAGACATTTTGATGCCACTCTCTTAGCCAAAACATCAAAAAGATAAATATTTTCAGCTAATTGTCTTTTTTTTACAATAGGAAACATATTGCTTATTCCTCCAAATAGATAAAATCTCATGTCTATAGTAACATAAAAAAAAGAAAAAACCAACCCTATTCAAAGCAATATATCAGAATACTTTGTTAATTTTTTGTTTATTTTGAAAAACAATCGCTTTTATTAGCTATCTGTTCATTTCAGATCTATAGCCGTCTGTCATATTGTGGTCCGCAATGATATTGTCTATATCGTGAAGATTTGAGGAAGGAACATCACCCGGTATGGTATTTTTTACTGCGGAATACGCATTTCCGTATGCTATAGCCTTCTTACAATCCAGTCTGTAGTGTAAAAGTCCGTAGAGTGCACCCGCAATATATGCGTCTCCGCTGCCTATTCTGTCCACAACGTCAATAGACTTATACGGTTCTTCAGTGTAAAACTCATCCTGATATGCATTGTATATTATAGATCCGAAGTCATGTACCTTAGGAGAATGTACCACTCTCTGTGTGGATGCCACTATTGATATAGGATATTCTTCCGTAAATGATTTCATAATATCTTTTACATCGCCACTTTTATCAAATGTAAGTCTGGCAGTATCCTCAGAGCAAAAGAAAATATCCACAAAAGGAAGTATTCTCTCTATAGTCTGTCTTGCTTCATCTCCTGTCCAAAGATTTGCCCTGAAGTTTACGTCAAATGATATAATGGACCCGTTTTCTTTGAACTTTTTTATCATCTCAATGGCTGTTTCTCTTGAATTTTTACAAAGTGCCAATGTGATACCTGTGGTGTGAAAACAGGTTGTAGACTTGTACATATCATCCTTAAACTCGTTTATATTTATATTTTCAAAACATGAGTTTTTTCTGTCATAGATTACATTAGGCTTTCTCGGATATGCTCCGTGCTCATAAAAATATATTCCGACTCTTGCATCTTTACCGTTATCATAGATTATACAATCGTCGCTTATACCGTAGGATCTTACTGTATTCTTTATATAAGCTCCCATCTCATGTGAAGGCAGCTTTGTTATTACGCCGGTCTTAAGTCCTAAGAGCGAAGCTCCCACTGCAACATTAAGTTCCGCTCCACCTACCTGTCTGATAAGAGTTTCTCCTCTTACCAGTCTGTCATCTCTTACCGGTGAAAGCCTTAAAAGCGCCTGACCGAAAGTCAACAAATCAAATTTCTTATCCATCTTTTTTGCCTCTCAAAAATATTTATTGTATTAGACCCTTGTATAGCTAAAGCCTATTTACTTTCTCTTATATAATCTGAATGTATACGGTATATCAAAATATGTCTCTTCTTCAGTCTCAAGAACAAGACCCCATTCATCACTCATATCCAAATTTAAAAAATGCCTGTCAGCCTCATATTCATAGTCGATATATGTAATATGAGCAATATCACAATAGGGCAAGAAATCATTATAAACGCTTTCTCCGCCTATCACAAAAACATCACTGTCTTTTATATTGTTTTTCTTTAAGTAATCCATGCAGGCATCTACACTGTTTAAAACAGTAGCACCTTTTATAGAAAGAGACTTATCTCTTGACAGCACTATATTCTCTCTTCCTGCAAGTGGCTGTGAGCCGGGGAGTGATAATAATGTATTATGTCCCATTATTATCACCTTTCCTGTAGTCTCTTCTCTGAAAAGTTTTTTATCTCTGGGTATTGATACCAAAAGTTTTCCCTTGTTGCCGATACCCCATTTTTTATCTACCGAAACTATTATATTCATCTTAATCCTCAGCTATAATGATTTCATTTGCATACGGTAATGTCTTTATCCAATCACAAAAGCTCCTCCACTCGTCAAGTTTGTGATTTTTTCTCGACCTGTATATATTCACCAAGGTCTCATAGTTGAGTGTACAGGTTCTCATCTGATTATAGCTTGAAGGCAGCAGCTGTATAAGCTCATACCAAAGTGTCTTATCCTTAGTCTCCACATATGAAAGTCTTATCTTCTCAAGTTCATCTATAAGATTTTTTAAAATATTAAGACCGTTTTCCCCGAGATGATCATACGAAAAATCATCAAGTTCAAAAGGTTTCGAATGAATCTTATGCATTGTGGAAGTGGAGTTTGCTACCGTAGCAACCTTATAGGTGTCATATTCTTTCCACCAGTACATAGGAGCAGTGATATCTATAGAAACCATTATCTGCCTTAAATACTTTCTGTGATCGCTTGTTCCTGCATTTCTAAGTCTTTTTGCAAGTGAAAGGTCGTTCTCTCCCAGAATATAATTACCGTTTTCATCATAGTGACTGTCGGATCTATCCCATGAGTTCATGGGATTTCTCGCTCCCCTCATGGCGTTTTCAAAATTCATCACATAACACTCTTTAAAATCTATCATTCCATCTCCCAATTCTCTTTAATTCGGTATAAATATTGTAACCTCTCTCAAGCATCATCCTCTCATTTGAAAACTTTAAAAGATGAAAGGATTCATGGTATTTATAATAACCCGAATCCACAAAATACTCTTCTCTTTGCGGCCTTGAAAAGTAGCTGTCCGCCTTCATCAAAAACCAGTGTACTCTTTTATCAATCAAATCCGTACTTGTATTGAACGTATAATGGCTTGTTCCTATGAATTGTACTATTCGGGCCTTCGCTCCGGTCTCTTCATATACTTCTCTTAGTGCAGTCTGTTCAAATGTCTCACCATGCTCTACAGTTCCCTTTGGCAAAACCCATCCCTCATACTTATTTTTATAATTTTTAAATAAGGTCAATATCTTTCCATGATATATAACTACACCACCGCAGCTAGTTGCTTCTATCATTGCACACCTCCACTTTAGTGATAACTAAAAGAAGTATAAACCAATGATGCATTATAGTAAAGGACATATCACTCTATGCCCCTTTTGAGATGTCCTCTTGTAAAGTCATCTATATTTAAAACGCTGACATTATTACAAAAATCATCAATATATTTTCTCAGTACATTCTTTGTTTCACCTGCATTTTCAGTAGTAAACCAAAGTCTTAGAATACTTGGCGATATCTTTTTTACTTCCTTTTCCATACCGAGTACCGATAAAGGCTTTGAGTTTAAAATAGTGTTATAGCAAAAATCACAGTGAGTCTTTACCTGCATCTCGCTGTTTTTTCTGTCCTTTAAAACAAGTACCTCTTTTTTGTGATCACAGCCCTTTGTTGTTTTCTTTAAGCACTGTGCAGACACCATCATAGGTATCTTTCCGTATGCAATCATCTCATTGCCCGGGTTGTCAAGCTGTCTTATCTCCGAAAGATTAAGCTCAAGCGGATATGTAAGTCTTTTTATATTGAACTTGTCATTATAAAAGTCTATTGTATTCTTATTGTAAGCATAAACACTGTAATCAAGGATAATATTCGCATTATTATCTATATTGTCGTTAATATAAAAGATTTCTTCCAAGCTTCTGACTATAAAATTATCAAAATCAAGCTCTCTTATCCTTTGTAAATGCTTGTTAAAAAATGCCTTGGCCTCATCTCTGAAAATATGCGGCATATAAAGGTTAAATGCGGCACAGCACTCTCTTATCGACTCTATCTTATCATATAGTAAAGACTCCGCTATCAGCTCACTTTCTATACTTATTTCGTCAAAAGCAATTCCCTCACTCTTTGCAAAGTCGACTGCGGCATCTATTTGCTCCACGGTTTCACAAAGTATATTAAACTTTATTCCCGCCTTATTTTCATCTTTTGGTCCGGAATGCGGATATATAAACCCTGTATACTTAAGCACATCACTGTCATCTCTTCTGTATCTGTCCAATATCTTTTGGCTGAGTTTATCAAGTGCTTCCCTTCTTAATTCATTTAAAGTCTTTACAGGGATAAATAATCCCTCATCCATATCAATATAAAGATTTTCAAATGTAAATAAGGTATTACCTGTCTTTTTAAGCTGTTTTTCCACATCACAAGCAGAGCTTGCTCTGGTCTTTGCAAGCTGAGGTGCTTCACCCGATACTTCTATTGATATACTGTTTACCTGCTCCTGCCTGCCATAAGCATCTCTCAGATTATTTACACTCACTTCAAAGCTTATAGGCATATCTTTTTTTATCTTTACCGCTCCCAAAACAGGCAGTACTTTTTTGCCTTCTACAAATGTCTTATCAAGGTATTCAAAGTAATCCGCGTTCACCTCTTTGTTTACAGGTTTTTCATGTACGGCAATCATATCCCTGCCGTTATGTTCCTTATAATAGCCTTCCGTCTGTCCGCCTCTGTCAAAAAGGTCAAGTAGAAGTTTTCTGTATTTCTTATCTACCTTATATCCGACTCTTTTCTTTGAATTATACAAATCAAGATACTTTCGCCATATACTTACAACTCCGGCTGTATACCTTGGCGCCTTCATTCTGCCCTCTATCTTCAGCGAGTCGATCCCTGCCTCTATCAAATCGGGCAAAATATCAAGGCTGCATAAATCTTTGCAGCTTAAAAGATTCCTCTCATCGGCCTTATTTAACTTCTTACCGTTTTCATACAGGTCATAAGGCAGTCTGCAAGTCTGTGCACATCTGCCTCTGTTGCCGCTTCTTCCTCCTATTATGGAGCTCATAAGACATTGACCGGAGTATGAGTAACAGAGCGCTCCATGTACGAAGCACTCTATTTCTATATCACATTTACTGTCAATATCCTTTATCTCTGCAAGCGATATCTCTCTTGCAGGGACTATTCTGCTCGCACCGATATTTTTCAAAAATATTGCGCCGTAGCTTCCTGTAATTGTCATCTGTGTACTGGCATGTATAGGAAGCTTTTTAAAATGCTTTCTGATAAACTCAAATACTCCCAAATCCTGTACAATCACGGCATCAATACCTGCATTGTAGTAGGTCTTTATGTAGTCAAAGAGTTCATCCATCTCACTTTCTTTAAAAAGTGTATTGATTGTCATATATACGCTTACACCGAAAGTATGTGCATACTCAATTCCTTTTATAAGCACATCCTCATCAGGATTGTTCGCATACGCTCTGGCGGAAAACTTCTTTCCTCCGATATATATCGCATCCGCTCCGGCATTGACCGCCGCCACCAAGCTCTCATATGAGCCGGCAGGCGCCAAAAGCTCTGTTATCTTCATCATCAACCTTTCATTTCAATACCGAGGTGAATATATGCGTTTTCAGTCGCAACTCTTCCGCCCGGCGTTCTGTTTATAAGTCCGTTCATCAGCAAATACGGCTCATATACCTCCTCAAGCGTACCTGCATCCTCTCCGATTGCGGCACTTAAGGTATTAAGTCCTACAGGACCTCCGCCGAATTTTTCTATTATAGTAAGCAAAATCATTCTGTCGTTGTTGTCAAGTCCAAGCTTGTCCACATCCAAAGTATCAAGCGCAAAATCCGCCACACTCTTATCAATGACTCCGTTGTATTTTACCTGCGCAAAATCTCTGACGCGCTTTAGCAGTCTGTTTGCAAGCCTCGGTGTACCGCGACTTCTTCTTGCAATCTCTATAGCACCGCTCTCATCTATCTCCACACCCAGCACTGTTGCGGAGCGTCTCACTATCTCCTTAAGCTCGTCGGTATTATAAAATTCAAGCTTTTGTACCACACCGAATCTGTCACGCAACGGTGCCGTAAGCAGTCCCGCTCTTGTAGTAGCTCCCACTAAAGTAAACTTCGGCAAATCAAGTCTGATACTTCTGGCTCCGGCATCCTTACCTATCACAATATCTATCACAAAATCTTCCATAGCAGGATACAATACCTCTTCCACCTGCCTGTTTAGCCTATGTATCTCGTCTACAAAAAGCACATCGCCCTCATTCAGATTGTTAAGTATAGCTGCCATATCACCGGGTTTTTCAATAGCCGGTCCCGACGTCACCTTAAGGTTTGTACCCATCTCATTTGCTATTATATTACAAAGAGTAGTCTTTCCAAGTCCCGGAGGTCCGTAAAACAGCACATGGTCAAGGCTCTCTTTTCTAAGCTTGGCGGCATCTATATAGACTTTAAGATTTTTCCTAATTTTCTCCTGACCGATATATTCACTCAAAAACTGCGGTCTAAGGCTTTTTTCTATCTGCTTATCTTCTTTTGTTATTTCAGTTGAAATTATCCTTTTTTCCATCTTCACACTCACTTCACTTAGAATATCGCCATCTTCTTTAATGCAAGTTTCAATATATCCTCAGTCGTATCACCGTCCTTAATCTCAATATCTTTTACAGCCTTATAAGCCTCACTGCTTGAATAGCCGAGTGATACAAGTGCTTCCACCGCCTCTGTGGCAACCGAGTTTCCGTCCGTATTATCTGCTTCTACGGAAGCGATGCCGTCTATATCCACCTTTTCCTTAAGTTCAAGAATTATCTTTTTTGCAATCTTTACTCCGACACCTACAGCCGCACTGATAGCTTTGTGGTCTTCAGATACTATAGCCATCTTAAGGTCAAAGCCGCTTAATGTGGACATAATGCTTAGGGCCGCCTTCGGTCCCACTCCGTTTACACCGATAAGCTTTTTGAACATATCCATATCATCCTTATTCAAAAAGCCGTAAAGCGTATGCGCATCCTCCGAAATCCTCAAATATGTATGTATAAGCACCTCTCCGCCCTTTGAAAGCTTATCAATATCTCTGCCTGTAGCAAAAATGTCATATCCTATTCCGCCACATTCCACCACCACGGTATTTATATTCTTTTCAGTTACAATTCCTCTTATATATGCAATCATAGCTCTTCCTAAAATCTGTTACTTTTATTTTGTACTTTATCATAACATAATACAGGATTATAAATCAATTGAAATCGAACATACTTTCGTGATTTCTTGATTTACCTGTAAATAACTATTATAATACAGATATGAAAGAGATAACAAAGAAATTTAAAAATAATATAAAATACGATTTATCAAAAATCGGTGATATTAAAAAGCTGCTGTTTTTTGATATAGAAACTACCGGACTCAGTCCCAAAAATTCAAACCTGTATCTTATAGGCAGTATAAATGTCGATAATGATACTGTTATATTCAAGCAATGGTTTTGTGAGAGCCTCTCTGATGAAACCGCCGTTTTGCAGGCTTTTTTTGAATATGCCGCAGATTTTGATACACTGATAAATTTTAACGGTGACGGCTTTGATTTACCTTATATCAGAGAATGTTCAAAGCAGTACTACCTTTTTAACCCGCTTGAAAGCTACAAAAGCCTTGATATCTACAAAAGTATAAGATATTTAAAAAAACCTCTGGGGCTTGAGAGGATGAATCAAAAGTCATTGGAAGAGTTTCTGGGGCTTTACAGAGAAGATAAGTATGACGGCGGTACGCTTATAAATTTTTACTACGACTATATAAACACTCGTGATGAAAGAATTCTACATCTTCTGCTCTTGCACAATGAAGAAGATTTGCTCGGTATGCTTAAGGTCGTTGAGATGCTCTCCTTTGTAGATTTTTTCAATTCAAACTTTACACTCTCGGATGTAAAAAAGAATAAGGAATTTCTCACACTTTACTATACCTGTAATGAATATCTTGATTATAAATTGAGTATTGAAGATGAGATATTTTTAAACGCTTCAGAGAATAAACTTATACTTGATATTCCTATACTTAAGTGTGAGCTGAAGTTTTTCTTTGAGAACTACAAAGACTACTATTATCTGATAATTGAAGACTACGCCGTACACAAAAGTATAGGCGAATTTGTAGATAAGAGCGTAAAAAAGAAAGCCACAAAACAAACTGCCTATATAAAGCAAGTTGCCGAGTATATTCCATGTTTTAATACAGGGTTAGTTGGTGAAATCTTTAAAAAAAAATATAAATCTAAAGAAAAATATATAAATTTAGCAAAACTCGATTTTTCTGACAAGGTCTTTTTCAGAGAGTATGCCATCGAAATGCTCAAACAATTTAAACTTTTAAAACAATGATTGGATTATTCAGAAAATTGATATAAAAATATATAAATAAGCTCTATAATTTATAAAACCCTTATAAAACAGGATTATAAGGGTTTTATATTACTTTTAATTGTATATCTCAAATAATTTTTTATATGGCATAAATATTTTTTAGTATAAATATGGGTGTTTCAACATCCATCTCATATAAGCCAAAGCCTTCTTTTCTCCCTCATTCTTATTTATAAGAAGAATCTTTTCAAGCAAAGCTCTTGTATCCTTATGGATATCCATATAGTCCTTTCTCTTGCTGTAATAATTCCAAGGAACGTCTGTTGTATATTCACTTCCCGAGTACACTCTTGAGGCGGCTATTCTGTCACAGCACATCTCAAGCACGTATTTTAAAGGCATTTTCATGCCCTGAAGGCCGTCTTTCATATCTTTTCCGTAGTCAATCCAGTACTCAAAGTGGTGTTTATTTCTACCTTTGTGATGCAACCAGGAGCTTGAATAGCCCTTTTCAAGCTTCTCTGCAGAGTTCGGACTCTTGTCACCTTGGTAATATTTGATACCGATTAAGAACTCTTCTGGCGAATATTTGCTTAAATCGTGTAGTAAACCTTGCTTAATTAAGCCAATTTTAAAACAAAGGTCCATCACAGTTAGCTTATGTTTATTTATTGTCTTTAAATGATTAAATACACTGTTATTATGCATAAATATCTATCTCCTCTAATTAAAATATTTGACAATCCATACATTCTATGGTAACATAATATTGCAGATAAAAATTACCACCAGAATGCTTGATGATAGAAAGTTTTACTTTCATCAAAACAAAGAACGACTTATAATTATCCCCGATGCGGATTATTGAGCCTGTAATCTTGCAAGCTATTTAACTTTTTTCTGTAGTTACACTTATTTATTTGGAGGCATTATTATGAACAGAGGTACAGTTAAGTGGTTTAATAACCAGAAAGGTTACGGTTTCATCTCAGATGAAGGCGGAAATGATGTATTCGTACATTTTTCTGATTTAAACATGGACGGATTTAAGACTCTTAATGAAGGCAACTCAGTCGAGTATGATTTGACAGAGGGTGCCAAGGGTCCGCAGGCTGTAAATGTTACAGTCGTTAGGTAATCATATATGTTTAAAGAGCTCTTTACAGAGCTCTTTTTTATTTCTACAACTACATTTTAACTACTTTGATGTAGCTTTCTCTAACATATCCTCAAGCTCATTTACCTTAAACTCATATGCTTTATTACAGAAATGACACTTCACCTCTATAGGTTTACCCTCGTCTATCATTTCTTTAAGCTCCTTCTCTCCCACACTTATAAGAGCCTTTTCTATTCTGTCTTTATTACAGTTACACTTAAATGAAAGGTCCAGACTTTCAGTAAACTCAATGTCCATATCACCCAAGATATGCTTTAATATATCATTTGGCGACATTCCCTCGCTCAGCATTGTTGTAACCGGACTTAAGCCGTTTATCTTTTCTTCCAATTTATCTATTACCTCGTCAGGACATCCCGGCATAAGCTGTATTATAAATCCGCCTGAAGCCTTTATAGTGTTGTCCTTATTTAACAGCACTCCAAGACCTACGCTTGACGGAGTCTGCTCACTTGTAGCGTAGTAGTATGTCAAATCCTCAGCTATCTCACCCGAAAGCAGCGCCACCTGACCTACATAAGGCTCCTTCATGCCTGTATCCATTATTACGCTCATAAGTCCGACACCGATAGCCTCGGCCACATCAAGCTTTCCATTGGCATTTGCAGGTATAAGCACTGTAGGATTGAAAGGATATCCCTTCACTTCTCCGTGATTGTTCGCGGTGGCAATCACACCTCCAAGCGGACCATCGCCTTCTATCTTTAATGTAAGAAGGTCCTTTTCTCCCTTCATCATACTTCCCATCATTGCGGCGGCTGTAAGCATTCTTCCAAGTGCCGCAGTGGCTACCGGTGATGTGTTGTGGTCATTTTTTGCCTCTTCAACCAAATCCTTTGTGGTAGCGGCAAATGCTCTTATATAGCCGTTTGCTGCAGTGGCTTTCACCATATAATCTTTCATTTATTTACCCTTCTCTCTAACTACAAAAAGTATCCTCTCCGTACTCTCACTCACGTTTTTTAGATTATCGGCATCCACATAGCTCTCAAGCACCATCTTGCTTGATTCTATGGCGGATACTATCTCTTCAAATGTGAATGCTTTTTGTACATGTCTCTCTTCAAACCTTTGATATGTGTCTCCTTCAAGCTTTATAAACAGGTTTAAATCATATTCATTTATCCTTTTTTCACTGTCATATGAATTTTCCCATATAAAGCCCGCCATATCTCTTACTTCCGCAAAAGTATTTTCGCTTAATATATTTTGATACTTATATACAGTATTCATATCAAAGATAAACAGACCGTTCGGATCAAGATAATTGTTCACAAGTGCAAACACTTTTTTCAAATCCTTCAGGCTTTGTATATAGTTTAAGCTGTCACATCTTGAGACTACAGCCCTTACCGTACCGTAAAGTTCAAATTCTCTCATATCCTGACATAAATACAATATATCATTCCCCGATTCGATCTTTTTCTCCATTGCAACATCCAGCATATCATATGAATTGTCTATACCGATCATATCATAGCCGCTGTTTGCAAGACTCTCTGTTATAGTACCTGTTCCGCAGCCCAGATCACATATAAGTCCGTCATATATATTTTCAGCCTGTAATATATCTTTTATCTGCTTTACCCATTTTTCGTAGGGTACATTATCCATGAATAAGTCATATACTTTTGCAAAGTTTGTATACTGTTCCATTATTTATCCTTAAAATTTTAGGTGACAGTCAAACCGCCACCTAAAATGCTACCTCTATTTAGTTTTTGCCGCAGCAGAACTTGTACTTCTTGCCGCTTCCGCAAGGACAAGGATCGTTTCTGCCGACTTTCTTTTCTTTTACTACAGTTCCGCTCTTCTTTTGAGTCTTATAAAGTTCTTTTCTCTTTTCTTCACTCAAAAGGCTGTCCCACTGCGGTAAGTTATAAAGCCAATCCGCCTTAGCTTCCACCATATTGTAGTAGAGCTTTTCAAGGTCGATATCAAGACTGATTGTAGTATCCTCTTTCATCTCTTCAATAGGATTAGGCTTACTTAGTGAATCGTTTATTCCGTCTAAGAAACCTGTGATAGTCTCTATATCTGTGTCAAATTTTGCCGCCAACTCAGCTACGGTGCAAGTGATAACATCCTTAGGATTACTAAGAATCTTTTCATATATTCCCTTTTCAACCAAGAAGTAATTCTTCCAAATCTCTTCTTTTTGCTTATTATCTGTTGCATCTCCGTAAGCTTTATTTCTCCAATTTTCCAATAAGGTCATTGTTATTTCCCCTTTTTTCTTAAACTTGATTAGTTATTATATACTAAAAACCTCTTAAAAGCAAGCTAACGGATTTTGGTTGAAAGCAATCATATTATCATTGTATAATTTGTATAGTTAGTAGTACCTTACTAACTTGTATTTTATTCAATACATCAAAAATACCTCTTGCCATTTTCTTAGATATATATTAGAATGGCATCAAGTAAGAGAAACACATAAATTTAGGAGGAAAATTCAATGGCATATACAATTACAGATAAGTGCGTTAGTTGCGGAACTTGTGAGGGCGAGTGTCCTGTAGGAGCTATCTCACAGGGAGATACACAGTACAACATAGATGCTGATGCTTGCATCGACTGCGGAACTTGTGCTTCAGTTTGCCCAACAGAGGCTATTATAGCTTAATTATTACTTGCTCAGGTAATAATTGCTTATCAAGGACCTGCTTTGCAGGTCCTTTTTTATTGTGAAAATATTTTAGAGTACAAAAAAAGCGAGACATTTTATCTCGCCATATTTACAAACTTTGTTATATCCGGCTTCCATACAAGATTTATAGTACCTATTGCACCGTTTCTTTGCTTTGCAATAATTACTTCAGCCTCATTGGGATGTTCGGTGTCTTTATTGTAGTAGTCATCTCTGTATAGAAACATAACAACATCGGCATCCTGCTCTATAGCTCCCGACTCTCTAAGGTCTGAAAGCATAGGTCTGTGATCGAGCCTTGTCTCACAGGCTCTTGAAAGCTGTGACAACGCAATCACGGGAGCTTTCATCTCTCTTGCCAACGCTTTAAGACTTCTTGAAATATCAGAAATTTCCTGTTGTCTGCTTACATTTGATTTTCCGCTTCCGCTCATCAGCTGCAAGTAATCAATGATTATAATATCAAGCCCCTTTTCAAGCTTCATCTTCCTGCATTTTGACCTGAGTTCATTTATAGAAATACCCGGAGTGTCATCAATAGCAAGCGTGGAAGAACCTACACTTACAGCACCGGCTATAAGGCTGTTCCAGTCATTGTCATTAAGATTACCTGTACGAAGTTTTTGCGAGTCCACATTACTCTCCATACTTAAAAGTCTGTTGACAAGCTGCTCGGCACTCATCTCAAGTGAAAATACCATGCAGGATATTTTCTTTTTCATAGTGATATTCTGTACTATATTCAGCACAAATGCGGTCTTTCCCATAGAAGGTCTGGCAGCAACCAAAACAAGGTCTGAAGGTTGCAAACCGCTGGTCTTATAATCCAAATCAATGAAACCTGTAGGAATACCGGTAACAGTCTCACTGTTTTTGGATGCGGCTTCAATCTTATCCAGCACATTCAGCACAACTTCATCTATAGGCACTATATCCTTAGTCTCTTTGCTCTCCAAAAGCTTAAAGATTTCATTTTCAGTCTTTGCAAACAGCTCATCTACACTCTTCTCACCCATATAGCAGTCATTTACTATATCCTGTGACACCCTTATAAGCTTCCTCAGATTCGACTTGTCCTTCACTATCTTGGAATAATTCCTTATATTTGCCGAGGTAGGCACGGAATCCATTATTCCTCTGAAAAAATCAAGGCTCGTTATATCCGGAGGTACCTGCTTTTCAAGCAATTTGTTTTGAATAAGTACCAGGTCTATCGGCTTTCCCTCATTAAAAAGTTCCACCATACATTCAAACACCAGACCGTATGCCTTACTGTAAAAATCCTTTCCCTCAAGTATCTCTATAGCGGTTGCCGTAGCTTCTTTATCAAGCAGCATAGAGCCGAGAACAGCTTTCTCGGCATCCATACTGTTGGGCATCACCCTGTTAACCGGAACTTCTTCCATTATTCTTCTCCAACTTTTACATTTAAGTTAGCTGTAACATCCTTGTGCAGCTTTACCTTTACCTCGTGATTTCCGAAAGTCTTTATAGGTTCACCTATAACAAGCTTCTTCTTATCTATTTCAAGACCGAGCTGCTCCTTTATAGCCTCTTCAATCTCCTTTGAAGACACCGAACCGAAAGCTCTTCCGTCCTTTCCGCCCTTTATTGTCAAAGATATGCTTGCTTCATTAAGCTTTGCAGCAAGTTCCTTTGCAGCCTCAAGCTTTTCTTTTGCTATCTTTTCCTCGTTTGCCTTTTGTAACTTCAATGTATTTAAGTTCACATTATTGGCTTCCACACCTTTTTTCTTAGGTATAATAAAGTTTCTTGCATAGCCCTCGCTTACTTCTACTATTTCTCCCTTTTTTCCTAAAGATTTTACATCTTCCAATAAAACAACCTTCATTATATTTCACCTCTCTCAATCAATTCCTTTAAAACCTTCTTTACAAGGTTCTTAGCATCTTCTATACTTCCCTCTTTTATCTGTGCTCCGGCAACGGAGCGATGTCCTCCGCCCCCAAGCTTCTCCATGATTGTTTGTACATTTACTTCGTCCATGGATCTGGCACTTATATATATTACATCATTATATAATGTCAAAACAAAGCTTGCCTTTATTCCCTTTATATTCAAAAGGTCATTTGCAGCTTGAGCACATACCAAAGTAGGTGATGCCGTATTTGCGGAGTCACATTCGCTTATAGCATAATAATTTTCAAATATCTCGGCATTATGTATCGCTTCGGCCTTAGCAAGGTAATCCGTGGCATCTTCTCTGAACATCTTTCTGACTCTTGTCACATCCGCACCGCTTCTCTTCAAAAATGCGGCGGCTTCAAAGGTCCTTACACCTGTTTGAACATTAAAATTTTGTGTATCTATAACAATACCTGCATACATCGCATCGGCTTCCAAAGTCTTAAGCTTAATATCGTCAGATATATACTGTACTATCTCGGACACCATCTCACAAGCTGACGATGCAAAAGTCTCCACATATGACAATGTGGCGTTTGTGATAATTTCGGAACTCTGTCTGTGATGGTCAAGTACCACTATATTCTTTGCCTTCTTCAAAAGTGAAGGTCCCTCTGTAATACTCGGTCTGTTAACATCCACCACAACTACCAAAGAGTCGTTTGTGAGACTGTTCGAGGCCTTTTCTTCAGACATAAATAAATCCTCAGGGTACTCAGGCGCCTTGAACTTTTCTATCATCGGCCTTACAGACGGATTTACATCACTTCTAAGTATATATGCCTTTTTATTGAGATGTGTAGCTATTCTCCAAATACCTATTGCGGCGCCGAACGCATCCATATCAAGCATCTTATGCCCCATTATAATGACCTTATCCTTATTCTCAAGCAACTCTCTGAATGCATGAGCCTTTACTCTGGCTTTTACTCTGGTCTGCTTTTCCACAGTCTGAGCCTTGCCGCCAAAGTACCTTATATCATCCTCTGTCTTTACTACAGCCTGATCTCCGCCCCTGCCAAGAGCCATATCCATAGCCATCCTTGCAAGTTCATAGTTTCTTGCAAGATTCTCACTTCCGTATCCTATACCGATACTCAAAGTTATGCTCATTTCATTGCCGATATTTACAGTCTTTACATCCTCCAAGATGTCAAACCTGACACTTATTGCGGAGTCCAGATTTTCCTTCTTTATAATGAAGAAAAATTTATCTTTTTCAAGTTTCTTTACAATACCGTTAAATCCGTTTATATACTGATTTATCTTCCTGTCGATCAGAGCCTCCAAAAGTGAGTGTCTTACCTCTTCCACGCTTTCCATGGCCTCATCGTAGTTATCCATATACATAAGTCCGACTACAAATTTCGAATTTTCCTTTTGAATCCTAAGAGCAACCAAGTCGGTCTCATCAAAGAGACAGACAGTATAAACAAACGATTCCTCTATATATAACCTTGTTATTCTGATCCTGTATTTCTTACCTTGATATTCACCGTGAAAATCCGCCTTGTCGACAATATTTTCTATATCCGATGGCGTGATATTTTCAAACATTGCATGAATATCCTTTTTTGAAAGCCTGTCCTTTTGTACAAGCCCGTTAAAAGCTCTGTTCCTCCACGCAATAATACCTTTTTTATCCATCAAAGCATACGGTATATCAAGATCCTGTGAGAATATATTCTGCGTATTTTCACTTGCCATGGAATACTCCACCATATAGTTTGACATATTCTTAGATAGTCTGATATACCATATGATTGTGTATACTATTGCCAACAGTGCAAGTAAAAAAATTATTGCACCACAGCCTTTACCCGGTGCAACAAGTAATATTACAAGTAAAAATACCAAGACTATAAGCGAATAACTTATATTCTTTACTAATAGTGCTTTTGTATTTTTTTTATTTTTCATAGCATCTCCATCGTATCAAAATAATGTCTTAATTCGTCTAAGACAAAACTCTTATACTTTCATTAAGAAAGCTCAGTCTGATTATATCAGGAAAACTTCAATCTATCAAGCTTAGTAAAATTATATAGAACGCAAACAGGGGCTGTTTACACAGCCCCCCAAAAAACTTCATTATATAAATTTCACACTCAACAAATTATACATTTACGTCTGCTGCCCCTTCAAGCAACATTGCTTCATACTTTCCGATGACTGTCTCCGAAATAAGTTCTCTTGTCTGAGAATTTATAGGATGTGCGATATCTCTGTACTCGCCGTCTGCCGCCATTCTGCTTGGCATAGCAATAAACAACCCTTTTTCACCTTCAATCACCTTGATATCGTGAATAACAAACTCATTATCCAAAGTGATAGAAACAACAGCCTTCATCTTACCTTCTTTATCAATTCTTCTAACTCTGACATCAGTAATCTGCATTATTTGAATCCCCCCTTAGTCTCCTTAAAGAGTGTATCTTTCGTTTTTTTCTATTACTATTCTGACCTGCTCTGCTGTCCCAATATAAGTCGAATTTGCACGTATTGTATCACGGCTCTCTACGATACAATTTTCAATAACTGTATTGTCGCCGATGTATACATCATTCAAAATAACAGAATTCCTAATTATACAACCGTTTCCTATGTACGATTTATTAAAAAGAACTGAGTTTTCAACTGTACCGTTTATGATACAGCCACTTGCAATAAGTGAATTTGACACCTTAGCCCCCGGATTATACTTCGCCGGCGGCAAATCGTCAACCTTAGAATAAATGCCGGGATATTCTACAAAGAAATGATCCCTCACCTCCTTCTTAAGAAAGTCCATATTAGTCTTATAATACGATTCTACCGAAGCTATATTGCTCCAATATGTATTAAGCTTATATGCATAAATTCTTTTTAAATTCTTGTATCTGATCAAGATATCTTTTACGAAGTCGTACCTGTCCTCCGCTATACTTCTCTCGATCAATTCAATAAGCTGTCTCCTTCTGATAATGTAAATACCACAAGATATATTTACAGAATCTGTAACTATCGGTTTTTCTTCAAAACTGACTATTCTTCCGTCATCATTTATTGAAACCATACCGAATCTCGTCAAATCTTCTGTATCATTCGCTTTCTTGCATACTACAGTAATATCTGCCTTCTTCTCTATATGATACTCCAATACTTTATTATAGTCAAGTTTATATACACCGTCACCTGCACATATAATAACATACGGCTCATGAGATCTTTTCAAAAAAATCAGATTTTGATAAAGCGCATCTGCAGTACCTCTATACCAATCCGAACTCTCAGCGGTGATAGTCGGTGTAAAAACAAACAATCCACCTTGTTTTCTTCCAAAATCCCACCACTTTGATGAACTTAAATGTTCGTTTAGAGATCTTGAATTATACTGTGTAAATACAGCCACTTTCTGTACATGTGAATTTGACATATTGCTGAGTGCAAAATCTATACTTCTATAGCTTCCTGCGATAGGCATTGCAGCAATAGCCCTCTTGTTGGACAGTTCTTTCATTCTCTTTGAGTTTCCACCCGCCAATACTATTCCTATTGCTCTCATAACCTGCCACCTACCTTTACAATGAAGTCACCACTTAAAAGTTTCTTGTCCACATAATCATCTATGGTTGTATTTCCCAAAATAGCCGTGTTTTTACCGATAACCACGCCATCAGGGATATTTGTTTTTTCTCCAATAACTGCCAGATCACAATTATATACTTTTTTATCATAATTGCTTTCGCAATAATCGAAAGCACCTATCTCGCAATCTTTTCCAACTACAGAATTCTCAGCGATAATAGCTTTGTTTATTTTGGAGTTCGCTCCTATTCTACTACCTTTCATAACTATGGAGTCGTTAACTACAGCCCCCTCTTCAATAACAACTCCGGCACCTATTACCGAGTTGTTGACTTCTCCATAAACTTCAACACCTTCTCCGATGATACTCTTATTTATAGTAGAAGTAGCCGCTATATACTGCGGAGTGATAATATCTCCCTTTGTATATATCTTCCAGTATTCTTCATAAAGGTTGAACTCCGGTATAATATCTACAAGTTCCATGTTGGCTTCCCAATATGACTCAAGAGTACCTACATCTTTCCAATAGCCGTTATACTCGTAACTGAAAATTCTTCCGCCGTTATTAAAAACATGAGGAATAATATGTTTACCAAAATCACATCCCGGTACATTTGAAAGTTCAATCAAAGAATCTCTAAGTACCTTCCATGAGAAAATATATATACCCATAGAAGCAAGATTGGATCTTGGATGTTTAGGTTTCTCTTCAAACTCCGTCACCCTGCTATGTTCATCGGTTATCAATATTCCAAATCTTGATGCCTCCTCCATCGAAACAGGCATAGCCGCTATAGTCACGTCTGCATTATTTGCTTTATGATAATCAAGCATTACCTCATAATCCATCTTATATATATGATCACCCGAAAGTATCAAAACGTAATCAGGATTATAACTCTCCATATATTCAAGATTCTGGTAAATTGCATTGGCAGTTCCTGAATACCAGTCACTACCTGAAGCATTCTCATATGGCGGTAAAACGGTTACACCACCCATATTCCTATCCAAATCCCACGGAATACCTATTCCGATGTGGGTATTCAGTCTCAGAGGCTGGTACTGAGTCAAGACTCCAACCGTATCAACACCTGAGTTGATACAATTGCTCAATGGAAAATCTATAATCCTGTACTTACCACCAAACGAAACTGCCGGTTTTGCTACATTGTGTGTCAATACACCAAGGCGACTGCCTTGTCCGCCTGCCAACAACATAGCTATCATTTCCTTTTTAATCATGTACACACCTCGTTGCCTAATGCTAATTCCTTATGTTTACATTTAGAATTATAGCACAAATTTACTCGATTGTGAATAAAAGATTTTATTTTAACACGATTTTTTCTAAGTTTTAGCGAAATTTCATATTCAATCTACATACTTAACTTTCAATTATTCAATACATAGATTCTCAATAAAAATTGCACAAATTTTTCAAAGTATTTTTGTTAAATTCCACCAAAGCATTTATATCGTACAAAACACAAAATAATATTCGTTCTTAAGTTGTCGAAACAAAGTCTTTTATGCTATAATTAGATGTTACTAAATCTATGCCTAAACGGTATTAAGGAGGAAATCTAATGAAGCTGACAACAGTGAGAGAAATATACAAAAACAGGGATAAGTATATTGACAGTGAAATCACAATCGGTGGATGGGTAAGAAGCAACAGGGATTCAAAGTCATTCGGCTTTTTGGTTATAAGTGATGGAAGTTATTTTGAACAAATACAGGTCGTATACCATGATACACTTCCCGAATTCAATAAATTGACAAAGATAAATGTCGGTGCGGCACTTGTTGTAAAGGGGATGCTTGTTGCAACTCCTAATGCAAAGCAACCGTTTGAGATTCAGGCTACACATATAGATATAGAAGGTGAGTCAACTTCCGACTACCCTCTTCAAAAGAAAAGACATACACTTGAGTATCTTAGAACCATTCCGCATCTTCGTCCGAGAACGAATACATTCCAGGCGGTATTCAGAGTAAGATCTCTTATCGCATATGCTATACACAAGTTCTTCCAGGAAAGAGACTTTGTATATGTTCATACACCTATTATCACAGGCAGTGATGCCGAGGGTGCCGGTGAAATGTTTAGAGTCACAACTCTTGACCCTAAGAATGTCCCCCTTAATAAAGACGGCAGTGTGGACTTTTCAAAGGACTTCTTCGGTAAGGAAACAAATCTTACAGTTTCAGGACAGTTAAACGGTGAGACATTTGCCATGGCATTCAGAGATATCTACACCTTCGGTCCTACATTCAGAGCTGAAAATTCAAACACTACAAGACATGCTGCGGAGTTTTGGATGATTGAGCCTGAGTTTGCTTTCGGCGACCTTGGCGACAATATGGATTTGGCTGAAAATATGTTAAAGTATATAATAAACTACGTTCTTGAAAATGCGGCACCTGAGATGGAGTTTTTCAATCAGTTTGTTGACAAGGGACTTTTGGAGAGATTACATCATGTCGCAGAGTCAAACTTCGGCAGAATTACATATACAGAAGCTGTTGAAATACTTGAAAAAAACAATGACAACTTTGAATACAAGGTTTCATGGGGATGTGACCTTCAGACGGAGCACGAGCGTTACCTTACAGAGCAGGTATTTAAAAAACCTATCTTTGTTACAGATTATCCTAAGGCAATCAAAGCATTTTATATGAAGGAAAACGAGGATAAAAAGACTGTAGCCGCTATGGACTGCCTGGTTCCTGGAATCGGCGAGATAATGGGCGGAAGCCAAAGAGAGGATGACTATAATAAGCTTTTAGCACGAATAGAGGAACTCGGTATGGATAAAAAGGACTATGACTTCTATCTTGACCTCAGAAAATACGGTTCCACCAGACATTCAGGCTTCGGTCTCGGATTTGAGCGTTGCGTTATGTATCTTACAGGAATGTCAAATATCAGAGACGTACTTCCATTCCCAAGAACAGTAGGCAATTGCGAATTATAATAGGGAGGTAAATTTTAGCCATATGAAATTTATACATACAGGTGATATTCATTATGGTATGAAACCTGATTCAAATAAACCTTGGGGCAAGGAAAGGGCGGATGCGGTCAAAGCTTCACTTCAAAAGATTATTGAAGTTGCAAAAAAGCGTGAAGTTGACCTTTTACTTATCGCCGGAGACCTCTTCCACTCTCAGCCCTTCAGTCGTGATTTAAAGGAAGTCAATTTTCTTTTTTCCACAATACCGGATACAAAGGTGGTTATCATAGCCGGAAATCATGACTGCTTAAGAGAAAACAATAATATACTTACCTTCCCTTGGGCGCAGAATGTGGTTTATTTGTCCACTCCTACTATCAGCAGTGTATATTTTCCGGACATCAATACGGAGGTCTACGGCTTCTCATACCATGACAGGGAGGTAAAAGAAAATATCGTTTCAGGACTTTCTATTCGTGAAAACGACAGAATAAAGATTCTTCTTTTACATGGTGGGGATGCCACACATTTGCCGTTTGATAAAAATGAACTCAATAAGATTTCTTCATCTTATATAGCTCTTGGACATATACATAAGCATGAGGTACTTTTTGACAAACATATGGCGTACTGCGGTTCACCTGAACCTCTTGATATGACTGAAACCGGTGACCACGGAATTTATTACGGTGAGATTGACAATGAAACCAAGCTTATGAAAGCTTTTGAGTTTATAAAGATTTCAAATACTTCATATATATCGCTCACCATCAATGTAACTCCTGAGACTACCAACTCGGAGCTGCACACCTCTCTTACAGAGACTATAGACAAAAAAGGTAAACAAAATATATACAGATTCAAAATAAAGGGGCTTAGAGATCCTGATATCGAATTTGATTTGGAATCTTTAGCCTCCACACTGAGAATTGCAGAAATTATAGACGACTCTGAGCCTAAGTATGATTTTGCAAAGCTTTTTGCGGAACATCCTTCAGATATGATAGGATTTTTTATACGTGAGCTTGACAGACCGAATATGAGCAAACTTGATAAAAAGGCGCTATACTACGGTATCAACGCACTTCTCAGAACTACTGATGAAAGGGGGAAGACATGAGACTGCTCAGCTTACATATAGACGGCTTCGGCAAATTCAAAAATAAGGATTTGACATTCGGCGACAATATGAATATTGTCTACGGATACAACGAAGCCGGCAAATCCACTATATTTATGTTCATCAAAGCAATGCTCTACGGACTTGAAAGAGCCAAGGGAAGAGCAAGCAAAAGTGATACATGGACCAAGTTTAAACCTTGGGGTAACGGTGATATATATGGCGGAAATCTTCGCTTCTCATACCACGACAGGGCATATCGTATAGAGAGAGATTTTACAAAGACCGCCACCACCCCCTTTGCAATCATCAACGAGACTGACGGAAAACCTGTTGAGGGCGCATCCGAGTTTTTAAAAGAAGTACTTTGCGGACTTACTGAGACAGCCTACTCAAATACTGTAAGTATCTCACAGTTAAAATCCGCTACAGATGCAAAGATGGTAGTAGAGCTGAAAAACTATATTGCAAATATGAATACCACAGGAAATATGTCTTTGAATATCAATAAGGCTTCGGATTTTTTGAAAGAAAAGAAAAGGGCATTTACTACTACTCTAAATCCTGATGCGGCAAAGACATATAACCAGAATCTGACTGAAATCAGGATTTTGGAAAAGAAAATCTCCTCTCCTGAATTTTCAAGCCATCTGAAGACATTAAAAGAAGCCGACGCCATAACAGATAAAAGAATTATGGACTTGAATGCTCAAAAAGAGACTCTGATAGAGAGCATTGCCTCCAAAAGACAGCATCTTTCAGACCTCGGCTTTGTAGATAAATCCACTATAGTACAGCTTCAGGATGAGCTGAACAAGGATTACAACGACTATCTTTCAGCTTATGAATCTGAAAAGAAGTCTATAAATAAGGTCTATTCCGTAATTTTCCTTATTTTATCAATACTCAGTGTAATAATGTCTCTATATATCTTTAAATCCGGTAAGGCCAATATAATTACCGCATCTACAGGTGTAAGCTATCCTTTTGCTATGGTGCTTTTCATTATCATATGCTTGGCATCTCTTATATTTGCGGCATATATCTATACTGTATACAATAAAGACAACAGGCATCTGACGGAACTTAAGGTCAATTTGATGGCTACAATGGCAAGAGTAGGTTCATTTGACTCTATTACTGAAGAAAATATTCATCGTGCCAATAAAAAGCTCAGCTCAAAGATAAGTATTTTTGATGAGATGGCTGCCGATATTGCAAAGAGTGAGGCATTGAACGTAGATATTGAAAATCTTCGTGCAAAAAAAGCCGCCTATGCCAGCGGTATTGATGCTAAAAAGCAGAACGAGTGGGAACTTGAAAAGCTTATGGAAAAGCTTGCAAAGATGAAAGACGACAATGCGGCTCTCAAAAATATTATCGCAGAAAACGATAAGATAAGATTTGAGATAGATGCTATCGATCTTGCAATGGAAACTCTAAGAAACCTTTCCGAAACCATCAAAAACTCTTTCGGTCTGTATCTGAACAAAGACGCTTCAGAACTTATTGAGGGTATCACGGGAGGCGTATATGACTCCATCTCTATCGACGAGAACTTTAATGTATTCCTTAATACACCTAACAGACTTGTTCCTATCGAACAGGCAAGTTCAGGCACTATGGATCAGGTCTATCTGGCGCTTAGAATTGCCGCCGGCAGACTTATGCAAAATCGCGCCAAGGAATTACCTTTTATATTTGATGACAGTTTTGTAAATTACGATTCAATCAGACTTAGAGCTGCACTACTATGGATTGCCAACAATGTTCCGGAGCAGATTATAGTATTCAGCTGCCATATGAGAGAAGCTCAGCTTATGACGGCTACAATGCAAGATTTTAATTTAATAGAATTGTAGGGAAGTTTATGCGTTTTATCAGACAATTTCTGATTATATTATTAGTAAGTTTTTTTGGGGAAGTGCTAAAAGCAATTTTACCGCTTCCCATACCGGCAAGCATCTATGGACTGGTCATTATGCTTGCTTTACTTGTTTCAAAGAAAGTTAAATTACATCAAGTGGAAAGCGGCTCAATGTTTCTTATTGACATAATGCCGCTTATGTTCATCCCGGCTTCAGCAGGACTTATTGATGTTTGGCCAAGCTTAAAGCCTGTGCTTATACCTTTGCTTATTATGACTCTTGTTTCAACCATACTTGTAATGGCGGTTTCCGCCAAAGTGACTGAATTTGTCATAAAACTTGATAAAAAGGTACAAAAAGAAGAAAAACAAAGAGAGGAAGAAATAAGAAAAGAAATGCAAGAGGAGGCAAAAAAGAATGACTGATTTTTTGAGTAATTCTGTATTTTTCGGTCTGTTACTATGCCTTGTATCATACCAAATAGGTGTATTTTTAAGGCAAAAGACCAAGATAGCGGCTTTTAATCCGCTGCTAATCTCTATCATTATAGTAATCTTTGTACTTGTTATATTCCATATCAAGTTTGAAGATTTTTATAACGGTTCAAAATATATAAGCTATTTGCTTACACCGGCAACTGTAGCACTTGCTATTCCGCTTTATTCAAAGCTGACACTTTTAAAGGACAACTTTAAGGCTATTATGTCGGGGCTTATAGCAGGTGTATTGACATCACTTATCTCAATACTTGTTATGTCAATACTCTTTCACTTAAAGCATGAATACTATGTCTCAATGTTACCGAAATCCATCACCACTGCTATCGGTATCGGCGTATCCGAGGAGCTTGGCGGTATTTCCACTATCACTACCGCAGTCATCATTGTAACAGGTGTGTTCGGAAATGTTATGGCTGACATTGTATACAAAGTATTTAAAGTTACAAACCCTATAGCAAAGGGTATCGGCCTCGGTGCCTCAGCCCACGCTATCGGTACATCAAAGGCCCTTGAAATGGGTGAAACCGAAGGTGCTATGAGTTCACTCTCCATAGCCGTTGCCGGTATTATAACTGTTATATTTGCTTCATTCTTCGCAAAGATTATGTAAAGCAAAAACGCCGTTTGAGCTTAAACTCAAACGGCGCTTTTCTTATACTGTAGCAAGTATTTCATTTATCTGTGACACCAATGTATCACAGTCAATTCCATGTACCATGCAAGCCTCTTCAAGTGTCTCCATCTGTGATGAAGGACATCCCAGGCAGTGCATACCTGCTCTCATAAGCATAGGCGCAATCAAATCATTTGTTATTAAAAGCTCGCCTATTGTCATATTCTTATTTATTGTCATAAAGACTCCTTTCTTCTTTCCTCTAATTCGGAAAAATCTTTTATTCCTTTTTTTATATCATCTTCCGTCAATGAGGCAAAACCTACCAGGACAGTTGATTTCTTTATATTCTTACCGGTATAAAAAACCGATATGGGATAAAACCTTACCCCTGCCTTTACTCCGCAGTCAAGTATTTCTTTTTCACTTAAGTCTTCCAAAGTCATTAAGATATGAAGCCCCGAATTGTTTTCCACAACTTTCGACCTGGGCAGGTGCTTTTTTACACTTTCTATCAGAATATCTCTTTTGATTCTGTAGTTAGTCCTCATCCTGTTCAGATGCCTCTCAAAATACCCCTCTTTTATAAATATTTCAAGTATATCCTGATCGGACCTCGGCACTGTACATGAAAAGAAATCAAGCCTTGACTCATACTCTTTTATAAGTTCATCCGGAAGCACCATATATGCAACCCTTATTGCAGGTGCAACAGACTTTGAAAATGTACCTATATATATAACTTTTTGCGGATCAAGCCCCTGCATTGCAGGTATGGGTTTACCTACAAAGCGAAACTCGGAGTCATAATCATCCTCTATAATATATCTGCCCGCCTTTTCATAACTCCATGCAATCAGCTCTCTTCTTCTTTTTATAGGCATTATAACACCGGTAGGATATTGGTTGGCAGGCATCAAATAGCAAATATCAGCCTTACCGCTTTCAAGTTTGTCTATATCCATACCTTCATCATCCATATCAACGCTTATAATATCCCATTCCATAGATTCAAAAATCTGTCTTGCCTTGATATAACCGGGATTTTCAAGCGCTATACGCTTTCTCCCGAGTAAAAGCCCCAAAAGCAATATAAGATACTCACTTCCGGCACCTATTATGATGTTTTGCGGAGTACATTCCACTCTTCTGGCCGTATGCAAATAATCCGCTATCTGTACTCTCAGTCCGTACTCGCCCTGCTTATCTCCTGCCTTGAATACATCCGAGCTGTCATTTGAAAATACTTTTCTTGCAATACTTCTCCACGAAGCATACGGAAAACTCTTTGAATCGATTTTTGTCGGAGAAAAGTCAATTAAATTATCATCTTCCTTACTATCGGTCTTACAACTTGAAATTATGTAATGTGACCTCTCACCTTTATCCGGTACCTTTTTTAAAATATCCATGTCGTCAAGCTTATTTACAATATAGCCGCTGCCGCCTCTTGACCTTAGATAGCCTTCAGCCGAAAGCTGTTCATATGCATTGACCACTGTAGTCCTTGATATCTTAAGGCTCTGTGAAAGCCTTCTTGTGGACGGAAGTTTGGTATCAGGTAAAATCTGTCCGCTTTTTATTTCATTCTTTATAAATTCATAGATTTGCTCATATATCGGGCAATCGGCTCTTAAATCTATAAGAAGCTCCATCAGTCATTCTTAGGAAGCTTGAATGAACTTTTGAGTGAAACAATTCTGTTGAATACAAGTGCGTCAGGCCTTGAGTCCTTTGCATCCACACAGAAGAAACCGTTTCTTACAAACTGGAAGCTGTCATATGCCTTTGCATCCTTAAGGCAGCTTTCAACATAGCAATCTTTCAGTATTGTAAGTGAGTTCGGATTGAGGTTAAGATTTCCGTTCTCATCAAGCTTACCCTTCTCCTCGTCAACGATATTCTCATAAAGTCTCATCTCAACCTTAAGTGCGGTCTTTGCATTTACCCAATGTATTGTTCCTTTTACTTTTCTGGCATTGAATCCCGAACCCGACTTGGTTTCAGGATCATAGGTTGCATGAACTGCAATAATCTCGCCGTTTTCATCCTTTTCTACAGAAGTACAGGTCACAAAATAAGCACCCATCAGTCTTACTTCATTTCCGGGGAAGAGTCTGAAGTACTTCTTTGGAGGAACTTCCATGAAGTCCTCTCTCTCAATATAGAGTTCTCTTCCGAATTCTATCTCTCTTTCACCAAGCTCAGGGTTTTCAAGGTTGTTAGGCATTGTGCATAATTCGGACTGACCTTCAGGATAATTGTCTATTATAAGCTTTATAGGATCAAGTACAGCCATTATTCTTGACTTCTTAAGCTTAAGGTCTTCTCTTATACAATACTCAAGCATTGCGGACTCTATAGATGAATCGGCCTTTGAGACACCTGCAAGCTTTACAAAGTTTCTGATAGACTCAGGAGTATAACCTCTTCTTCTGAGCGCCGCAATTGAGACAAGTCTCGGATCGTCCCATCCGTCCACTATACCGTCTTCTACAAGCTTTTTTATATATCTCTTACCTGTAACCACATTTGTAAGATAAAGCTTTGCAAATTCTATCTGCCTCGGAGGATTCTTGTACTCACATTCTCTTACAACCCAGTCATAGAGCGGCCTGTGGTCCTCAAACTCAAGTGTACAAAGACTGTGTGTAATACCCTCGATGGCATCCTCTATAGGATGTGCAAAATCGTACATCGGATAGATACACCACTTGTCACCTGTATTGTGATGAGTCATTCTTGCCACTCTGTAAATTACAGGGTCTCTCATATTGATATTAGGTGACGCCATATCTATCTTTGCACGAAGTACATGGCTTCCGTCCTCAAAGAGGCCGTTTTTCATATCCTCAAAAAGTTTTAAGTTCTCTTCAACAGATCTGTTCCTATAAGGGCTCTCCTTACCCGGAGTCTTAAAGTCACCTCTGTACTCTCTTATCTCATCCGCACTTAAGTCACAGACAAAAGCCTTACCTTTTTTGATAAGCATTACGGCTTTCTCATACATCTCTTCAAAATAGTTTGATGCAAAGAAAAGTCTGTCCTCAAACTCTCCTCCAAGCCACTTAACATCCTCAATGATTGAATTGACAAATTCTTCCTTTTCCTTGGTAGGATTGGTATCATCAAATCTTAAGTTGAACTTTCCGTTATACTCTTTTGCAATATCATTATTTAAGATAATCGACTTTGCATGACCTATATGTAAATATCCGTTAGGCTCCGGCGGAAATCTGGTCTGTACATGATCAAATCTCCCGGACGCAAGGTCCTTGTCTATCTCTATCTCAATAAAATTCTTTGAAACTGTCTCAGTATTCTTAATCTCTTCCGACATAAGTTTCTCCCATCTCTTGCTTTATTAACTAAGATATCATTATATCATTGATATAAATCTATCGCAATCCCGGAGACACTTGTATACAAAAATCCCCTTTTACCTGACAATGTAAAAGGGGATAAAATATTATTCTGTAAATAAAGGTGTTGAGAAATATCTGTCACCGCTGTCAGGTAAAAGAGCAACTATTGTCTTTCCCTCATTCTCAGGCTTCTTTGCTTCCTTGATAGCTGCAAATAATGCCGCACCTGAAGATATACCTACAAGTACACCCTCTCTTGACGCCATAAGTCTGCCGTACTCAAAAGCCTCTTCGTTCTCAACTGTGATTATCTCATCATAGACCTTTGTATTAAGTGTGTTAGGAATAAATCCTGCACCGATACCCTGAATCTTATGTGGGCCGCTCTTTCCTTCTGAAAGTACAGGTGAACCTGTAGGCTCTACAGCAATAACCTTAACACTCGGCTTTTTCTCCTTAAGGAACTCACCTACACCTGTAATAGTACCGCCTGTACCGATACCTGCTACAAAGATATCAACCTCACCGTCTGTATCATTCCAGATCTCAGGACCTGTTGTTGCCTTATGTACTGCAGGGTTTGCCTGATTGTCAAACTGTGCAGGAATAAAGCTTCCTTCAATGCTTGCTGCAAGCTCCTCAGCCTTTGCAATAGCACCCTTCATTCCCTTTGAACCTTCTGTAAGCTCTATAGTAGCTCCATAAGCCTTAAGAATGTTTCTTCTCTCAACACTCATAGTCTCAGGCATTGTAAGAATTACCTTATAACCCTTTGATGTACCTACTGAAGCAAGACCGATTCCTGTATTTCCCGATGTAGCCTCGATGATAGTTGCGCCCGGCTTTAACTTTCCTGCCTTCTCAGCCGCCTCTATCATAGCAAGTGCTATTCTGTCCTTTACGGAACCTGCCGGATTAAAGTACTCAAGCTTAACCAAAACCTTAGCCTTAAGTCCAAGCTCATTCTCTATATTTGACACCTCCAAAAGTGGTGTGTTACCAATCAACTCGCTGCTGCTCTTATAAACTCTAGACATACAAACCTCCATTTTCTGTATTCCTGTTTTCCTACTTGTTTTATAGGTTTATAATAATCCATTTAATTATATTTGTCAAGTGATTTTTTATTTTTCTTGATATTTATATTTTTTTGCCTTAAAGCACTTATAAAATATATGCTTAGGAGATACTATACAGGATTTTTAAAGCCGAAACCAATCTGATTCCAAGCAAGTACAGAAAAATTTATTTATATAAAAAGAAAAATGTACTTGCATAATATTCTTTTTTATTGTATATTTATAAACATATTTTATAGCAAACAGCATATATAAAGTATATCACTATATTTTATTCGTATTTTTATACATAGGAGGCTTTATGGCAAAGGAAAAAGTTGTATTGGCATATTCAGGCGGTCTTGATACTACCGCTATTATACCTTGGTTGAAGGAACATTTTAATTATGATGTCATCTGTTGTTGTATAGACTGCGGTCAGGGCAATGAGCTTGACGGCCTTGAAGAGCGTGCCAAACTCTCAGGTGCGGAAAAACTTTACATTATAGATATGATTGATGAGTTCTGTGACGAATATATCGTTCCATGTGTACAGGCAGGTGCCGTATATGAAAACAAATATCTGCTTGGAACTTCTATGGCAAGGCCGGGTATTGCAAAGAAACTTGTGGAAGTTGCAAGAAAAGGCGCAGTTGCAATCTGCCACGGTGCTACAGGAAAAGGAAACGACCAGATTCGATTTGAGCTTGGTATCAAGGCTTTGGCACCCGATCTTAAGATCATCGCACCTTGGCGTATGACCGATATCTGGACAATGCAGTCTCGTGAAGATGAGATAGCATATTGCAAGGCACATGGTATCGATCTTCCGTTCTCGGCAGACTCAAGCTACAGCCGTGACCGTAACCTTTGGCATATCAGCCATGAAGGACTTGAGCTTGAAGATCCTTCACTTGAACCTAATTACGACCATGTACTGATGCTTGGTGTGACACCTCAAAAGGCACCTGATAAAGAAACCGAGATTTCCTTAAGCTTTGAGGCAGGTGTTCCTGTAGCTCTAAACGGTGAGAAGATGAAAGTTTCAGAGATTATCACCAAATTAAACGAGCTTGGCGGTGCAAACGGTATCGGTATTATTGATATAGTGGAAAACCGTGTTGTAGGTATGAAGTCAAGGGGAGTATACGAGACTCCGGGCGGAACCATCCTTATGGAAGCTCATAACGCACTTGAAGAGCTTGTTCTTGACAGGGCGACATTTGAAGTGAAGAAAGATATGGGAAACAAGTTTGCACAGATAGTTTATGAAGGCAAATGGTTCACACCTCTTCGTGAAGCTATACAAAGCTTTGTGGAATCCACACAAAAGTATGTGACAGGTGAAGTGAAATTAAAGCTTTATAAGGGTAATATTATAAAGGCCGGTACAACATCTCCGTACTCACTCTATTCGGAATCCCTTGCATCATTTACTACAGGTGATTTATATGACCACCACGACGCCGACGGTTTCATCACATTGTTCGGACTTCCTCTAAAGGTAAGGGCTATGAAGATGGCACAAATAAATAAAGATAAATAAAAAAGGGGGGCTGATTTTCAGCCCCTTTAGTTATTATTTATTCTTATTGTTTACATAATTTATAAGTCCGCCGGCATTGATAATGTTTTGCATAAACTCAGGGAATGCCTGACCCTTATATGTCTTTCCTGTAGTGATATCGGTTATTATACCTGTATCAAAGTCTACTTTTACATCATCACCTTCATTTATCTCTGCTGCAGCATCAGGACTTTCAATAATCGGAAGTCCTATATTGATAGCATTTCTGTAAAAGATTCTTGCAAATGTATCTGCAATTACCACACTTACTCCGCTTGATTTTATAGCGAGCGGTGCGTGCTCTCTGGATGATCCGCAGCCGAAATTTTTTCTCGCTACAATTATATCACCCTTATGCACCTTATTTACAAAATTCTTATCGATATCTTCCATACAATGCTTTGCAAGTTCCTCACCTGTTGTTGCATTAAGGTATCTTGCAGGGATTATAACATCAGTATCTACATTTTCACCGTACTTAAATACATGACCTCTTGCTTCCATATTTCTCTCCTATCCTAAACTGTCGGTCCTACTATCTTACCTGCTATGGCACTTGCTGCAGCCACTGCCGGAGATGCCAGATAAACCTCGGAATCCACATGACCCATTCTACCTATAAAGTTTCTGTTTGTAGTGGAGACACATCTCTCACCTGCCGCCAAAACTCCCATATATCCGCCGAGGCAAGGTCCGCAGGTAGGAGTTGAAACTATTGCACCGGCATCAATAAAGATATCTACAAGTCCCTCTTTGATTGCCTGCTTATAAATCTCCTGTGTTGCGGGAATTACAATACATCTGACATTCTTGGCTACCTTCTTGCCCTTCATCTGTGCCGCCGCACTTCTGAGATCTGAAATATGACCGTTTGTACATGAACCGATTACAGCCTGGTCAATCTTGATATAACCGAAAGTTCCTATTTCCTTTGTATTCTCAGGCAGATGCGGGAATGCAACTGTAGGCTTAAGTACAGACAAATCAATATCTATTACCTCATCATATACGGCATCCTCATCCGCTTTGAAAATCTTAGGAGTTCTGTTTGAATGTTCCTTAATATAATCCAAAGTTATATCATCTACAGGGAAAATACCGTTTTTTCCGCCTGCTTCTATTGCCATATTGCAGATAGTAAATCTGTCATCCATAGAAAGTGATGATACACCCTCTCCTGCAAATTCCATTGATCTGTAGAGTGCGCCGTCTACACCAATCTTCCCTATTATATGAAGTATTACATCCTTACCGCATACATCTTTATTTAACTTGCCCTTTAAGTTGAACTTAATGGCACTCGGCACCTTAAACCATGCCTTACCTGTCACCATACCTACAGCCATATCTGTAGAACCCACACCGGTTGAGAATGCTCCAAGCGCTCCGTATGTACATGTATGTGAGTCTGCACCGATTATACAATCTCCTGCAACAGTGAGCCCCTGCTCAGGCAAAAGTGCATGCTCAATACCCATTCTGCCTACATCAAAGAAATTTACTATACTGTTTTCATCTGCAAAATCTCTGCAAGTCTTACAGTTTTGTGCCGACTTGATATCCTTATTAGGAGCAAAGTGATCCATTACAAGCGCTATTTTACCGCCGTCAAACACATCCTTTTTTTCAAATTTCTTTATCTCATTTATTGCTACAGGCGATGTGATGTCATTTCCGAGCACAAGATCCAAATCCGCCTCGATAAGTTGGCCCGGCTCCACGAAGTCCAGACCTGCATGGGCAGCTAAAATCTTCTGTGTCATAGTCATTCCCATAAATTTTTCCTCTTTTCTTTCAAATAATGTTGATTGTAACATATCAAATGATATAATAGCGATATAAATTAAATATATCAAGTATTACATATAGTTATACTGATTTTATTTTTATCCGGAGGAATATGGAACAGCACTTAGCACAGTATCGAATATTTTTTGAAGTGGCAAAAGCCGGCAGTATCTCAAAAGCTGCCAAACTTCTTTATATAAGTCAGCCCGCCATCTCAAAATCTATTCTCAGATTAGAAGAAAACCTTGAAATTGCCCTTTTTACAAGAACATCAAAGGGAGTAAGCCTCACACCTGAGGGACAGATATTCTATGAATATTTGCAGAATGCTTTCTCTGCCATAGAAGCAGGTGAGACTCATCTTGCCAAAATAAAACAATTTAATATAGGCAAAATAACTGTCGGTACAAGCAATACTCTTTGCAAATATATACTGCTCCCATATTTGAACAGGTTTATGAAAGAAAACCCGCATACAATGGTAAGTATTTTTACACAGTCATCCGATGAAACCTCTTTTCTTCTCTCGGAAAACAAGATAGATATAGGACTTGTAGCAAAACCTGCCAGAACACAGAGCATGTCATATATCAGCATTATGGAGATACATGATATATTTGTCGCATCACCTGCATATCTTGGCAGCTTAAAGCATATCTTCAACAACAACTTCGACCCGCTTAGAGACGGCAATATAATGATGCTTGACAAAAATAACGCCACAAGAAGATTTATAGACAGCTGTATAGAGGGTTCAAAATTACAACTCAACCAATCCATAGAGACCGGAAATATGGAACTTTTGATAGAGTTTGCAAAGACCGGCATCGGTATAGCCTGTGTTATCAAAGAATTTATACAAAAAGAATTGGAGGAAGGCACATTGATTGAAATCGAAATGCCGCCTGACCTTTATATACCGAAAAGAGAGATTGTATTCCTCTACGATGAGAAGAATTTCAATCCCTCACTTATCAAATTTATATCAATGATAAAAGAATAAACATTAGGCTTTATTTTAAATTTTAAGATAAAGCCTTATATTTTTTTATTATCTCAAGTATCTCACAAGGACTCTTCACGATATAATCGGCTTTATTCTCTCTCAGCTCGTTCTCATCTCTAAAGCCCCAAAGCACTCCGATACTTGTCACTCCCGCACTAAGAGCGGTCTTCATATCTGTAGCGGTATCACCTACATAGAGAATCTCATCTTTTGAAAATCCAAGTTCCTTTATTATAAGATTCAATGCGGTAGGATCCGGTTTTTTCGGAATTCCCGGTCTCTCTCCGTATATACGGTCAAATACTCCCTCTCCGATAATCGTATGAATATTTTTTTCGACTCCGGACTGCGATTTGTTTGATAGTACCACAGTCTTTATATCAAGCTTTTTTAAATCACTCAAAAGTTCTAAAATGCCCTCATAAGGCTTGACATCCTTTAAACAGTCTCTTGCAAAAATCTCATCATATACTTTGTATGCTTCATTTGCCAGTTTAAGTTCCTTGTCTCCGTTATATATCAAAGACCTGTCTACAAACTTTCTTGCACCCTCACCTACAAAATATCTTGTATGTTCCCTATCTATCTTTTTAAGTCCGAAATGCTCCATTGTAAGGCTCATACAATATGACAATGCCTCCAATGTATTAAGTAGTGTTCCGTCCAAGTCAAAAACAACAGCCTTTATCATCATTACACCTCAAATAAAAGATCGCCGTAGCTCGGCATAGGCCAAAGCTCCTTATCCACTATCATCTCAAGTTCATCAATAGGCTTTCTCAGCTCTTCCATAGCCGGTACAATCACTTCTCTCATATATCTTGCATGCTTATCTATGCCTACAACCTCACCTGCATCATCCATAAGCTTTATCAAGTTTTCAAGTGCCAGCTTTGCACTCTTTAAATGCTCATTCACATCTATAAGAATAGAGCTTTGTGCATAAGTCTCTATATCGCTCATAGCGGTCTTTAACTTTATAATAGAGTCTGCAAGCCTTGTTGTATACCTTATAACCGCAGGTATTATAGACTTTCCTGCAATATCAATCATAGCCTTTGCTTCTATATTGATTGCCTTTGAATATGCCTCATACTCTATCTCGACCCTTGACTCAAGCTCTTTTCTTGTAAACACCTCAAAACTCTCAAAAAGCTTTATTGAACTTTCAGAAACCAAAGCAGGAATAGCGTCAATCATACTCGGCAGATTGGACAGTCCTCTTTTTTTGGCCTCCTCTACCCATTCCTTTGAATATCCGTTTCCGTTAAATATAATCCTTCGATGAGCAGTAAAAAGCTGCTTTATCATATCATGTACGGCTTCATCAAAATCCTCGGCCGCTTCAAGTATATCTGCAGCTTCCTTAAAGCTTTCCGCCACTATAGTATTTAGTACAATATTCGGAGAAGCTATGGAATCTGAAGAACCTACCATTCTGAACTCAAACTTATTGTTGGTGAATGCAAAAGGTGATGTTCTGTTTCTGTCCGTAGCATCCGTTTCAAAGTTCGGCAATGTGGCCACACCTGTTCTTAACTTGCTGCCCTGAATGGAATGTGTAGCCTCACCTACAGAACAAAGCTGATCTATAACATCCTCAAGCTGGTCTCCCAAAAATACCGATATGATTGCAGGAGGTGCCTCATGTGCTCCAAGTCTGTGGTCATTACCTACACAGGCTGCAGACTCACGCAACAAATCAGCATGCCTGTCAACCGCCTTAAGTATACATGCCAGTACAAGTAAAAACTGTATATTCTCATGCGGTGTATCTCCGGGATTTAACATATTTATTCCGTCATCACTTGTCAGCGACCAGTTGTTGTGCTTTCCCGAACCGTTCACACCTGCAAAAGGCTTCTCATTAAGCAAACAGGTAAGTCCATGTCTTCCGGCCACCTTTTTCATTGTCTCCATAGTCACCTGATTGTGGTCTACGGCTACATTTACCTGCTCATATACAGGTGCAAGTTCGTGCTGTGCCGGAGCCACCTCGTTGTGCTGTGTCTTTGCCGGCACTCCAAGCATCCACAGCTCATGGTTGATATCATTCATATATGAAGCTATTCTCTCTCTGATAGAGCCGAAATAGTGGTCTTCAAGCTCCTGTCCCTTTGGAGGCATCGCTCCGAAAAGTGTCCTGCCTGTATATATAAGGTCTTTTCTTTGCAGATACTTATCCCTGTCAACAATGAAATACTCCTGTTCCGCACCTACAGACGGCACTACTCTGTGTGATGTGGTGTTACCGAAAAGTCTGAGTATTCTAAGTGCCTGTGTATTTATAGCCTGCATGGAACGAAGCAGCGGAGTTTTTTTATCAAGCGCCTCACCCTTATATGAACAAAACGCTGTAGGTATATATAAAGTGACTCCAAGTGAATCCTTCTTTAAAAATGCCGGAGAAGTACAATCCCATGCGGTATATCCTCTGGCCTCAAATGTCGCTCTCAGACCTCCTGAAGGAAAGCTTGAAGCATCCGACTCTCCCTTTGTAAGCTCTTTTGCTGAAAACTCCATTATAACCTTGCCGTTTTTCGGTGCGGAAATAAAAGAATCATGTTTTTCTGCGGTTACACCTGTCAGCGGCTGAAACCAGTGAGTATAATGTGTAGCTCCCCTGTCTATAGCCCACTCTTTCATTCCGTGAGCCACCGAATCCGCTATATCATTGTCAAGCTCAAGTCCGTCTTCAATAGTCTTTTTTAACTTTTTAAATACCGCCTTCGGTAAATATACCTGCATTGCCTCATCATTGAATACATTAGCTCCAAATATCTCTGTAATTGTATCTCTTTTCTCCATATGCACCTTTCATAAAATTATGTAAAACCGACACCCGGTGTCCCCAAGTTTTCGCAAAGATTATAGCACAATAAAATAAAAATTTCATCAAAAAAAGGCTTCCCGATACCATATCGGTCAGCCTTTTCATCTAAACACTCTATTACTTATTATTAACTTCTTTACCAAACACATGCTTCGCAAAGCATAGAGCCGCAAATACCACTCCGATTATAGCAATTACAAGTTCAATATTAAAAAGCATCGGAAGTACAGGTCTTATTGACATCTGTATATCCGCCTTTGTAAGCACCGCATTAAACTGCTTTGTCGCAATAGCACTGATTACAAAAGGGAAAGTAAGCCCTGCAAAACTCGGATAAAACTTAAAATTCTTGTTCTTTAAAAAGCTTCCGAAAAGATCCAGCGCAACCACTATTCCGACCAGATACATAAGTAATGAAAAGATATAAATTCCTGTAAGCAGTGACATATTCTTTTGCTCAAACGAACTTATATAACCTGCCACACAAAGACTTGCCGGTGCCGCATAGATACAGGCAAGCGCCTTAGCCTCAATCTTTTTATTTCCAAGCTTTATATATCTGTATGATACATATATAAAGAAAGGTATATAAAGTATAAATCCTATCCAAAAGCAGATCTGACCGAGTGCTATATTTTTAAAAGCCGGTGCCGTAACACAAGCTACCACTATTCCGACATATACGATAAAAAAGCTGGCTGCAATCTTCATCATCTCATCAGGCAATTTTATCTTCAAAACTATATTGAGTGTAAAATATACTATCAATATAAAATGAAATACAATCGCTATATACCACACTACAATGGCAAATGCAGGCAAAACAGGCTTTATATAACCTGCCAAAAGCATTAAAGCCATAGTATATGTGCCTGAAACACTTGCAATTACAGGATTTTTCATATCTGTAGCAAAAACTTGCGGATTTGACAGATATTTTCCTGCAACAAACAAAAGTCCTACAAAAGCCAAAATCCCGCAGATTATCTTAAAAGACATATTATAAGCTGCAAGCAGATTTCCAAGTGCGGCAAATCCAAGTGCAACACCACTTAAAGGCAGCGGTACTCGTTTCAAAAAATTCATATCACCCTCTTACTCTTCGTCTAAGTTTTTTAATCCCTTTTCTCTAATTATAATCTCCGCAACTTTCTTGGCGGCAATTCCTGTAAATCTGATGCACTGCTCCTTATGTTCTCCCGCACCCATATCAAACTCTCTTGTAAGTACTCTGCAGCAGTTTGAATGCTTTCCGTTTGCCTCTCTGAAATAGTCGTGAAGTTCATGTGTGAGCTCCATACACTTCACAACCTTAGGATCCTTCGGACCGTTCTGCTCGGTTCTTCCGAATACCATACTGAGGGCCATGATTCCGCCGTTTAGAGCGCCGCACATACATCCGCTCTTTCCTGCGCCTACAGCCATACCTGACGACATAGCTATAACCTCTCTCGGTACATCCATCTCAAAATTGTCTACAATTGCCGCCATTAGAGCTTCGCAGCAAAAATATCCGTTTCTGTAATTGTCCTCAGCGTCCTGTCTTACCTTGTCAGCACTTATTTCACTTTTGATGTTCATAATTTCCTCCAAAAAACTTTTTCATATATTCTAACACTGAAAAATATTTTTGTATACTAAAAAAAGTGCAGATTTTGGGTATCTGCACTAAAAATAATGTATTTTATATAGCTTTTTTGAATATATTTATGTTATATATTCGTTTTATAGATATATTCATTGCTATTATCTATATATATTTTTTATCTATTTACTTTCCTAATATATGTCTTGCCACAAATACACCGCTTGCAGAAGCATGTGAAAGTGAATGTGTAACACCGCTGCCGTCACCTATTACATACAAATCCTTATGGATGGTCTCAAGATTGTTATCAAGCTCAACCTCCATATTGTAGAACTTAACTTCAACACCGTAAAGCAATGTCTCATCACCTGCAGTACCCGGTGCAATCTTATCAAGCGCATAGATCATCTCGATAATATCGTCAAGAATTCTCTTCGGAATAACCAAAGACAAATCTCCAGGAGTGGCGCTAAGAGTCGGAGTCATAAATGACTTATTGATTCTGCCGGCACTACTTCTTTGACCTCTTATAAGATCTCCGAACCTTTGAACCATTACACCGCCGCCAAGCATATTTGAAAGTCTGGCAATACTCTCACCGTAGCCGTTACTGTCCTTAAAAGGCTCTGTAAAATGCTTTGAAACAAGAAGTGCAAAGTTGGTATTTTCAGTCTGAAGAGCCGGGTCTTCATAGCTGTGTCCGTTTACGGTAACGATGCCGTTGGTATTCTCATTTACCACCGCACCCTTAGGATTCATACAGAAGGTTCTTACAAGATCCTGATACTTCTCGGTTCTGTATACAATCTTACTCTCATAAAGCTCGTCTGTAAGATGTCTGAATATTTCTGCAGGAAGCTCCACTCTCACACCGATATCCACACGGTTTGACTTGGTAGGGATCTTCAGTTCCTTACAGATTTGTTCCATCCACTTACTTCCGCTTCTACCTACAGATACTATACACTTATCACCCTCAAACTCATTATCCTTTGAGTAAATCTTATATCCCTTCTCAAGCTTTTCTATTTTCTTTATAGGTGTTGAGAAATGGAATTCCACCTTATCCTTAAGATAATTGTAGATGTTCTCAAGCACTTCATAGTTTATATCGGTTCCAAGGTGACGAACGCTTGCATCAAGCAAATGCAAATTGTTCTGAAGACAAAGTCTCTTTATATCGGAGTTGGCTGTGGAATAAAGCTTTGTCTTGCCTCCGCCGTATTTTACATTGATACCGTCAACATAGTGCATAAGCTCAATGGCCTTTTTCTTTCCGATATACTCGTGCAAAGTACCTCCGAACTCATTTGTGATATTGTACTTTCCGTCCGAGAATGCACCTGCACCACCGAAACCGTTCATAATACCGCAACTCTTACAATTGATACAGGACTTTATTTTATCGCCGTCTATCGGACAATGCCTCTTCTCAAGAGGATTACCGTACTCAAAGACTGCAATTTTTAGTGAGCTGTCCTGAGTTATAAGTTCATAAGCAGAAAAGATTCCTCCCGGACCTGCTCCTATTATCATTACATCATATTTCATATCTTTCCCTTTCACAAAAGCAATATATCTTACATAAAAAATGCGATATCTCATTTGAAAATCGCAATGCAGTATTTCTATTATAATATTTCTTTGTCCTGCCCGCAATATGGAATTGATAATTCGTAAAACTTTATCAGCTTTGAAAATATTCAGCTGTAAATATTCATAATTCTTTTACTTTACTAATTTAAACAATAGATGCATAATATAAGAATGAACGCAAAAATAAAAAACCTAAAAAAATTAACTCTAATACTTTTTTTAACATTGATTACCGTATTTAGCATGCCGATGAATACATTTGCATATGTGGACTGGCCTGAAAATGTAAATGTTTTATCAGAAGGCGCCATACTTATGGATGCCGACTCCGGAGCGGTTATATATGGTAAAAACATGCATGAGCACTACTATCCTGCCAGTATTACCAAGCTTTTGACAGCACTGATAGTGGTCGAGAATTGTAACTTGGATGACACGGTAACTTTTTCAAAAAACGCAGTATACAATGTGGAACCCGGTTCATCAAGTGCAGGCATAGATGCAGGTGATACCCTTACCGTAAGGGATTGCCTATATGCCATGCTTTTACAGTCTGCAAACGAGGCCGCCAATGCACTGGCTGAGCATACTGCAGGAAGCATAGAAGCCTTTGCAAAAATGATGAATGATAAGGCCGCTTCACTCGGATGCAAGGATTCACACTTTGCAAATCCAAGCGGTCTGAACAACCCCGAACACTACACAAGTGCCTATGACTACGCACTTATAAGTCGCGCGGCATTCAAAAATCCTACCGTTACGGAGATTGACTCCGCAACATATTATAATTTGCCGCCTACAAGCAGAGTACCTACCGGTCAGACGCTTTACAGTCACCACTCCATGCTGAGGAAAAACTCGGGTAATTACTACCAAAACGCCATCTGCGGAAAGACAGGCTATACCACCTTGGCTGGAAATACACTGGTGACCTATGCAAGAACCGACAAGATAGGACTTATTACAGTAGTACTGAACGGAAACAAGACACATTATGTGGATACACAGAGCTTGCTTGATTTCGGTTTTGCAAACTTCAAAAATGTAAAACTTAAATCATCAGATATCGGTACAAACTTTAAAAGCAATCTTGCACTGATACCTAATTTTAATGAATACACTATAGAGCCTGATGACAACGCATCCATAACACTTCCAAATGATGCGGATGTATCTGAAGTGGAGTCGGCTATGGACTTTGAGCAGTCTGAAAGCCCTACCTCCAATTCACTTTGTAAGATAGATTATAAATATAACGGCAGGCCTGTAGGTTCTGTAGATATAATTGCAAAAAAGAATGCAAGCTATGAGATAAACTCAAATAATAATACCGGTGAGACCGCTTCAACCGCAACTAATAATTCGAACCCTACAAGTACCGCTAATACAGGTACTCAAGGTTTTTCAAATGTAATGCTTAGTATTTCAAAGAAAAACATGATTATAGGAGGCGGCATCGCAGGCATTATACTGCTTCTTATAATTATCATCTCAATCAGAGTTCATTTATCTAAAAAAAAGAGCGATCTCAGTGACCGTGAGCTTAGAATATACGGACTTTTGAAAAACGGATGGAGTGCTACAGATTGCGGTATAAGCGAGGATGAGGCAAAATATATAATAGAAAAGCACTGATGCAGTGCTTTTTTATTTTTTCTTCAAGAAATTGTAATATCTGTTTTGCCAATTTACTTGAATTATTTTTCATATGGCTATACAATCAATTAGAAAATATCTATTGATATGTAAAATAAATAGGGGAGATACTATGAAAAAAATAACAGATTTTTTGAGAAAGTATAAACACGCATGGGTTTTTTTATATAGTTTCATATATTTACCATGGTATATGTATCTTGAGAGAACTGTAGTCAGTGACTATCATATAATGCACACTTGGGTAGATGATCTTATTCCGTTCAACGAATACTTCATCATCCCATACTTCATTTGGTTTATATATGTATCATCCGTGCTAATCTTTTTCTTTTTCAAAGATGTGGATGAGTTTTACAGATTCGGCCTGTACCTGGCGCTCGGCATGAGCATCTCACTGTTCATCTGCCAGATATTTCCGAACGGAACCAATTTAAGACCGATGAACCTTAACCCGGACAAAAATATATTTACACAATTGGTAGCCTTCATCTACAGAAGTGATACGCCTACCAATGTGTTTCCAAGTATTCATGTCTTCAACTCAATAGCCACTCATGTAGCCGTTGTAAGGTCAAGATTCTTCTACAACAACATGAAGGTAAAGGTAATATCATTTGTAATAATGATATCCATATGCCTGTCAACACTGTTTTTAAAACAACACTCTTTCCTTGATGTGGTAGGTGCCACCATCCTATCATACGTTATCTACCAGCTTATCTACGCAAAGATACCGCTGCCGATAAACCGCGAGGCAAGAGAAAATATAAGGATATAAAAGTGGGGCTGTAGGAAATTCCTACAGCCGATTGTTTATTTTTGCATAAACTATACCTCTATATTTCATGCTCAGTTAACTTCTTTTCTCCATCTCTTACCTGCCTTATAGACTCTCTAAGTCTTGACATATTTTTTATCTGAATAAAATGGATCCGCCTCATCAGCTATTTTTTTTATATCAATCATAATCTATCCTTACCTCCTTAATAGGCTTCAAAAAGACATCAGGCTCTATATAAAGATTTTCAAGTATTGGAACCAGGTCAATATACTCTTCTTCACTCTCTTTATTATGTGCATATTTTGCCATAATGACCAGATACCCGTTATCCCATTCCACAATATCTGTATACCTCTCAAGAGAATATGGAGCTTTAAACCTAATTGTATAGTTGTCATATTTAAATATAGTAAACCCGTCATCATTACTGATAAATGCACAATTACTATTCATAAATACCCCCTTTAAAATCAATCGAATATTCTCTACACATCATTTATCATATGATATCTGCATAAAACCAAGTTTTATAACTGTATGGCGTCAAAACAAATATATCCATTACATTATAAACCATTTATATAGTATATCAACATACATTTGCCGTCTAGTCTCTTCCGAACAAATCTCTTGTATATACTTTTGTATTTACATCATTTAGACATTCTTCATATCTGTTGGCAATAATAGCATCACTTTCTTCTTTAAAGGCTTCAATATTATTCACAATTCTGCTTCCGAAAAAAGTGGTACCGTCTTCAAGTGTAGGCTCGTAGATAACTAGTTTGGCACCTTTTGCCTTGATTCGCTTTATAACACCTTGTATAGAGGACTCTCTGAAATTATCCGAATTCGACTTC